>CAZTLX010000097.1:0-14524 GCA_964614575.1 uncultured Phycisphaeraceae bacterium | reverse complement strand
GAGCCGACGACGGCCACCGAGCAGGCAGAGGCCTCCAAGCCCCAGCAACACAAGGGACGCGGGCTCGGGAACCACCTCAAACTGATTAACGCGGAAGCCGGTGCCATTCGCGTTGCCTGTGCTGGTGAGGCCATTCCGTACTCCCTCGTAGTAAACACCGGCACCTGTCAAGCCGGTCAGAGAGAGCGAACCGAATGAACCATAAGTCTGGAAGAAGTCCGACCCGCTGGTATCCAGCAAAGCCCATGTCGTACCAGTCAGATTTGATGAAGACGCACCACCGAATGCAAATGTCTCGTTGGAGACGTACAGGCTGCCTGAACCGTCCCGAACCAGCCATCGGGCGGCAGCAGTACTCCCGCCAAATGCATTCGAGACATCAGCCGAAAAGGCATCATTACTTGACACATCGAATCCGGTCCCGGTTTTGAAATAGACCAAGCCCGCAGATTCCATCGTCTTGGCAGATGGGTCATCATTGCCGATATTATAAGTAAGGCTGATCCGGTCGAAACCCGAGTCCTGCTGCTGAACTGCTGCTGAGTTTCCATTAGAGCTTGTGGTTGCAGAACCCGTAATCGAACTAGATGCCCCGCCAAAGAACTCGGGGCCCGTGTAATCCGAAGCGGGACTCAAGGCGCTGGCGTCGCTGAAGCTCACGGTTGCGGTCGATCCCGACAGACTCCAGCCGCGAGTCAGGTTTTGCGTCTTGGAAACGACGTCCCCACCATAACTGATCAAAGTTGCGTCCGCAGCGCCTCCAAAGGATAGCGCGGCTACGGTAATAACCCCGGTCATGATGCCACAGCCGATGCGGGACCGGGTGCAATTCCTAGAACCTGTCTGCGTCGTCCGTGCCATCGAGTTTTCAATGCGTTTCATGGGGTTGCCTCCGTTTCGGGTGGAATTCGGGGTTGTGTGGTCGAGTCGGTTCATGGCAAGGGCCTCCTGGTACGGGGTGAAAGAATCAAAAAACGCTCAGGCCAACGTGGCCTTGGAGTGTGAACGATTCATCAGCGGGCCGAACGGGACGGTGATCGGTGCCAGCGGTTTGCCGCCGTCGTCGATCCGCCGCAGCACCGCTCGGGCGGCGGCGCGGCCCATCTCACGCTCGGGCAGTTCGTAAACGTCGATCAGCGGGCCGCCGGGCGGCAGGTTGGCGGCGAAGGTGACCAATCGCAGCACGTCGCCGATCCGCAGGCTTTTGGCGTATGCGGCGTAGGCGAACGCCTCGGCTTCGGGCAGGCCGTAGCCGATCACCGCCGTCGGCGCCGAGGGGCCCGAGAGGATCGACGCGGCGGTACCGATCATGTCCTCGAACGCGGGCAGCAGGATGGTCAGCGGCTCGTGCCCGGCTTCCCGCATTGCCGCCTCGTAGCCCGCCATGCGGTCCGGACGGCTGTAGTGCATCTCTTGCGCGGTTTCATATTCCCCGGTGAAATCGGCGTACATCACCCGCCGATGCCCCATCGCCAGCAGCCGCCGGGTGGCCTGGCCAGCCCCGCCGAAGTCGTCGATGTGGACGCAGTTCCGCTCTCGCTTGGCGTTGAGCCAGATGGTCGGCATGGCGTGGCGCTTGATCAATTCCACCATCCGCTCGGGGGCGGCGTGGGTGTAGTTGAGGATCATCCCATCGACCATCGCCTGCCCCAGCACCTTGGGCAGCATCTCCTCGGAGACCAGCCTTTGGTCGTCGATGAAGTTGACGCTCAGGTGATAGGCGTCGGCATCGAGGCCCTCGTGCAGGCCACGGAGCATCTCGGCAAACACCGTACTCTGGTGGCGGTGCTGGCTCATGACCAGGCCGATGGCTCCGAACCGTCCGGTCGAGATCGCCTTGGCCGCGGAATTGGGGCGGTAACCCAGTTCGCGGGCGAATCGCTCGATCCGCTCCCGGGTCTGCGGGCCGGCCCCCGCCGAAGAGCGGCCACCGTTGAGCACCTTGCTCACGACTTGGCGGGAGACTTGAGCGGCTTCGGCGATTTGAGCGATGGTGGCCATGTGTAAGAGAGAATCAGGTGTCAGAAAACGGGTTGGATTGACCGTTCAATTCATTTACTGGTAAATTATCCGCCTGCAGGTAGGATGTCAAGCATAAATTCACAAGCTTTCTTCACTTTCTCGATCGCCCGCCGTGCCACCCCCTGACCCTACGAGACGCCCCATGCAATTCGGTATCGCGCATTACCCGGAACTGACCCCCCAAGCGGACTGGCCCGGCGACCTGGATGGCATCGCCGAGTTGGGCCTGGACTGCGTCCGCGTATTCGACTTCGCGTGGGCGGCACTGGAGCCTGCCGAGGGCGAGTATCGGTGGGAGTGGGCACACCACTATCTCGACGAGCTGCACCGCCGGGGCCTCAAGGCCATCCTCTGTACCCCTACCGCGACGCCGCCCGCGTGGCTCGCCAGCCAGTACCCGTCGGTCATGATTGAGCTGCGAAGCGGGCAGCGGCGGCCGTTTGGCTCGCGGCGAGATGTGGACCTGTGCTCCACGATTTACCGGGACTACGCCACCGAGATCGCCTCACGCATGGGCGAGCAGTTCGGGCAGCACCCCGCCGTCCTAGGCTGGCAGATCGACAACGAGCTGGTCGGGCCGGAGCTGGCCCCGCCCGAATCGCACTCCCCCGACGCGACTTGGCGGTTCCGGCGTTGGCTGCGTCAGAGATACCCCAGCTTTCAGGCACTGAATGAGGCGTGGGGCTTGGGCTTCTGGAACCAAAACTTCAGCGCCTGGGGTCAGGTCATCACGCCCCGCCACGACCGCGTCAGCCGTGGCTGGGTCATCGATCACGGCCGATTCTTCAGTGACATGATCCTGGAATTCGCCCGTATCCAATACGACGCGCTGCGGCCGGTGATCCGCGATCGGCAATGGATCACGCACAACTGCACCGCGATGTTCGACCGTGGCATCGACCACGGGGCGCTGGCGGCCCAACTGGACGCCGGCGGCTGGGACGCCTATTTCGGCGCCGCCGCCGCAGGACACGGGCACGAACCCGATTTCACCGCCCTGGCCTGCGACTGGCTGCGCACGGCCACCCGCAAACCCATCAAAATCATGGAAACCAGCCTGCGGGCTAAAGACTGTAACCGCGAGCATCTGGGTCTGCTGCATCGGCACGGCGCCGATCTGATTGTGTTCTGGCACTACCGCGCCCACCGAGGCAATGTCGAAGCGACCAGCCACACCATCCTTGATTACGCGGGCAAGCCCTTCGATGACCGAGCCGCGAAGGTCCGGGAATTGGTCGCATGGGGGCGGGAGTTGGAACCCGCTTTCGACGCCACCAAGCAGAGTCGGGTGGCCCTTGTTTACTGCCTAGACAACGCACGGGACGATATGCATCGTGACCCCTACGACCGTTACGAAGGGCCACGCTACCTGGATGCGGTCATCCGCGCCTACGGCCCGGCCCGGGCCGCGCACGGTCCGATCGACGTCGTTCCGCCGGGCAAGGAATTGACCGGATACCAGCTTGTAATCCTGCCGTCTCCCCGTTTGTTCGATCCGGAAAACGCCGATGCCCTCATGCGATTTGTGCAGGCCGGTGGCACGCTCATCGTGACCGGCAAAGCCGCCACACGCAGCCGCACCGCCATCTATCACCCCGAACTGGGCGGACCCCTGCGCACGCTGACCGGCGTCCTCGGCCGTATCGATCCGATTGTGACGAAGGATCAACCGGGCCCAGAATCGGTTCGTTTCAACAACGGCGACGTCTGCCCCGTGGAGACTTGGCACGATCAGCCCGAGCAATGGGACGCCGAAGTGCTGGCAACTTTCGTCGGGGAAACAGGCAAGGACCGACCCGCGGTCTTTGCCCGATCGGTGGGCGGCGGTCGTGTGATTTTCGCCGCAGCGAACGGCGACGCCCTGATGGGAAAACTGTTGTCGCTGACGGTTTTAGGATCATAACGGCCCCTCGGGCCACCGAACCTGGCCATAAATCAGACATATCAGCAGAAAGAGATGAATCACGCCTATTGCACTAATCGAGTATCTGAGGCGGACACAGCAGCACAGAGAACGCACAGTAAGTGGGGCCGTTCTCGATGCGCACCAGAAGGGTGTTGAACCCCTTGCGGAAGATAACCCGACGAAAACCCTCGTCGAGGTTCCACCCCGATTGGCCGTGGTCGGCCCAGACCACGTCGCCGTTGAGCCAGAGCTTGGCCATGTCGTCGGAAGCGACGGCGACGAGCATCTCGCGGGTTCGATCCGAATAAACCTCGGTGTAGGCGTAATAGGTGGCGGAGTGGTGGATGCGTGGTGGCTGGATGGCGATCTGATCGGACTGGACGAACTGCCAGCGGAGTTTGTGGTCGGGGTGGCTGGGTTGATCGGCAAATTTGCCGTCGTGATAGATCGCATCGAGATCGACACGTTGCTCGGGCGGGTGGACGATTTCGAAGTCGGCGCGCGCCCAGTTGTTCCACGGCCCGATGATGTACCAGGTGTCGATGTAGATGAAGCCCTGGCGGTCGGAATCGTCGGTGAGCATGCGTCCGGGCAGGGCGTTGGCGCTGACCTGCCGCCCGGAAAGCCGAACCTCGCGATCGCCGGTTCCCATGGCCATCTGCCCTCCGCCTGCGGAAGCCGCACGAAGCCCCTCGCCCGTCCCGCCGAGACGGTTGCCGCCCCCGCCGAGTTGCAGCGGGACCAGATCGATCACCTGTCCGCGTTGCCCTGAGCGGGCGCGTTGTTCCATGGCGGCCTGACGTTGGGCTTGGGCGGCATCGGCGTGAACCCTCTGCCGCGCCGAACCGGCTTGCCGGGCGGGGTCGGTCTGGCGACCCGCCCGCCGCGCCATGTCGGTCGTTTCCGCCGTCGCGGTGGCGATCGCCTGGCGGTAGGCGTTGAGGTCGCCCACGGTCTGGACCGACGCGTCGCTTCCGGGTTCAACGGCACGCAGTGCGTCTGAGAGATCGGGCCGCGACGGTGGGGAAGACGCGACCCGTTTCAGGCCGTCCGCGAGCGATGTGCCCTGCAACACGGCCAACTCCGCGCCGCGGGCGTGCTGGTCGGCTTGGGCGTATTGTCGTTCCAGTTCCACGGCCGCGTCGTACAGTTCGCCCGGCGGAGTGTCGGGCGGCAGCCCCTCGGCCACGGGTTGGGGGATTTGGGCGATCGGCTCGGCCGCGGCGGTGTCGTTCATCGCCGCGACATCCACGCCCGCCGCGACCTGCTGCGCCATCTTCTCCGCAGCTCGTGCGGCGTTGGCGGCTCGGCCGGTGCGGCCCTTGGCCGAGCTGTGCGATTCGGCTTCCCATTGCTCGTACTGCCCACCAAGGCGGGCGACCACCTCGGCGATTTCCCTGGCCTCTTCTTTGGTGTCAGCAAGATCGTTATCGTCTTGCGACGCTTTCTGCTGCATCGCCTCGACCTGATCCATCAGCTCGCTAATCTCCCCCTTCATCTGATGAGGCTTCTTCCCGAACTGCGGTTCGCGGCTCACTTGATGCGCTTCGTGCTGCAACTTCCTGACTTCCTGTCGCAGCCGCTCCAACTGTCGGGGCACCAGGTCACGCTCGGTGCGCTGCGCGAGTTTCTCCAGCGTCTGTTCACGCTCCTGCAAAGCACGCTCCCGGGCGGCCTGAAGCCGACGGATGTTTTCGCGCAGGACGTCGCGGTGTTTCAGCTCTTCGCGTCTGCGCAGGTCTTCGGCCTGGTCGCGGGGCAGACGCACCTGCTGACGCCGCTGACGCTCCAATGCTTCCCGCTCCAGCTCGCGCTGCTTGACCAGTTGCGTCCGCTCCTCCTCGGCTTGGCGATCAAATTGCATCGTGGTCCGCGCCCAGGGCTGGGCGACGATGAGCCCGACGATGTGAATCAGCAACGACAGCGCCAGCACCCACGCGAACCAGTGCTGCTTCAGGTGTGCGTTAAAAATAGACTTCGCGGGCCGGTTTGGTTTTGCGGTTCGATTCATGGCGGCCTCGCAATCAGCGTCGGTTGTATCGGCTGTCGTAGGTGCGGATGCCCACGTTGTGCATGCCGTTGAACTGCGTGAGATCGAGCACCTGCACCACATGCACGTACGGTGTTTGTGCGTCGGCGTCGAGCCGGATGCGGCGGACGGGGTCGGTCAACGCCACCTCGCGCATCCGGTGGTGCAGATCATCGAGCGACATCGGGACACCTTGCCAGTAGAAGTCGCCTTGCCGATCCACGCCCAGCACCAGCGTGTCGTCGTCGGGCAGCAGGCGGACCGCCGACGCCGACTCCGGCGGCACGATGTCGATGTCGCGGTTCTCCTTCTTGAGCATCGTGGCGACCAGGAAGAAGATCAGCAGCAGAAACACCGCGTCGATCATCGGCGACATCATCACTTCGGCGTCGTGTTCGCTGTCGCGTTGCATCCGCATGGGACTACCTCAAATCTTTCCATCGCGCACACGTGATCGCACCGTGGTCAGGCCCGCGTGCTGCAGGCGGTCGAGCAGATCGATCACGGTCTGGAACGGGGTCTCCTGCTCCACCACCACCTCGACGGGCATGTCCGGGCCGTGCCGTTCGATGATCTGCGCGACCAACGCCGAGACATCGGCGACACGCACAAATTCGGCTGCCCCGGCTCGCAGGTTCAGCCCCGCTTCGTCTCGATACAACTGCCCGGATGTGCTTAAGCCCAGCCGTAACGCATCGGAGCGCCCCTCCGTGGCGACCGCGGCGGTGGGGTCGGCAAGGGTGACGGGGATCTGCCGCTCATAACGCTTGATGATGCTGGTGACCAGGAAGAAGATGAGCAGCAGAAACACACAATCAATCAGCGGTGACATCATCACCGCGGCCTCCGCCTTCGACTTGGATCGCCGACGCATCCGCATCACAACCTCCCCGCCGGTTTGGGAATCGCCTCAGCCTTGGGCTTAGGCGCAGCACCGGGCGCGATCGCACTGGTTGTGCTGCCCGTAACGCTTGCGGTTGGACTTCCGGACGCGTTTCCACGGGCGGGAATGCTTCCGGGGGCGGCAGTCACAAACCATGCGCTGTAGAGGTCTTCGGTTTCGCGTTCGAGCGATTGGGTGATGACGTGCAGGCGATGCTTGAAGTAGTGGTAGAGCGTGATCGCCGGGATCGCCAGGATCAGGCCGACCGCCGTGGTGATCAGCGCCTTGGAGATCGACCCGGCCAGCATGGAAGCGCCGCCCTCGTCTCCGAACACCTCGACCAGCTTGAAGGCTTCGATCATGCCGATCATCGTGCCCAGCAGACCCAGCAGCGGCGCGAGCGCGGCGATCACGGCAAAGGGTACCGTCTTCTGCTCCTGGTCCACGATCTCCCGCGCCCCCAGATCGCCCGCGGTCTGCGCCACCAACTCGGGCGGGGCCTGATGGTGATTGGCCATGTACTGGATCACCCGGCTCAGCGTGCTGGGATGCTGGTCGCATATCGTCCGGATGCCCTCAAAATCCCGGGCGGCAAACAGAGGTTTGACGCGCTTGGTCAGGCCTGCTGGGATAAACCGTCGGGTCCGCAAGACCACCAGTCGCTCAACCGCGAACGCGAGCATCGCGACGCTCAGCGCCCCCAGCGCGATCATCGTCACGCCGCCTTCCAGCAGCTCTTCCCCCCAATTCACCGAGACCACCTCCAGCTCCGCGTCCGCGAGGACCGGCTCGGCGCGATCCGGGTTTGCGTCAGACTGGGCCAAACCCACCGGTGCCAAGGTCAGGGTCCAAGCCAGAACCAAAGCCCAGCGCCGGGCCGAGGCAAGCCGGCACGGCTGCATCCTTTTCTTCACGATCATGAGGTAACTGCCTTGTAAGTCTTGTGACGCCCGTCTATCACGATCCGACGAGTAACTCGGCCCAGACGATGCTGCCCGGCGCGTCGGCCCGGGGGAGCAGCTCGATAATGTTCACATCGTCCCGGGCCACCGAAGGCGGCACGGAAAACGCCACGACATCCGTCGCGGTGGACGGGCGGCGGACGGCGGTGGGGGAGGTCTGCTCGGTGAGTGGCACCCCGTTGAGCCACACCCGCAAGCCGCGGTCGGCCTCCGGTGTGTCGAATCCCAGCTCCAGCCGCAGCGGTGCCTGTCGCGGTTGATCGCCGAGGCAGATACGGAGTGTGATGACTTGGCCGTGCCGGCCGAAGCTCCAGAAGCCCGGCGGCTTAGTCAAGGGGATCGGCAGCACCGCGTTGTCCGCGGCACCGGGCCCGACGACCTGCGTATAGCTCACCGGATGCCGTCGCGGGGCTTCGCGCAGCCGTGCCGCGTCGCCGACGTCGTTGAGCAGTCGATCCAGCAGCCCGGGGTGGCGTTTAACCCAGCCGTCCGTCGGGGCAGCGCGGTAGCACTCGTTGAACAGGTAGACCCCGTCCGCCCCGCGGTGCAGGGCGGACGCGGCCGAACCGAACAGCAGGGGGTAGTCCACAAAGCAGTCACGATCCCCGACCTCGGGGTACGGGCGGATGATCGCTTCGGGCTGGCACAGCAGCCGCACCTGCGGACCGACCAGCGCCCGCCACATCGCCAGGGGCCACTCGAACTCGGCCTGCTGAAAGAACGGGGCCAGGACCACCTGATCGACCAGACCTTCCCGACCCCAAGTGACGATGTCATAGCCCAGTTGCAGACACGCCTGCGGGTCGCTGGGCAGTCGGACGCCGATGCTGACCGCTCGGCCCTGTCGTTTGGCCGCCGACGCCGTCAACCGACGCGCCTCACGCATCAATTCGGTCAGGACGGCCGCGCCGGTCTGCTCGTGCCCCGGCTTGAAGTGGCGGACCCAGCGGGTCCAGTCCAGCTCGATGCCATCCATGTCATAGCGTTCGCACAGCTCGCGCAGCAGGGCAAGATGGTGCTCGACCACCTCGGGTTGGCCATAGTCGAAAGCGCTTTCGAACCAGTCGCCGTCGCGCTTCGGGCATCGGCGCAGGTCCGGGCGGCTCTTCCACAGGGTGCTGTGCCAGAACGACCGCTCATCATCGTTGTGATGGCAATCGTTCATCCGCATGCTCAGCCAGCCCTCGACGCCGCGCGCTCGGCATTGGTCCAGCCAGACCGCCGGGTGATCCACGCCGCGGTGCTTGAGCAACCACAGGTTGTGGACCCAGTACCGCCCGCGCTGGTCGGGGGTCATGGATCGCGCTTTGGCCGGCAGCGAGCAGAGGCACGGCTGATCGTCGGGCCCCTCGGGGTCGTAATCGACATACAACGGCTCCCATACCCGGCTGTCGAACAACGCCCGCTGCACATTCACGCACAACGGCAGCCCGGCCACCCCGGTCCCGTCGGCATACCGATCCACCAGCGCCCGGACCCCCAGCTCAGTCATCTGCTCCGAGGGGTGCTGGTCGTAGAAGTGAGCGTTGTCCTCGTTGAGCCAGACGCCCGGACGGCCCGGTGATCGGACGACGACCGGTTCGCGGGGCGTCAATTTGTTTCGAAGCGGGGGGGCAAGGCTCATGTCATCAGGTCCGGGAAGGATGCATCAAATCATACATCAAAGCGCTTGCATTGCCAATACAAGCGCTGTAATATCATGTTTATGGCGGTCACGCTTCAACATGTCGCCGATCGCGTCGGGGTCTCGGCCCCCACGGTCAGCCAGATCCTCAACCCCTCGGGCAAGCGGGCCCGGATGTTTGCCGAGGACACCCGCCGACGCGTCCAGCAGGCCGCTCTCGAGTTGGGCTACCGCCCCAATGCCGCCGCCCGCTCCACCGCCACCGGCCGCTTCGGCGCGGTCACCCTCCTGCTTAGCCAATACAACAACCGCAGCCAGATGCCCCCGCGCCTGCTCGACGGCATCGACGAAGCCCTGGCCGAGGCCGACCTGCACCTCACGATCGCCCGACTGCCCGACGAAAAACTCACCGACCCCGACGCCATGCCCAAGCTGCTGCGCCAGCTCACCAGCGACGGCCTGCTGATCAACTACAACGCCCACATCCCCCCGCGGATGGTCGACCTGATCGCCCGGTACCGCCTGCCCAGCGTCTGGATCAACTCCAAACAGCCCCACGACTGCGTCCACCCCGACGACCACGCCGGGGCCCGCGACGCCACCCGCCTGCTCATCGAAGCCGGCCACACCCGTGTCGCGTTTGTCGATTACACCTACGGCCCGTCGCCGGCCGACCCGCACTACAGCAACACCGACCGCCGCGCCGGCTACCACGACGCCATGCGTGAGGCCGGCCTCACGCCCCGGCTCATCTGCGACAAGGGCAATATCGAACTGGCCGAGCGTCTCACCTTCACCCGCGCCTGGCTGGCCGCCGACGATCGGCCCACCGCCGTGCTCTGCTACACGCACCACGAGAGTGCGCCGATCCTGGCCGCGGCCGACCGGATGGGCCTCACCCTGCCGCGCGACCTGACGCTGTTCACCATCCATGACGAAGCGGTCCGGCACTTCGATCTGCGCGTGCCCACCGCCGTGCTCCCCGAGCGGGAGATCGGCAAGCGGGCGGTGGCGATGCTGCGCGACCGCATCCAGCGCCGGGCGACCGACGCCCCGCCGATGCCCGTGCCCCTTCGGATGGAGCACACCGAACACCTGGCCGGGCCGTCCCCGGCCGATCGTTGATCCTGTTTTTCTATCCCCTCGAATCGAACCCCGAAAGAAGGAGAAAACTTGCCGCAGCACCCCCGACCAACTGAATCCACCGCGCAACCCCCGGAATCCCCGGAATCCCCGGCACCCGGACATTCCGCGTGCCCCCGTTTCGTGTCTCGTTTATCGCTTTTCACCCCCAATGGAGGCCTTCACATGCTTCGCCAAACCCTGACCACCACCGTTCTCACCGCCGCGCTGATGCTCGGCATCTCGTCCGCCGGGCATGCCGATATCATCGTTTCCTACGATTTCAATTCGGCATCGGGATCGGCCACGACAATCGATGCCCAAGTCACCGCAACTGCAGTGACTGCTGGACCCAACGTCAACAACAGCCTTGTCTTTAGTAACAATCAGGCGAGGATCACCAACTCCGATTACGAAGAGACTAAAGCTCTCGCCCATAGTACCGGGCAATACATCACCTTCAGTGTCGAAGCCAATGCAGGAAAATCTTTGGATCTCACCGACCTGAAATACAAGCACTCGCGAACGGACAGCGCTCCGCGTAGGTTAGCCGTTTTTGCCAGCGTGGACGGCGGCGCATTTAGTGAGATAGACGACATAGGAAATGGCAACAGCAGCACTCTGCCTTCGTTCACAGCAGACCTTTCCAGCAGCACGTACGACAATGTTCAAGAGATCGCTTTCCGCTTTGTATTCTACGACGACAACCCATCTCCCGGCCTCGCCCGTTTCGATGATTTTATTCTCAACGGCGAAGTCATCCCCGAACCGGCGTCGTTGGCGCTGATGGGGCTTGGAGGCCTGCTGATGCTCGGGCGGGGAAGCTTCCGGGGGCGTCGTGAGGCGTGAGCCTTGACCTGATTCCTCCTGCCGCCGCGCCGACGGAAGTCGGCCCGGTGGTTTCGGCCCCGTGCCGCCGCGCGATTCACCGCTCTGATTGAGGCCCGCACCATGCGACGAACCGCCCCCACCGCCTTTACGCTCATCGAATTGCTGGTCGTGATCAGCATCGTCGCGCTGCTCATCGCGCTGCTGCTGCCGGCGTTGCAGGGCGCGCGGGCGGCGGCGCGGGATGTCGCCTGCAAGAGCAATGCCCGGCAAATCATGCTCGCCCAGCACACCTATGCCACCGACAATGGCGGGACGCTTCGGCCCGGCCAGGGAATGGGAGGCGGGTTCGAGGGCGACTGGGCGTGGGCCTTTTCCGATGCCAAACGCAACGGGTCGAGTAGCCTGGGCTACATCGTTGGCTCGGCTCGATTCCCGGCGGTGTACGCCTGCCCCGAGAGCGACCTGGCGACACGCAAGATCGGGAGCGGCTGGAACAACCGCAACAGCGGCGATCCCGAGATCAATTTCCGCTACTGGCCCAGTTACACCTTCCCGGCCAGAACGGTGGGTAACAAGAGCGGGCCGGCACCAACCCACTTCTGGCGGCGTCTGGAAAACCTTCCCAGCCAGCGCGTTCTGGTCATCGAAAAACTCAGCGGCAAGCCGGGTGCCCCGCATAGCTTCTACGAGGGTCAGATGCACCTTAGCCCTATCAGCCTCTCGGGAGGCAACCCACAAACCAAGTTCCTCGACTCAGGGCTGCTTGATTTCCGTCACGGGGCCGGTGTCAACACCAACGCATCGCATGTTGACGGCAGCAGCGGATCGTATACTTTCGACACGATCAACGCCGCGATGACCGCCAACCTCGGCAATGATCTGTGGGTGGATGAACTGTCAAGATAGAGATGCCCGGGGCAACGGGCGTACTTGCGGGAGGCCCGCGAGACAGATATCACTCACAACTTGATTCTCACTTGATTTGCGGCCGCGACACCCGTCGATCGCACTACCGCTGTTACCTCACGGTATGTCGTCACAATACATGAGCGATTCGAATGAAAAGGAGCTTGTTCATGAATCCGCGGCGATTAAGGGTCCGGGCGAGTCGCACATGCGTGATGTAAGCAAGAGCGTTGCGCGGTAGCGGTGGTTGCTGCCGGACGCCAGGGCGCGGAGAATGTGCCCGCACCGCAAGGCAAATAGGATGTACGAACTCAAAGCAATGGTCAGAATCGTGGATGACCTCATCCCCGAGGTCTGCGCGGTGACGGACCTGGATCGTCGAAGCCCACGTTTCGGCTCAACGGTGACACGCAAGGCCCAATGCGCCGAGTTCGACGCGGCCGGTCTCACCATGCTGGGCTTCGCCTACGCGCATCCACTGAGTCGCTATCACGCAGACGACCGTGTGTTCACGGTGCTCGCCGCACAGTGTGAATATGCGCATCGCGATCTGTCGCCCGAGGGGCTGACCAGTCTCAAATCAACCAATTGGCACTCCCCACCGGACACCGCCTTTGCCGTGGATACGCTGGTGCCGCTGTTGATGAGTTGTCGGAGACATCTCGACGCCCCTTGCGCGGCGGCGATCGACAAACTGCTCAGCCCGCTGGTCCAGACGATGGCACGCGGCATCATCGGCCGAGGCTTCCATACGCCCAACCATCGCTGGGTGATTACGGGGGCGTTGAGCATGGCGGGCCAATTGTTCCCCGACCTCGACGCCGACGCATACGTGGACCAGTTGCTGGGCGAAGGGGTCGATATCGACGCGGATGGACAGTACAGCGAGCGGAGCACCGGCATCTACAACGCGGTGAGCAACCGCGGGCTGATCAATACGGCGATCTATCGCGACCGGCCGGACCTCTTCGAACCGGTCCGTGCCAACCTGGGGATGATGGCCGACATGTTTCACCACGACGCAAGCGTGGTGACGCTGTTCTCCGCGCGTCAGGATCGGGGCCAGCGGGTCGTTCCCATGTCCTTAGCCGTTTCCTATTTGCTGATGGGCCTGCGCGATGGCAACAACGAATGGCTCGCCTACGCCGATCAACTCTTTGCGCACAGCACGCACGACCGAACGTCGGCGCTGCTGCTGCACCCCTTCCTGATCGATCCCGAAGCGGCCGAGCGCCCCCCGATCCATGCCCGGACCAAGCATCGCTACACCACGCTTTTCCCCGCCGCGGGCGTGTGGCGTCATCGTGATAGCGAGTTGTCCGTTACCGCCGGCGTCGGACAGCCGCAATTCATGAGCGTCAAGCTTGGCCCGGTCGAACTGGCAAGCGTCAAAATCTCGCTGCCCTACTTCGGCGCGAACTTCGTCCCCCATGGGCTCGAAGCGATCGACGGCGGCATCGCGTTGATCGACGATCAGTGCAACCGCGAGTTTGAGCCGAGCTATCGGCTCCCCCTTGGCCAGGCCGTCCCGCTGGACCGTTTGGGCGAACGCCACGCCACGCGAGATCGCTGGCCACTCCCCCCCGTGCAGATGCGCGTCGAGGTCAGTCGGGTTGAGGACGGTTTCGACCTGCGCTTGCGCGTCACAGGCGGTGTCCCGGGCTTGATCGGCCAGTTCGAGTGCGCCTTCGTCGATGACGGCGTGTGGGAGACCCCGTGTGGCGCGACTCAGGCGGAAGCCGATCGCACCGCGCTGCTCTTCGCCGAGTGGGGGGCTTTTCACCGTGAGGGCTGGGCGATCAGCGTCGGCCCCGGATCGTGCGCGCACCAGATGTGGCACATGCGAAACAGCCAGCCGGAGCCGGGGTTTCGCGTGGTTGTCCCCTTCGAAGTCGCGATCGAGAACCACCTAAATATCCGCTGCGGTCGATGGTCGCCCGCATCCCGCCGCATCGTCCAGCCACTCGCGCCAGCCCCGCAAGCGGAGGTGTGAGCAGGCTCGGCTATTGAAGCACAGCACTCGAAGGAACTGCAATGACGAACCGTATAACAGATCATGCTAGACCGATCATGAATCTCGTGCCCCGGTGGGTCGTGTATTGGTGTGCCGTGTTGTGTTGTGGAGTGGCTTCCGCGGCGTCACTGCCGCCGGATACAGGCGTGGTCAACGTGCGGGACCACGGGGCGGTCGGGGATGGGAAGGCGGACGACACGGAAGCGCTGCGGGCGGCGGTGAAGT
>CAZTLX010000096.1:0-14559 GCA_964614575.1 uncultured Phycisphaeraceae bacterium | reverse complement strand
GGGGGGTGGCGCGGGTCGGGTCGTCGGGGAAGCAGTATTCGCCGGGGACAAAGAGCGTGCCTGCCTCCAGGGCCGCGCGGAACAGATCGCCCTGACGGCCGGTGTCGATCGTGTCGGGCAGGGTGAGCCAGACGTAAAGCCCGCCGGTCGGCCGCGTCCACGTCACGCCGGGGATGGGGCCGAGGTGCTGATCGAGCGCGTCGAGCATGGCGTCGCGTTTGGCGCGGTAGCCGGTGCAGACCCTTTGGACCTGTTGGCCGTAGAGCCCGCCGCGGAGCGCCCGGTCGAGCAGGCACTGGATCAGGTTCGGGGAGCCGAAGTCCCGCCCGCCTTTGTTGAGCATGATCGGCTCGATCAGATCATCCGGGACCAACCCATAGCCGGCCTTGAGCCCCGGCGCGAAGGGCTTGCTGAAGGTCTGCAGCAACGCGACGTGCCGGTTGTCGGTGTCCAGCGTCTTGAACGAAGCGCTCGGTTCGCCCTCGTAGTTCAGCTCGCGGTAGGCCGCATCATCGATGATGAGGATGCGGTGCCCGGCCTTGTGTGAATAGCGGATGATCAGGTCGAAGATCGCCCGCTTCCGCTCGGCGCTCAGCGACAGGCCCGTCGGGTTCTGGTGGTAGGTGCAGAGGTAGAGCAGCTTGAGCTTGCTCAAGTCGCCGGCGTGGTCGAGTTCATCGAGCAGGGCATGGAGCGCGTCGGGCCTCAGGCCGTGGTCGTCGAGCGGGATGCCGCGGACGGTCGGGCCGAAGGCGGAGAGTGCGCCGGTGAAGACGAAGTAGCTGGGGTAGCCGGTGATGACGATGTCGCCGGGGTCGATAAGCAGGTCGGCCAGCAGGTGGAGCAGTTGCTGGGAGCCGGTGGATACAACGACCTGCTCGGGCGAGCCGGGGTAATCGGTGACGGATCGGCCGTCGAGCGTGGCCATGTGTTCGAAGAGCGCTTCGCGCAGGGCGGGCATGCCCAGTGTTGTGCCGTACTGCAGGGCGATCTTGGCCTCGGCTTCGTCGGCGAGCAGCTCGTCGCAGAGCGTGCGCAGTGCCGCGACCGGCAGCGTGTCGTAATCGACAAAGCCCGCGGCCAAGGAGATCAGCCCCGGCCGACGCAGGGCTTCGGTCATGAGGTAGGAGATCGGCTGATCCACGGCACGGTGAGCCCGGCCCGAGAGCGGCAGCGCGAGTTCGACGGCGGTGGGGTCGGGGGGCATGGCCCGATTCTAACCTTGACCGCCGCCGCCGCCGAGGTAGGCTATGAGACGACATGCGGCAGACGCTGACCAAGACGACGACCACCACCACGACCACGCCCGCCGGGTGCGGCCGCCGCTGATTCCACGCCACGCAAACGTGAATCCCAGCCAGGCCGCCCCAGCGAGGCGGCCTTTGTCGTATCTTGAGCCTTCCACGGCCCTCTAACCCCCAAGCTCGACCCATGAAAATCACCCTGCCCGACGGTAATACCCTCGACCTGCCCGCCGACGCCACCCCGCTCGATGCCGCGCGGCAGATCGGTGAAGGCCTAGCCAAGGCCGCGATCGGTGCGCGCGTCAACGGCGAGCTGGTCGATGTTAATCGACCGTTCGCCAGCATCCTCAACACGCCCGCCTCCGAGTCCCGCGAAGGGCAGGATCAACCCGACCCCATCGACCTGTCCATCATCACCGCCCCGCGGTTCGACAAGCAGGGGAAGAGCAAGTGGCGTGACGACCAGCACAAGGCCGATGCGCTCTACCTGCTCCGCCATAGCTGCGCCCATGTCATGGCCGAGGCCATCGAGCGACTCTGGCCCGCAACCCAGCTCGCCTACGGCCCACCGCTGGACAACGGCTTCTACTACGACATCAAGCTCGACACCCCGATCAGCTCGGATGACTTTCCCCGCATCGAGGAAGAGATGCGCAAGATCGCCGCGGAACAGCGGCCGTTCATGCGGTATGAGCTCGACGCCAAACGCGGCTTCTCAAAATTACGGCTAGAAGAGAACAAATACAAACTCGACAATGCTCAACGAGCAATCCAATCGGGATCGCAAACCCTAAGTTGGTATGTGACTGGCGAACCACGCAAACTGCAATATGAAGATGATTCGGTTGCTTATGAATTAGCTGTCGGTATTCAGGAGCGCGAAGAAGGGTGCCCATTGCCGATCTTGGGCCACTATCTTGCAGATGCCAGAAAAGGGAGCGTTATTGACACAGGTCCTAGCGCATCTGTTCGCTCAGCCGGACACTACAAGGCACTAGTACGCGGAAACTGGGAAGACCTCTGCCAAGGCCCGCACATCCCAAGCACCGCGCTGCTTGATCCGGCTTCCGGGGGCGGCGCGTTCAAGGTCACCTCGATCGCCTCGTCACACTGGCACGGCGATGTCGAGTCCGACCGCTTCCAGCGCGTCTATGGCACCGCGTTCTTTTCGCAGGCCGATCTTGATGAACACCTCGCCCTGCTCGAAGAAGCGAAGCAGCGTGATCACCGCGTGGTCGGTCAGCGCCTCGGGCTCTTTGCCGTGGACGAAAAGGTCGGGCAGGGGCTGATCCTCTGGAAGCCGGCGGGCGCGATCGTCCGCCAGGAGCTCCAGAACTTCATCGCGTATCACCTCGAAAAACAAGGCTATTCGCAGGTCTTCACGCCGCACATCGGCAAGCTCGACCTCTACCGCACCTCCGGCCACTTCCCGTACTACGCCGACTCGCAGTTCCCCCCGCTGATCGACCGCGAGACGATCGCGAAGCTCGCGGATGAGAAGTGCTCGTGCGCCGATCTGGCCGCGGCGTTGGATAAGGGCGAGGTGGACGGCTACCTGCTGCGGCCGATGAACTGCCCGCACCACATCCGCATCTACGCCAGCGACAAGCACAGCTACCGCGACCTGCCCATCCGCCTCGCGGAGTTCGGCACGGTGTACCGCTACGAGCAATCGGGCGAGCTGGGCGGCATGACGCGCGTCCGCGGCTTCACGCAGGATGATGCGCACCTCTTCGTCACCCCCGAGCAACTGCCGGGCGAGGTGCTCGGCTGTATCGAGCTGGTGAAGATCGTCTTCAAGACGCTGGGCATGGAGGACTACCGCGTCCGCGTGGGCCTGCGCGACCCGGACAACACCAAGTTCGTCGGTGACGCGAAGGATTGGGACCTGGCGGAGAAGGCGTGTCTGGACGCGGCCGCGTCGCTGGGCGTGCCGTTCAGCAAGGAGCCGGGCGAGGCGGCGTTTTACGGCCCGAAGATCGACTTCGTGGTCAAGGACGTGATCGGCCGCGAGTGGCAGCTCGGCACGGTGCAGGTCGATTATCAGTTGCCCCAGCGGTTTGATTTGTCTTATGTCGGCGCGGACAACAAGCCGCACCGACCCGTCATGATCCACCGCGCGCCGTTCGGCAGCCTGGAGCGGTTCGTGGGGGTGCTGATCGAGCACTTCAACGGCGCGTTCCCGCTGTGGCTTTCGCCCGAGCAGGCCCGCGTGCTGCCGATCAGCGACAAGTTCCTCGACTACGCGCAGCAGGTCGCGGCCGAGCTGAAGACGGCCGGGCTGCGCGTCAGCGTCGATGAGGGCAACGAGCGCTTGAACGCGAAGATCAAGGCGGCGCAGGAGGAGAAGGTGCCTTACATGCTGGTCGTCGGCGGCAAGGACGCGGAGGCGGGCACGGTGAGCGTGCGCCACCGCAGCGAAGGCGACCGCGGCGCGGTGCCGCTGGCGGAGTTCGTCGCCAGCATTGTGAAAGAACGCGATGAGCGTCGTAGCTGACTTGAACATCACGATCTGCCGGATCACCGCTCAAGACGTGGACTTGCTGCGTGATGTGCGGTTGCGGGCGCTGAAGGAATCGCCCACGGCGTTTGGCTCCGCGTACGACATTGAGGCGAAAAGCGACCCGGCCCAGTGGCACACCCGCGCCACGCGCTGGACCGACCCGGACAAAGCCGTGACCTTTATTGCCACGTGCGCGGGCCGGGGTGTCGGCATGGTGGCGGGGGTGGTCGGGCAAGACCATCACCACGTCGCGTGGCTGGTATCGATGTGGGTCGATCCCGCGGTCCGGCGGCAGGGGGTCGGGCGTCGGCTTATCGAGCAGATGCTGGCCTGGGCGGCGTTGCGTGAGGACATCACGACCGTGCAACTGCATGTGACCGATGGCAACGATGACGCCGAGCGGCTTTACCACGCGATCGGTTTTTCGCGCACCGGCGGCCAAATCCCGCACCCACGCTTCGATACGCTGTGCGAACATGAGATGAGGCTGGCGATGACCTTCACGCGTCGCGTGTACGCCTTGTGCAGGCAGATCCCCCGCGGCTCGATCGCGACCTACGGCGACCTCGCGCGGGCGCTCGGCTCGCCCGGCGCGGCCCGGGCGGTCGGCATGGCGATGGCGCGCAACCCCGATGCGCCGCTCGTGCCTTGCCACCGCGTGGTCGGGGCGGATGGGTCGTTGCACGGCTACCAGGGCGGGCTGGAGAAGAAGGCGGCGCTGCTGCGTGAGGAGGGCGTGTCGGTCGTCGGGGGCAAAGCGGATATGGTGTGCCGGTATCGGTTTGATGGGTAGATGCCAGTTCCACGGCCGGTAGCCGTGGGCGTTCGGGGGCGAACAGGGAGTCATGCATGCAAGCGGTGCTCGATTGGATCGAGCAGTACCCGGTACTGCTCGCGGGTTTCATCATTGTCGCGCGGATCGCGGATGTGTCGCTGGGTACGATGCGGACGATCGCGGTGGTGCGGGGCTATCGCGCGTTGGCGGTGGGGCTGGGGTTTATGGAGGTGCTGGTGTGGGTGGCGGTGGTCTCGGGGGTGCTGGTGAAGCCGGATGTGATCAAGATCACCGCCTACGCGGTGGGCTTTGCCTCGGGCAACGCGGTGGGGATGTGGATCGAGAACCGCATCGCGCTGGGCCAGCGCCTGGTGCTGATTGTGTCCGATGCCCGGCAGCAGTCGGTCGCCTTCGCGCTGCGGCTGGCGGGGTACACGGTCACGGAGATCCCCGCGAAGGGGCAGGGGGGTGACGTGGCGATGTGCCTGACGGTGGTCTCGCGGCGGAAGGTCCCGAATGTAGAGCAGATCGCCCTCGGCGTGGACGATCAGGCGTTCATCACCGTGCAGGAAGCGTCCTCCGTCATGGTACGCAAGACGATGCCCCTGACCCATCAGCCCACCGGCTGGCGTGCCGTCTTCAAAAAGAAATAGCCCTACTCCCCCGCGGGATCGGCCCCCCGCAGTTCTCCCCCGCGCGTCGAAGTGCCTTGAGGTTTGTGGCTCTTTTGGTGTGCACGCGGCTGGGGGAAATGGCCCGGCGTATGATGTCTGGCTATTACGCGATGGAGTCGGTGT
Organism: uncultured Phycisphaeraceae bacterium; assembly: GCA_964614575.1. GTDB lineage: Bacteria > Planctomycetota > Phycisphaerae > Phycisphaerales > Phycisphaeraceae > JBGTLW01. The sequence goes on along the minus strand of CAZTLX010000096.1, from coordinate 9,240 downwards.
ATGTGTCAGATTGATAATCGCCTGGTCCGCGTCGCCAAAGCGTTCACGCTTGCGGGGGACGCGGTGCTCACCAACGCCACCGGGTTCTTCTTCGACCGTGACCGCTACCTGTTCTTCATCACCTGCCGGCATGTGGTGTTGGATGAGCCATCGGGGCATCGGCCCGATCGTCTGCGGCTGCTGGTGCATGCCGACGAAAACGACCTGACCGTGAACGGCGAGCTGACGCTGGACCTCTATGACGGCCAGGGGCGCCCGCTGTGGCGCGAACACCCGGCGTTGGGAGATGCCGTGGACGTGGTCGCCGTGCCGATCAACGACCCGACGGTGATCGCCTCGTGGTTTGTCGATGCGTTCACGCCCGGCGACCTGCTGGCCGAGTCGCGCCCGATCGCGCTGGGTCAGCAGGTGCTGGTCATCGGCTTCCCGCTGGGCTTCAACGACGAGCACCATAACCTGCCGATGATCCGCAACGCGACGATCGCGAGCGTCTATCCCCTGCCATTCAAGGGCCAGCGTTATTTCGTGACCGATGCCCGGCTGCACCGCGGGTCGTCTGGCTCACCGGTCATCGCGAAGCTGGTCGAAACCGGTGCCGAGGTGCCCACCTGGAAGCTGCTGGGCGTACACGCCGCGTCGCTGGATGTGAGCAACCGCGACCCGGCGGTCGATGAGCCGCTGGGCCTGAACATCGCCTGGTACGCGTCGCTGATCGCAGAGATGACCCGCCCGGCGGCGTAGCGGTGCGGAAGATGAGCTGCGCGCGGAGCACGCGAAGAGCGCCGAGCGAGCATGCGAAAGCGCCAGTCGCCCCAAGCACGCCAGGGAGCGCGGAGCAGAACGAATTCACCTGCTTCTTGGCATTACGCGGCGGGCCCGGCGTGACACACAGGTCTTGATCTGCCCGCGCGCTTTGTGTCCTCGGCGCGCATGATTCATGGTCCAGCGCTTGCCATGATCGAAGTGAACGTTAAGCTGTCGCCGCGTTGATGCGGGGTTGCTCCGAACCTCCGGGCGTTGGTGTGACGCCCGGCCCCGCGCCTGCCGACGCGATGGAGTTCAAAGACAAGCCATGGTTGAAGTACGCGAAAGCCCGATCCACGGGCGCGGTTTATTTGCGACGACGTTCATCCCCGCCGACGCGGTCATCGGTCAGATCGTTGGCCGTCCCACCACGCTGGACGGCCCTTACGTCTTGTGGCTCGATGACGCCCACGGGATCGAAGTGACCAACGAGATGAAGTACATCAACCACAGCGGCCTCGCCAACGCCGCCTACTTCGACGACCTGACCGTCGCCGCGATCCGCGATATCTACCCCGGCGACGAGATCACCCACGACTACGATGGCGACGGCCAGCTCGGCGAAGAAGAAGCCGAGTTTGAGGCGATGGCCTGATCGGCCGCCGGCGGCTTCGCGCAGCCGCGGCGATGCCTCGCCGCATCAAGGTGAACGGGGCACCTCGTGCCACCCGCAATACGCTCGGTGTTGCCGCGGTCTTAGGCGAGGTGCAACGCGCCGCGCATCACTGTCACGGCATACCCCGCGACGGTGACGCTCTGCGCAGCATCATCAACGGACACCCATAACTCACCGCCGCGGTGGGAAACTTGACGCGCGCGCAGGTCAGCGCGGCCGAGTTTGGCTGACCAGTACGGCCCGAGCAGGCAGTGGGCCGAGCCGGTGACCGGGTCTTCGTCGATGCCCGCGGCCGGGGCGAAGTAACGGCTGACAAAATCGATGCCCGTTTCATCGCCGGGGGCGGTGATCATGACGCCGCGCTCGATGTGTTTCAGGGCTTCGAACCGCGGATTCGCGGCACGCACGGCGTCGGCATCGGCCAACTCGATCAGCCAGTCATATTTGCCCCGCCTCCGGGCCACGGCCTCGACGCCCAGCGCCTCGAGCAACCCCGTCGGCGGGTCGGCATCCCGCGGCGGGTCCAGCGGAAGCCCCATCGCAATGCGGCCGCCTTCATCGCGCGTGCAGCGCAACCGCGCCCCGACGGCGGTGCGGAACGTGATGGGTTGACCGACAGACGCGTCGCCGCGCTCCCAGAGCATGTGGGCCGAGGCCAGCGTCGCGTGGCCGCAGAGCTCGACCTCGATGGTCGGCGTGAAATAGCGGACCTGCCGCAGGCCCGCGGGTTCGGCGGACTCGACAAAGGCCGTCTCCGACAGGTTCATCTCCGCGGCCACCGCCTGCATTGTTGCCGCGTCCAGCGGGGCATCACAAAGCACCACCGCCGCGGGATTGCCCGCGAACGGGTGATCCGTGAACGCATCGATCTGGTAGAGCGGGAGGTTCGACATCTGAATCATCGAGTTTAATCACAGAACACACGCGGGCACAGAGGCACAGAGGTGAAACTTTGTGAAAGACGCTCGGTGTCTCGATGCCGCCGTGCCCGCTGTGACCAATGGATTGAACCACGGCCCCGCTTGTCGGATCGCGTGGGTTTGGGTACGTTGCCCCGAATCAGCCACGGAGGGCTGCCTGCTTGGCCAAGAACACCCGCAAATCCCGCGAGACCGAATCCGACGACCTGCTCTTTGCCGCCAACGGTAACGGCAACGGCCGGGCGGTGGAGATGATCCCCCTTCACGAGGCCGCGCAGGCTCGTTATCTCAACTACGCGCTGTCGGTCATCACTTCCCGCGCCCTGCCGGACGTGCGCGACGGCCTCAAGCCCGTCCAGCGCCGCATCCTCTACACGATGTGGCAGCAGGGCATCCGCCACGACGCCAAGCACCGCAAGTGCGCCAAGGTCGTCGGCGACGTGATGGGCTCGTACCACCCGCACGGCGACTCGGCGATCTACGACGCCCTGGTCCGCATGGCCCAGCCGTGGACCCTGCGCATGCCGCTGGTCGATGGGCAGGGGAACTTCGGCAGCCTCGACGGCGACCCGCCCGCGGCGATGCGCTACACCGAGTGCCGCCTGACCGAGCTGGCCGCGGACATGCTCGGCGACATCGGGCAGCAGACCGTCCACTTCCGCCCGAACTACGACGGCACGCGAAACGAGCCGGTCGTCCTTCGCGCCAAGGTGCCGAACCTGCTGGTCAACGGCAGCGCGGGCATCGCGGTGGGCATGGCGACCAACATCCCGCCGCACAACCTCGGCGAGGTCTGCCGGGCCCTGATCAAGGTGCTCGACAACCCCGAACTCAAGGATTACCAACTCGTCGGCAAGGACGCGATCCAGGGGCCCGATTTCCCCACCGGCGGTCAGATCATCAACACGCAGACCGAGCTGCGCGAGGTCTACAAGACCGGCGCGGGCACGATCAAGGTCCGCGCCACCACCGAGGCCGGGCCGGCCACGCGTGCGGCCAAGACGCTGCGGATCACCTCGATCCCCTACGGCGTGAACAAGTCGCAGCTCGTCGAGCAGCTCGCGCAGGTGGTGCTCTCGCGCAAGATGCCGCTGCTGCTGGATGTCCGCGACGTCTCGACCGACGACGTCCGCATCGACCTGGAGCTGAAGAAGGACGCCGACGAACCCAAGCTGCTGGCGTACCTCTACAAACACACGTCGATGCAGATCAACTTTGCGGTGAACCTCACCTGTCTGGTGCCGACGGACAACCCCGAGGTCGGCTCGCCGGACCGCCTCGGGCTGCTGGAGATTTTGCGGTTTTTCCTGATCTTCCGCCACGGCGTGATCACGCGGCGGCTCGAACACGAGCTGAGCCAGCTCGAACGCCGCATCCACATCCTCAACGGCTTCGCGCTGATCTTCGATGCGCTCGATGAGATCATCCGGATCATCCGCGCCTCGGACGGCAAGGCGGATGCGGCGAAGAAGATCATGGCCCGGTTCCCGCAGGACAAAAAAGGCGGCGGGCTCGACGCCGAGCAGACGGACGCGATCCTCGAGCTGAAGCTGTACCGACTCGCGAAGCTGGAGATCAACCTCGTCCGCGAGGAGCTGAAGGAGAAGCAGAAGCGGGCCCGCGAGATCCGGAAACTGCTGGCGGATAATGAACAGGACACCGCCTCCGGCCGTTGGCAGATCGTGCGCGAGGAGATCCAAGCCCTGCTCGCCAAGCACGGCGGCGACCCCCGGAAGAAGGGGGATGTCGGCAACCGACGGACGATCATCGAGACGGCGACCGATGAGCCGGAGTTCAGCGCCGAGGACTTCATCGTCGCGGAAGATAATCATGTGCTGGTTACCACCGACGGCTGGGTGAAGCGGCAGAAGGAGATCGCCGATCCGTCCAAGACGCGCCTGCGGGAGGGCGATGCGGTGCTGGCCTGCGAGCCCGGCTCGACCCGCGCGACGATCGCGTTCTTCTCGAACTTCGGCGTCTGCTACACCGCCCGCATCATCGACCTGCCCGCGACCACGGGCTACGGCGAGCCGGTGCAGAAGCTTTTCAAGCTCAAGGACGGTGAGAAGGTCGTCGCCGCGTTCAGCCTCGACCCGCGGGCCGTGGGCGATATCGCCGAGAAAGAAAACTCCGACTACGCCCCGATGACGCACGCGCTGGCGGTGTCGTCAGACGGTTTCGCCCTGCGGTTCGGTCTGGCGGCGTTCGTGGAGCCGAGCACGCGGTCGGGGCGCAAGTACGCCCGGCCCAGCAAGGGCGCGGTGATCGTGGGCGTGCAGAAAATCCACGGCAGCGAGACGATTCTGGCCGCCACCGAACACTGCCGGGCGATGGTCTGCAAGGCCGAGGAAGTGAACTACCTCTCGGGACCGGGCAAGGGCGTGATGCTCATCAAGCTGAGCAAGGGCAAGGGCTCGGCACTCGACGACCGGGTGCTGGGGTTCAAGGCGTCGGGGGGCGACCGCGACTTGTTGACGGTGGAGACCAACCGCGGCGCGACCAAGACCATCAGCACCGCCAAGTACCGCGTGACCAGCCGCGGCGGCCGGGGTCTGGAGCTGCAGAAGAACGGCAAGCTGTCGCGCGTGGTGCCGGAGGAAGTGACGACGCCGATCATGTTGGATGAGGGGGCGGAGTGATGGGGGTGCCAATGCGATTCGAGGTGCTACAGTTGTGCATCGCGCAAGATCGTTTGGAACTCGCCGATCACGCCTATGAACGGATGGCGGAAAGGTTGCTCGATATCGAGGGCATTATTCAGGGCGCGGCCCGTGGTACAATGATTGAGGAATATTTACTGACGCGCGGCGAGGACCGTATCTTGGTTTTGCATATTGAGCCAGATGGCACGCCGATGCATACGGTATGGGATATGCCGCTGGAGTCGGATGGTTCGGCGGTGCTTGTGAGCGCGTATCAACCCGACCCCGAACGATGGACGGCGGGTTTTACACGACGTAAGTCATGAAGAAGACCAGCACGATAACCAAGTTTATCCGCAGCGGCGAGCATATCGCTGAGGTGGAGGTGCAGTTGTGCCAGGACGACCGCCGTGGATATGACACGCTGAGCCTTGCGGATGTACGGAAGCTGGAACGAGTGCGAAAGGCGTTGGTCTCGGGGGACCTGCAGAGTGCGATGAAGGAATCGAAACTGTATCGGCTGGCGCCAATGGATCGCGCCGACCAGAACCCGACAAGACGCGCCGGCACGGACGCCGCATGACCCGCTACGACGCTTCCAGCATTGATGTCCTCGAAGGCCTCGAACCCGTGCGCAAGCGCCCGGGGATGTATATCGGCGGCGTCGGCACCGCCGGGCTGCACCACCTGGTCTGGGAGGTGGTTGACAACTCCGTCGATGAGGCGATGAACGGCCACGCCAGCGAGATCGTCGTCACCCTCCACGACGACGGCTCGACCGTCACCGTCGCCGACAACGGCCGCGGCATCCCCATCGACAAGCACCCCAAGTTCAAAAAGCCCGCCGTCGAAATCATCCTCTGCACCCTACACGCCGGCGGCAAGTTCGACGAAAAACACAGCAGCTACAAGACCTCCGGCGGGCTCCACGGCGTCGGGGCTTCGGTCGTCAACGCGCTGTCCAAATCCCTCATCGCCCGCGTCAAACGCGACGGCGCCGAACACGAGATGCGCTTCGCCCGCGGCAAGGCAACCACCCCACTCAAGAAGCTGGGCCCCGCCCGCGGCAGCGGCACGACCATCACCTTCCACCCCGACCCCACCATCTTCGCCAAGGTCCAGTTCAACCCCCAGACCATCCGCGAACGCCTGGTCACCACCAGCTACATCCACAAGGGCCTCAAGATCGCCTTCGACGATCAGCTCTCCAAGACCCGCGAAACTTTCCAGCACGACCAGGGCATCAAGGATTACCTCGCGGCGATTCTCAAAGAACGCAACGCCCGGCCTGTGCATGAACAGCCCTTCACGCTAGAAAAAGACAACGGGGAACGCATCGAGCTGGTGATGCAATGGACCGAATCGACCGATGAGCACGTCCGCTCGTTTGTCAACGGCATCCCCACGGGCACCGGCGGCGGGTCGGGCGGCACGCACGAGAACGGCTTCCGTGCCGGGCTCGGCAAAGCCCTGCGCAACTTCATCGAGACCCACAACCTCACACCCCGTGGTGTGAAATTCGAGCCCAACGACCTGCGCGAAGGCCTCGTGGCCGTGCTCTCGGTCTTCATCAGCGACCCGCAGTTCCAGGGCCAGACCAAGGACCGGCTCAACAACCCCGAGGTCCACGGCATCGTCGATGGTGCGGTCCGCCCGGCGCTCGAGCACTGGCTCAACCACAACCGCACCGTGGCCGAGGCCATCGTCGCCCGCATCATCGCCGCCGCCCGCGCCCGCGCCGCGTCGCGTGCCGCGTCCGAATCCGTCTCGCGCAAGACCGCGACCTCCGGCCGGCTCACCCTGCCGGGCAAGCTCAGCGACTGCAGCGCCTCCGGCCGGGCGGATTCGGAACTGTTCATCGTCGAGGGCGACTCGGCCGGCGGCAGCGCCAAGCAGGGCCGCGACCGCAACACCCAGGCCATCCTCCCGCTCCGCGGCAAGGTGCTCAACACCGAAAACGCCTCGCTCGGCAAGGTGCTCGAAAACAAAGAGCTTTCCGACCTGATTACCGCGATGGGCTGCGGCATCGGCAAAAACTTCGACCCCGCCAGGCTCCGCTACCAGCGCATCATCCTCCTCGCGGATGCCGATTCCGACGGCCACCACATCACCACGCTGCTGCTCACCTTCTTCTACCGCCACCTGCCCGAGCTGATCAAGGACGGCCGGGTGTTCCTCGCCGTGCCCCCGCTCTACCGCATCGATCTGGGCAAGGAGACCTACTGGGCGGCGGACGAGCCCGACCGCGAGCGGATCATGAAGGAGCACGGCAACGGTCGTAAGCCCGACGTCACGCGCTTCAAGGGCCTGGGCGAGATGATGCCCAAGACGTTGTGGGAAACCACGCTCGACCCGAAGACACGCCGCCTGCTGCGCGTCGAGATCGCCGACGGCCTGGAGACCGACCAGATCATGAGCGACCTGATGGGCAAAGACCCCTCCGCCCGCTTCCGCTTCATCATGGATCGCGCGGAAGAGGCGGAAGAGCTCGACGTCTGATCACGCCGAAGCTTTCCGGGTTTTCTGCGCGTCTTTGGCGCGTTGCGCCGCGGCTTTGTCGGCTTCAAGCACCGAAGCCGCCCTCCCCTTCCGAAGCTCCGCGACCGTTTTGGTTTTGACACGGGCGGACCCGGCCCAGTCGCGGGTCTTGACGCGGGTGCCGGCCTTCTCGTGATCGGCCAGACGCTTGCGGGCGGCGTGAATCGCCTTGCGCGGGTAGTTCGGCAGCCACGGCTCCTGAGCCGCCAGCATCTCATCGGTCATCTGCCAGACTTCTTCGGGGTTGGCCACCGCGCCGACCAGCGGGTCGTGCAGCATCGCCTGCTTCAGCAGCATCACGTCCCCCGCGACCGCCGCGTCCTTGCTCATCCGTTGCACGTTGATGCTGCTCTGGCACGTCGCGGCGCAGGCCTGCGGCAGCTCCAGGCCGTCCACCATGTTGATGCCGTGACGATCGACAAACCCCGGCGCTTCGACGATGGCGTCGGCCGGGAGGTTGGAGATCACGCCGAGGTTCCGCACGTTGAAGTGGCCGCGGTAGGTCCGCCCGGTCTCACGCGCCTCGATGATATAGCTGCCGTGCTCCGCCGAACGCTTCGATGCTTCGATGGGCTGGCCCGCCTCCGCCAGCCACTTGGGGAAATCGGTCTTGAACCAGTTGCGGCCTTCGGTGCAGACGCGCAGGTACCCGCCCGTCTCGCCGTTGATCCAGCTCGACATATCAATCCACTTCTTGATCTCCTTGGGGCGCTTGCGGTACCAGGGCAGATACTCGGAGAGGTGGCCGTTGGATTCGGTCGAGTAGCAACCGAATCGTCGGAGCACATCGATACGCACCTTCTCGCGCTTGGGCAGCATGGGGTGAGCCTCGAAGGCTTTGAGCAATTCCTCGGCTTCCACGGTGCGGCCGCGGTACTTGATGTCGATGTACCACGTCTGATGGTTGATGCCGGCACAGATGACGTCCACCAGTTGGCGGTGGCCGCGCAACGGTCTGCCGTGCTCGTCGAGCGTGGCCTGCGGCATCGTGTCGCCGTGGAGATGGGCGAGCGCCTCGGCGATCTGGTGCCAACCGCCCTCGACGCCGTGGCACAGGCCGACGGTGTTGACCCCCTCGCCACGGTCGTAGGCATCGAGCGCGGCCCAGGTGTTCATGGCCATCGGGTTGGCGTAGTTGAGGAACAGCACGCCGCCGTGGCGTGAGGTGTTGGCGACCTCGGCCATATCTTTCTGGAACGCGAGGACCTGCGGGATATTGCGCTGGCCATACATGATCCCGCCGGCGCAGAGCGTGTCGCCGACGCACTGGTCGATGCCGTATTTCAGCGGGATGTCGATGTCGGTGGCGAACGCTTCGAGCCCGCCGATGCGGGTGCAGTTGATGACGTAGTCGGCCCCCTCGAGCGCGGGGCGGCGCTGCGCATGCGTCGTCACCTTCGCGGGCAGTTTGTTGGCCTGGATGTCCTTGCGGAGCAGCTTGGCGACCATCTCCAGGTTCGGCTTGGAGATGTCGTGCAGGGCGAAGTGGGTGTCGGCGAACTCGGGCACGGTGAGCAGGTCGAGCGAGAGCCTTCGGCAGAACCCGACGGACCCGGCACCGATGTACGCGATCTTGAGCGGCATGGCGGCTTTCCTGAAAATGGTGTTTACGTGCGTGCATTGTAAACCCGTTAAATGACGGATTCACTGGTGATTATTGCCGGTTAATACGCATCCCGTTTAATTCTCATGCGTCAGCCATCTCGTTGCGGTGATGGAC
>CAZTLX010000095.1:0-14573 GCA_964614575.1 uncultured Phycisphaeraceae bacterium | reverse complement strand
GCTCCTGTGAGCGCCGCAGCGCCTCGCTGAAGAGGGCGTCGTGCGTCGGCTGGTCCAGGTGGACCTGAAGCTTGCGCGGGCGCAGCGCCGATCCTGGCGCCTCTGGCGGGGACGTGGGGGAAGGGGACGGGTTGATGATCATGTCGATCCTCCGTGGGCTGGTGGGGTGTGAAGCCGGCGCAGCGGTGAGCCCGGGTCCGGGCGCCGGAAAGTTGATTACAGAGTTGTTGCCCACCCCGGAAGTTATCCCCGGAAGTAACACCTGGAAGCGATGTCCGGAAGCTGGGGCGGCGGGGAATCGGGTCGGTCGTTGCGACCTACCCTGATTATATCAGGATTCGGGAATCTGATGAGTGCCGCCGGCCGGAGTCCTGACCGCGGCCACTCGGCGACTGCTTAGTTCGAGCATAGCGCAAGCGGAAAATCGTTGCACACACTTCCGTCGTCGTTAGAAACCGCGTTGGCGGCTCAGAAACGCGGGTCGCGATGGGTGCTGCTGGCCACGGTGCGTGGTCCGCCCGCCCCCACGTCGGCCGATTAAATGTCCAAAAACGAGAAAAATGGACATAAATATATCGCGTTCGTGCTGGCGGGTACCCGGGGGTATCGGGGGTAACCGGGGTACCTCGGTGATACACTGCCGTCCATCGCGTTGCGAGGTGGTCGTCATGGCCAAAAAGAAACGCTCAAGCCCCGGCAAGTCACCGACACCTCAAGCGGCGGCGCGTCGCGGCCGACCACGGAAAACCAAGCCGCCCAGACTCAAGCGCAAAAAACGCCGCGGCAACATTACCGCCAAGCAGTTTGCGGCATTGCCGAACCCCCTGGCAGCCAGCATGATCGAAGCCGACACCTCGATCTGCCCACGGTTCATCAGCGATGCGAAGGTGAACCAAATCGCGAAGGTGTACCGGCGGTATCTGCAGTGGGGCAGGCCTGCGCCGTTGCCCCCGCTGGTCATCTGTGTCTATCGTGAGAAGTCCCGTGACCCGATCCGATTCATTCTTGCCGATGGCTTCCACCGCTACCTGGCCTGGCTGCAGCTCGACGTCAACACGAAAGATGATTACCTGCCCGTCAAATACGTCCCGGGTGATAAACACGACGCGTTTATGATCGCCGTGGGTAACAACGTGGCTGTTGTTCCCCAGGACCCTCTCAACAAGATGGAGCGGGCGCAGGCGGCCCGGCGGATGATCCTAAACGATGTTTGGTCGAGATGGAGCAGCCGCGACATCGCGAGGTTCGTGAAGCTGTCCCCGCAGACCGTCGCCTCGCTGCGCAAGAGACTCAAGCCCGGGGACCCGGAAAAGGAAGATGACTCACCCGAGAAACCGACAGACTTATCGATAGAAGCGCTGGACCGACTGGCGAGTGAAAAGGTGAATGAGCAGGCCACTGTTGTTGAGTGGAAGACCAACGAATACCTTCAACGGATAGACCGCTTGCTTTACGGCCCGGCGGGCCGATCGCTCCCCACCGAATCACTTGTGGCGATGCGCGACAGGCTGAAGCGATATATTGACGGCGTCATCGAACCCGCCATTAAATCGAGAACGGCGCCCGCCGCGGTGGCGTCCGTGCCGCAGCCCGAAGAAGCATCCGCTCCCCATGAGCAAACGGTTCAGGCCGACACAGAAAAGGCATCACGCCCGTGAACATAAAAATTTGACTGCTCGTTATGGGTGCGTCAGCCCGTACTGCCGATCGATGTACCGTGTCACCGCGTCCAGTTGTGTGGTGTTTAACTGCGTCGGATCCTGGCTGGTGTAGTAGGCCGCGGTCGATTTGTCGGCGTGGGCGAGCATCACCTGCAACAGGTACAGGTCCTTGCCCTGGCCGAGCAGATGCGCCTGCGCGATCGCCGCCGAGGTGTCGCGGAACCGCTCGAACTTGCCGTCGCGCACGCCGGCCTTGATCGCGATCCGCTTGAAGGCGCCGGAGATTGTTCCGGCTTTGAGCGTCTTGCCCGCGGACCGGGCGGCGAACACCTTGCCGCCGGTCGCCTTCGGTTTTTTGCCAAGGTCGTCGCGCGTCAGTTTCAATAGTTTCCGAGTCACGGGCCACAATTCGTAATTCATCGGCACCCCCGCCTGATTCGCCCGCCGTTTGTGCCGGTGGCCAATCAAACGGTTGCCCTGCAGCATGGCGGTGGTCAACTCGACGATGTCGCCGTTCTTGAAGCAGCAGTTGAGTGCCAGCGCAATCCAGCAGCGCATACGCGGGCCCGCCACCGCCCAGATCTGATGCACCTCGGCCAGCGTGTACGGCTGGCCTCCCTTGTTGACCGGGAACCGCTTGACGAAATTCGGCATGCACCGCGGCAGGTGCTCGATGTAGTGCGCCGCGAAGGCGAAGTCGATCAGCTGCTTGGTGAACTTGATCTTGTCGTTGACGGTGTTGCCCGCGTAGTCGCCGCCGGCGAGCTTCGCCTGCAGGTGCTGGCGGTAGTCAAGCAATAGCTGGTTCAGCTCCCGCTCATCCTCAAAGTTCCGCATCCCCGCGAAGTCGGCAAAGGTCTTGATGTGCACGTCCTTCGAAGTGTAGCTGCTGGACACGATCTGTCCGGCGGCGAGCTTAGCCTTCTCCGAGTCAAGCCACCGCCGCGACAGGTCGCGGATTGTCCGCGGCCTGCCGGCAACCCCCAGCTTTTCCTGAAGCTCGACGTTGCGCCGACGGATGGCCTCGGCCAGGCCCAGTACCTCGACCTCGCGCATGTGCCTGGCGTCCAGCTCACGCGCTTCTTCTTCGCTCTGGGGGTGAGTTGCCCCGTACATCCGGTACATCTGCTCGACCGGCGTATCGCCGAGTTCATCTTCCGTGATCTTCCCCTCACGCAGTTGTCGCAGCCGCTCGGCCACCGGCTCCATCATGCGGGCATAGGCCGCATCCTCCGCGTCGGCCTGCGCCTTGGCCTCGGCTTCCGCCGCATCCGCGGCGACCTGGGCATCGCGTTCGCGTTCCCATTCCAGCTTGCGACGCAGCGCCTCGGTGTATGACGGCAGGTCGTGGACCGACTTGCCAGGCCCGAAGTATTTGCGACGCTTCTTTCCGCCCTCCCGCCACGAGGTGTACCACCGCTTGGATGGGGGGTGAAAACTCAGTTCCAGACCGCTGATCTGCCGCCGCGCCATGGGGTCGCTCCGGGGTAGCGCCCGGGCTTGCTTCCGGGGGTCGATTCGGGTCTAATATCCGGGAGACGTTAGGTATGGTACTCGGAGGCCGATGGGTGTCAAATGGGTGTCAAAAAGCGAATTGCCCTGCTGGGTGTCAAAAACACCTAACATGCGTAAATACAGTGGTTAATGAACTTACGATCATCCCGGATACCCCGTTTTTGCGAAGTCCACTTGCCTTCAGGAGGCATTCCCGCATCGACCTGCACCACGCTGCACCGGGTTGCGGTTAGCCTTGTTATGCAAGGCTTTTTTTACGCCCGGCCGCTGGTGTCCGCCCTTGTCTTCACTGCACGCCATTGCATCCGAATGCACCGAAACGCACCCCAACTGCTGGCGTTTCTGCTGGTGGTGCTGGTGCTCCTGCCGCCCGTGCTGGTGATGGGGCCGTGACTTCACGGCATCGGTCCCCGCTACCCGCAGCATCGGCATCGCCTCCACCGCCTGCCCGAACTGATCGACGCCCGCCCGCTGGAAGTGCTTCCGCAGGGTGGTTACTTGGGTATGTCCTGTGATCCGCTGGGCGATGCTGTCGGCGACCCCCGCATGGTTCAGCCATGATGCACAGGTGGTGCGCAGGGCGTGGAAGTCCACCCGCCTGCCTTCGGCATCGACTTCGGTCAGGAGTCAGACCCGGCCCGCTTCGCTCTGTCCCCGTCGTGCGGCCCGCGGCGATCCATGCCGCCCGAGCCGCCGCGAGGTCGGCCCGGAACATATCGACCGACCCGTGATCCTCGGGCATCTTGAACGCAGCCGATGCTGGCCGCTTATTGGCGAATGCTTCGGCCGGCTTCGCGGCCGTGTCATCACGCAGCGGGATGGTCGAGGTCTTCCGGCTCTCGGTGTTCGCCTCGGCTTTGAATGTCACCGTTGATCCGCCCGGCTGATCGGCAAGCGAGAAGCGCGCGACCGTTAAGCATGCGAGCGCGGCACCACGGTACAAGTCTTATCAGTTCCATGAGGGCCCGCTGCCTGAGTGTGGTTGCCCTCGTGCGGATCGTCGCCGCAACCCGCGACGATCAGGGTCTTGCGATGACGCGTATCGAGCCAAGCCCCAGCGGATGATCAGGCTTTTGTCGCACCGTGGGGCACTCCACCAGTGATGTGTACACCGGTGGTCACCGCTGCGGCAACTCGGTAATGGACTATCCGACGACGAACTCCGCATCTTTCCGAGCGATTACCGCAATGTTGGTTCATAGGATGCCTGTGTGTCCGAGGGGCGGCGGTCGCGGCGGTCGCGATCCGAACCGAGGCTACGGCCTGTTCATTCACCCGCACTGACAGCGCACAGACAGAGCGTTTCGTTCGTCCGTCGCTGATCAAGCAAACCCGTAACAAGGAATAGCATCATGACCAACGACCCGAAATCCAACAGCGGCAAGGAAGATCGCGTCAAAGGGCTCGGTAAGGAACTCAAGGGTAAAGCCAAAGACGCCGCCGGCGCGGCCACGGACGACCCGAAGTTGCAGGCCGAGGGCAAGCTCGAGAAGACCGAGGGGAAGCTACAGCAGGCAAAAGGCAAGCTCAAGGACAAAGCGGACAAGAAGTGATGCGTGGCCGTCCCTGCGAAGTCGCGGCCATGGCCGACGACGCCGGGTGTCCGCGCCCTGCCAACGCACCCGACCGGTGGCAGCGCGATCATCCGATAAACGCCAAACGACAAGTCCTACGAAAAGACCCGTCATACGAAAGGTTTGAGTGATGACCATCGAACAGGAACGCCGATCAACGGGGTTGGCCGATCCATCTGCTTCACGCAGCACCCCGCACGCGGATCAGCCTTCGGACGGCGGGGGTGAGTCGGCAGCAAGTGACGAATCAACATCCGCGCGGAGCATCAAGGAAGCGATCAAACATCGGGCCCGTGAGGGGGCGGAAGACCTGCGCCACAGCCTCGGCTCGAAAGTGAGCGAGGCGCGGGAGTGGGTCAGCGACCACGGCCGCCGCGCCGCCGAACGGCAGAAAGACCGGCTGGCGGAGGAGATTGATCACTTGGGCCATGCCGCGGCTTCCGCGGGCCAGACGCTCAAAGAAGAATCGGACCCCACGCTGGGCCGGTACGCCCAGACCGCGGCCCAAGAGATCGCCAGCGCCGCCGAGTACCTGCGCCAGCGTGATTGCCGGCAGTTGCATGAAGACGCGCGGCAGGTGGTTCGCCGACATCCCGAGCTGTTCCTCGGGGGCCTGTTCGTGATGGGCGTTGCCATCGGCCGCTTCCTGCGTGCCTCATCTCCTGCCGATGCCCCCGCTGGCCGCGAACGATCGCAGCGCGACAAATCTTACGCCTCGGGTTCGGCCATGCACCAACCGCTCTGGGACGACAAACCGCCCCGCGACCACCCGGCTGCCGCATCGGACCCCCCGCAACACACCACCGGGTGAGGCGATCGGAGCCCCTGACATTGACCTTTAACCGGATCGGATCAGCACGATGATCACCACCCAAACCCATGGCGATACGGACCGAGACAGCCGACCGCGTGCGTCACATGATGGCAACGCTTCGGTGATCGGGCTGCTGCGCACCCTTCGCGATGAAACCACGCACCTGATACGCAAGGAAGTGGACCTGGCGAAGGCGGAGCTGTCGGACAAAGTGACTTCGAGTATCTACGACACCGTCACGCTGATCGCCGGTGGGTTGGTGGCGTTGCTGGGGGCCTTGTTTGTGTTGCACGCGATGAGCCAGGGGCTCATGGTCGGGCTGATCGCGCTGGGCCTCGGCCCGGAGATCGCCGTCTGGCTTGCCCCCTTGATTGTCGGCCTCGTGATCGGCGCGATCGGTCTGATCGCGCTCGCGGCGGCGCAAGCCCGCCTCAAGAACCGGAAGTATTACCCCGAAGAAACCACCCAATCGATGAAAGAGCACAAACAATGGATCGAGCAGAAAGCCACCTGAACCGTCACGATGAAGCCGGTCATTCCGAAACCGAACGCATCCGTGCCGACATCGATCAGACCCGTTCGCATCTCGATCAGACCCTCGACAAGCTGGGCGAGAAACTGCGGCCCGCGCACTGGATCGGGGCCATGTTGGGCTCGATGATCAGCAGCAGCGCGCGCCGCAGCGGTTCGCGGGGTCAAGATCAGTCGACCGCGGGCCATGCCGCCAAAGTCGGGGCCGATGTGCTGTGGAGCGCTTCGCAGCGCGCGGCGTCCCGCCTCGGACACACGGTGAAAGAAAACCCGATGCCCTCGCTGCTGATCGGCGCGGGCCTGGTCTGGTGGTTGGCGCGGGAAGCGAGCCAGTCGCAGATGGGGATCGCCGCGGCCGAGTATGCACGTGAGCGTGCCCGCGAAGCCGAGGACGCCATACACCGGCGTTCGGGCGAGACCGCTGCGCACGACCCGCAGCGCCCCGGTCGCGCGTCGGCGGAGGTCCCCCACCGCTCTGATTCGATCCGAGACCGCGTCAGCGAATACGCCTCGTCGGCGCAGGAGACGGCCCGCTCGTGGGTCGACGATGCGAGACAATCGACCACACACGCCGCGGAATCGGTGGCCGAGCGCGTCAGTCATGGTGCCAGCCGGGTCAGCCATAGCGCGCAGTCCGCGGCCAGCACGGTTTATGATTACGCCGATCGCCTCACGCATCAGACGGCGCGTGGCTACCGCGCCACCTGTCAACAGGCGCGTGAGACCTTCGAGCAGCACCCACTGCTGGTCGGTGCCTCGGTGCTGGCGGCCGGGGCGCTGCTGGGTGCCGCGATCCCCAGCACCCGCCGGGAAGACGAAGCCTTCGGCGAGCAGGCTGAATGGGTCCGGCGCGAGGCGCGCGAAAAGGCTTCGGACCTGGTCGATCGATCGGTGGACGCCGCCCGCGCCGGGGCCACGGCCGCGCTGGGCGAAGCCGACGAGCAGGGCCTCAACCCCGACGACCTCAAGGCATCCGCGAAGGATATCGCCCGCGACTCCAAAGAAGCGGCGCAGGCGTCGGCGGAAGAGCATGGCCTGTCGCCCGACCAACTCAAACAGAGCGTGCGCGACGTCGGCGGACGCGCGCGCGAGGCGGCATCCCAGGAATTTAGCCGCTCATCCCCCGAGAAACATCGGGAATCGTAAGATCACTGGAACCTGTCCTGACCCAAGCCCGATATGCGATGGCTCAATGCGATGTGGCGTGTCCTGCGGGAGGCCGCAACCAACACGCTGGAAGATGATGTGATGACGATGGCGGCGGCGCTGGCGTTTTACAGCGCGCTCTCGCTCGCCCCTCTGCTCACGCTGCTCCTGTTCGTCGGCGGGCTGTTCGGTGAAGACACCCAAACCCAGCTTGTCGGGCAGTTGCAGGCGCAGGTCGGCAACCAGGCCAGCGAAGCGATCAACCAGATCATACGCAATACAAACGAGCAGCCCACGCTGCGCAATGCAGCCGGGTTCATCAGCCTCGGCGTGCTGCTGTTCACCGCGGCCACGGTCTTCGCGCAGTTGCAGGCGGCGATGAATCAGGTGTGGGATGCCGAGCCGGCCCTGGGGCTGGGCGTCTGGGCGTGGTTGCGGACACGGCTGCTCTCGATGGGTCTGGTGCTGTCGATGGGCTTCCTGCTGCTGGTGTCCATGATCGTCAACAGTCTGCTCGTGATCTTCGGTGACCAATCCGCGTTCTACTGGCAGTGGTTGAACAACCTCCTGAGCCTGGCGGTGATCACCGTGCTTTTCGCGGCCATCTTCAAGGTGCTGCCGGATGTGAAACTGCGATGGCGGCAGGTGTGGGTCGGTGCGGTGATCACCGCGGTGCTCTTCACGCTCGGCAAATACCTGATCGGGCTCTACCTGGGCAACACCGCCGTGGGCTCATCTTACGGTGCCGCCGGTTCGCTGGTGATCCTGCTGGTTTGGGTTTACTTCTCCTCAATCATCGTACTCTTCGGCGCGGAACTCACCGCCGCGATCAGCGCACGCACGCCGCCTGTGGTGGGACCGACGCGAACGCAGTAACTGCGCCGCCCGCCGCTGAGCCTCATCGTTCAAAGAAAAGACTTACATGTCCTGGTTGAAGCTGATCGCGGTTGCGTTGTTACTCCTGGGCCTGCTGATCGTCTGGCTGACCTTTGAGGTCTGGGCGGCGGCATTCCTGGGACTGCTGTTTGCTTTATCACTCACCGGGTTTGCGGAAGGGATTCGGGCCAAGTGGCACATGCCCGCCTGGACCGCCATGTTGCTGTCGATCCTGGTGGTCCTGGTGGCCCTGACGGGGCTGGGTTTCATCATCGGGCCGCCGCTGGTGACACAGGCGGATGAAATGGGCAGGAAACTCCCCGCCGCGGTCGAACAATCGCTGGGGTGGCTCGAGGAGCGCAAGTGGGGCCGGAAGGCCGTGCGATACGCCGAGTCGCTCACGGGGATGACCGCCCAGCCCGATCAACGCGAAGGGGTATTGGAGGGCGGGCGTCTCGGCCTGAACCAAGGCTTCGCGGCCGACGCCGCGGTACCGCAAACAAACCAGCGCGAGGATCACGCCGATCAGGATGGCGGCGGCACTGGAATTGACGACGATCAAGGAAATGGTGGCCGGACGGAGGAGGCGCGGTCCATCATCTTCTCGATCCTCCAAACCACGATCGCGATGCTCTCGGTGACGGCCTGGACCTCCGTGCTGCTGCTGATCAGCTTCGTCGTCACGCTATACGTCGCTTTTAATCCGCAGGTCTATCGGCGGGGCCTCCTCTGGCTGATCCCTGCCGAGCACGAAACGGCGGCCACCACGACCCTCCATCGCATGTGCGTCGCGTTGCGATGGTGGATGCTCGGGCGTATCTGCTCCATGCTGGTGATCGGTTTGCTCACCTCGCTGGGCATGTGGCTGATCGGCATGCCCGCACCCCTGGCGCTGGGCGCGCTGGCGGGGGTGTTGTCTTTTGTGCCCAACATCGGCCCGATCATCGCATCGGTGCCGGGGCTGTTGCTGGCGATCCCCGACGGCCCATGGATGCTGCTTAGCGTGCTGGGGGTCTATGTCGGTACGCAGATCATTGAATCAAACCTGATCACGCCCCTGATTGATCAGTACACCGTCACGACGCCGCCTGCGATGCTGATTCTGGTCCAGGTGCTGATGGGGGTACTCGCCGGGGCGTGGGGCGTGTTGGTGGCCACGCCCTTGCTCGTGGTGGTGATGGTGCTCACTCAGCAGCTTTATGTTCGCCAATACCTCAAGAAACCCATCACCGTTATCGGCAGCGATGAAGACCCACCGGCCGACGGGCCCACCCACGACCCATGACCCCGCCCCCAGATTCCGCCCTCCTGCGGCCCCGTACCCGGTGTCAGGCGAAGCACCAGAGCAGCCGGGGTGGTTCGCCGGACACACAAATCATCCGCTGCCGCATTGGAAACCCGCCGCTGCCGCTTTACTGTTTAACCGTAGTCAACTGACGGGTTCATGCCGAACCGCTTTTGCTTTTCACGCAAACCACGAAACCTAAGGACTTAATCCCATGGCCACTAAAACACTCCACGACGCGATGATCGATGAAATGATGGACCTGTATTCGGCGGAGAAGCAGTTGGTGCAGGCGCTGCCCAAGATGGTGAAGAAGGCCAGCAACTCGTCCCTGCAGGAGGCGATGGAACACCACCTCGAAGAGACGAAGGAACATGTCAGCCGCCTCGAAGCGGCGTTCGAAAGCCTGGATCGCAAGGCCCGTTCGAAGAAATGCGAAGCCATGTCGGGCCTGCTCGATGAGGGCAAGGAAGTCCTCGAAGAGGCGGAAACCGATGCGGTGCGTGATGTCATGATCATCGCCGCCGCCCAGAAGGTCGAGCATTATGAAATCGCCTCCTACGGGACGGTGGTGGAATGGGCACGCCAGATGGGGCATGACCAGGTCGTCAAATTGCTCAGCAAGACGCTCAAAGAAGAGAGTGCCGCCAACGAGAAGCTCACCAAAATCGCGGAGCAGGGCGTCAACGCCGCGGCCCAGGAGATGGTCGAATCGTAAACCCCCGGGGCCGCGATGTTGATGGTTGAAGATGATGAGGCGCGTCGTTTGAGGAACTCCAGGTATGTCTGACCACAAAGCCGCGATTGCCGATCAACCCAAGCCCCCGTTTCCCGAGCAGCATCAGCCCCAGCCCGGGCTCGAGTCGGAGATCGACCCGGCTCCGAAATGGAAGGGCGAGGACTACAAGCATGCCAACAAGCTCGCGGGCAAGCGGGCGTTGATCACCGGTGGCGACTCGGGCATCGGCCGAGCGGTGGCGTATTTCTTTGCCCGCGAGGGCGCGGATGTGGCTATCACCGCGTTGCCTGAGGAAAAGGATGATGCGCAGACCGTCAAAGAAGCCGTCGAAGCGCTGGGCCGAAAGTGCCTGGTCTTCAAAGGCGACCTGACGGAACGATCCTTCTGCGATCAGATCATCGAGCAGACGGTGAACGAGTTGGGGGGACTGGACATCATGGTGAGCAATGCCGCCTGGCAAAACCGCAAGCAAGTCACCGAACTGTCCGAAGATGAACTGGACCGCACGCTGAAAACCAACATCTACGCCTACCTGCGTCTGGCGCGGGCGGCCGTGCCCCACATGCCCCCGGGCTCGACGATCATCGCGACCGGATCGCAGGTGGGCTTGCAAGGCAGCACGCGCCTGCCCGACTACGGCGCATCCAAGGGCGCGATCCACAGCATCACCCGGGCGCTTTCCAAGGACCTGATCGAGAAGGGCATCCGGGTCAACTGCGTGGCACCGGGGCCGGTCTGGACGCCGTTGAACATCGCCGACACCGGCATGACCGCCGAGAAAGTATCGAAGTTCGGCATCGAAAAAGGCAGTTCCGAGATGGAACGCCCCGCCCAGCCCGAAGAGCTGGCACCGAGCTATGTCTTCCTCGCCAGCAACGCGGATTCGAGCTACATCAACGGCATCGTGCTGCCCGTGATGGGCGAAGCGGGTTGACCACGCTCCTTAAGCAGCCGCGATCGTTGCATGACGCGCCGTGGCGGCAAATAAGACACGGCACCCTATGTGGGCATGCGCGGTGTCCTTACCGTGTTGATCCCGAACCCGTCCCGCAGAAAGTCCGCCGGATCGGGCCTGCATCGGGATCGTGGTGTGTGATGTCAAGCAAAATCACTTCTACCCAAACACGCGGTGGTCATTCCGGTTTGTGATCAGTACGGATGCAGATGGGGCAATCGTGAGCGGCCGGCGGCGAGGCTGCGGCGCAGCAGGCGGTCGCGCATCTCAGCCAGCCGTTCACGGTATTTCGGATCCTCGGCGTGGTTGACGAATTCGCCGCCGTTGGACTCGGTCAGGTCGTAGAGCACCTCGGTGCCGTGCGGCTCGTAGCGCAGGTACTTCGCCTCGGCCGTTCGAAGCATCGCCATGCCGGCGTCGTGGTAGGCGAAAACATCCTCGCGTCCTTTGGGTTCGCGCCCGGCGAGCAGGTCGGCCGACAGGTCGTGGCCGGCCATGACCCGCGGCACGTGTCCGCCGCAGAGCCCGACGAGCGTCGGCAGCAGATCGACCATCTCCATCAGCCCCGAGCAGGTGCGTGGCTGATCGCCGAGGCCCGCCGGCCAGCGCAGAATCAGCGGCACGCGGGTGACCTGGTCGTAGTATGCCGGGCCCTTGTGCGTGATGCCGTGGTCGCCGGCGAAGTCGCCGTGATCGGAGCTGAAGATGATCAGCGTGTCCGCCAGCATGGCGCGGTCGCCCAGCCATTTCACCAACGCCGCGATCGCCATATCCATCTCTGTGACCATGGCCGCCAGACCGAGGCGATACTGACGAAAGTCCTCGTCGCTCCAGTCGTCGCGGTGATGCAACATCGACGCGAGCGGTTCAGGCTTGTCGTTCCACTCTTCTGGCTGATGGAGTCGCTCGGGCAACTCCCGACCTTCGTAATGCCGCCACGCCTCGCGCACCGGCCGCAGCGGCGGATGGGGGTTGTAGAAGCCCAGGTGAAGGAACTGCGGGCTGCCCTGCCGGGAGCTTAAGTATCGGCAGGCGGTATCGACGATCCAGCCGGCTTGGCTGGCCTGCCAGGGCGCGTCGATCGGGTCGGGCGACTTCTCGGTGCGGTGCCGGTCCGGGTCCGATGAGCGCGGCACACGAAAGGCGGAGGCATACTGCGGATACTTGCCTTCCAGCCAGTGGTAGTACGGGTCGGAGTAGTTGCCGCGCTCTTCGCTGGGCCAGAACACGTCGAAGCCGTAGGTATGGCGTGGGCGCGGGTCGAAGTCCATGTCCTCGTGCGGCTGGAAGTGCAGCTTGCCGATCTGCGCTGTCTGATAACCCGCGGCTTTCATGACCGTGGCCACGGTCGGCGCAAAATCCGGCGGCAGGCAATGGCCGTTGTGCGTCACGCCGGTCTGCTGCGGGTACAGCCCCGTCATGAAGCTGCATCGGCTGGGCATGCACAGCGGGTTCTGGATATGGCATTGGCTGAAGCAGACGCCTTGCCCGGCCAACGCATCGAGCGCGGGGGTGACCATCGCCGGGTTACCATTCGCCGCGATGTGGTCGTATCGCATGTGATCGCTGGTCAACCAGATCACACGCTTGGGCGTCGCGGCGGTTGTCTTTACGGAGGTTGCCGGTTTCATTGGCGTGTTGACGTCCAATCGGGGGGTCAGAGCGTCGCACTGCTCGGGCAGACGATCGGCCCGTCAAGCCGCAAGCCGTCGCTTTGCTGCATCCGCGCGTGAGAAGTCATCGATGGTGAAACAACAGGCATGCAGGCCATGCTACTGCGCGTCTTCCGCCGCGTCACGGCAGATCGGCTGAACATGTCACACGCGGGCCGATCGATCGCCGCGCACCGGCGGCCAGGTTCACCCAATGCGTGAGCCGAGCGATGCAAAAAGGTGGGATCGCTCAGGCCACCGAAATGCGGTCGAGGGCGAGTTCGTGGGCTTCGTGGTAGCGCTTGCCGAGGTTGTGCCAATCGAAGTGGGTGGAGAAGTCTTCGACGGTGTTGCGCAGGGAGATGCGTTCGCGGCGGGACATCTGGCAGAAGCGGAAGAGGTGGTTGGTCAGCTCGTTGGCCGACTCGTCGAAACCTTTGCCGCGGCGGTGGACGGTCCACAGGCCCTTGGCTTCGTGGTCGGGCGAGAGCTGTTCGAGGTAGCTGCCGAAGCCGGAGAGGTCGGAGGTGATGGCCGGTACGCCCAGGGCGATCGATTCGAGCGGGGTGTATCCCCAGGGCTCGTAGTAGCTGGGGAAGATGCCCAGGTGGCAGCCGCGGACGAACTGGTCGTAATCGATGCCGAAAAGCGGGTTGGTCGCGGTGATGAAGTCGGGGTGGAAGACGACCTTGACCGGATCGTCGCGGTAGTTGACGAGGTTACAGGCGCGGAGCTGGTTGAGCACCGCGTCGCCGCCGTCGTCGTGCAGGTCGTGGGTGACGATCAGCGGCAGGTGGTGCTTCTTCCACGCGTGGATGGTGCGGCGCAGGCGCAGACGCCAGTAGTCATCGACCAGCGCGTTTAAGTCGGGCACCGCGCCCGCGGCCGCGGCATAAAACAGCCGCTCACCGATCTGCTCCTTCATCGCCTCGGCGGCGGCGTGGAACTCGCGGAGCATGGCCCGGCTCTCGAGCACCGAGACGTTGACCGACTTGAACGGGGCCTTGGTGATCAGGAAGAAGACGACGTTGATCGGCGTCTGCGATTCCTTGAGCCGATGGTTGAGCCGGGCCAGCGCTTCGATGGTCAGGTCCATGCCCTTGTTGCGGTATTCGTAACGGCCGGAGGTGAAGAAGTAGAGCGTCTTGTCCAGGTCCATCTCGTAGGACGGGAAGAAGTGGCCCATGGTGAACTCGTGCAGCTCCGCCTTGTAACGGTTGTGCAGGTTCTGAAACTCGTGGACCGCGGCAAAGCGCTCGATGTTCAGCCCGTTGGGCAGGATCACCTGCGGGTCGCGGCCGAGCAGGTGCTTGCACTCAAGGGCGGTGATGTCGGAGACGGTGGTAAAGACGTGGCAGCCGTGCGCCGCGGCGCGCTCCAGGCCGTGCTGCGGCTCGATGTTGAAGTGGGCCGCTTCCTTGGCGGCGTCGAAGAACGGCAGGGGGTCGTAGAACACCGGGTTGTGCTGGGCGAGGTAGCGGCCCAGCAGCGTGGCGTGGGTGGTAAAGACCATCGACCCCGGCCATTGGCTCTTGCGGAGCATGGGGATCGCCGCGCCCGCCATCCACTCGTGGAAGTGCGCGATCAGTTTGCGTCGCCCGCCCTCGCGTTTGCCCAGCAGTTCCAGCAGCACGCGCACCGACTCGCCGAACGCCATGACGTTGTGGCACAGGTCGTCGTGGTGAGAGGGGATGTGGTGATCGGCCCAGAGGCGGTACTTGATCTCGTTGAGCTTCTGCCATGACGGGCCTAAATCCAGCAGCACGACCAGCGGCCGACCGGTCACCAGCCATCGGCCGTAGTGGGCCTTGTAGCCCATCTCGTT
>CAZTLX010000094.1:0-15036 GCA_964614575.1 uncultured Phycisphaeraceae bacterium | reverse complement strand
TACGGCCTGCGCGGCTGGGTGGCGCATCACATCAGCGACATCTGGGGCTTTGCCGTGCCGGGCGACGGCGCGACCTGCGGCCTGTGGCCGACCGGTGGCGCGTGGCTGTGCGATCACCTCTGGGAGCATTACCTGTTCACCGGCGACCGCGCGTTCCTGGAAGATGTGGCGTACCCGATCCTGCGCGAGGCGTGCGCGTTCTTCCTCGATTATCTCTATGAAGATCACGATGGCCGGTTATTGAGCGGCCCCTCCTCCTCGCCGGAGAACCGCTATGCGCTGCCGGACGGCTCGGTGGGTCACCTGTGCATGGGCCCGACGATGGACAGCCAGATTATCCGCGAGTTGTTTGCGCACACGGCCGCCGCGTCGCGCGAACTCGGCGTCGATGATGCATGGCGCGCCCAGTTAGACGAAGCCGCGGCCAAGCTGCCGCCAAACCAGATCGGCAAGCACGGGCAGTTGATGGAATGGCCGGAGGATTACGACGAGCCGGAGCCGGGGCATCGCCACGTCTCGCACCTCTTCGGGCTGCACCCGGGCACGCAGATCAGCCCCACCGCGACGCCCGACCTCGCGGCCGCGGCGGCCAAGACCCTCGAACGCCGACTCGCGCACGGCGGCGGGCACACGGGCTGGTCGCAGGCGTGGATGATCAACTTCTACGCCCGCCTGCACGACGCCGAGAAGGCCCACCGCGCCCTGCATCGCCTGCTCGCCGAATGCACCTTGTCGAACCTGTGGGACACCCACCCGCCCTTCCAGATCGATGGCAACTTCGGCGGGTGCGCCGCGATCGCGGAGATGCTGCTGCAATCGCACGACAGCGATGAACAAGGCCAACGCATCGTCGCCCTGCTGCCCGCGCTGCCCGAAGCCTGGGCCGAAGGCTCGGCCCGCGGCCTGCGCGCCCGCGGCAACCCCGGAAGCGGCGGCATCACTGTGGAGATGACCTGGGCCAACGGCCAACTCACCACCGCCACCCTCACCGCCGACCGCGACCAGACCCTCACCCTCACCGCCCCCGGCCGCGCCGCGCAAACGATCCACCTGACCGCGGGGCAACCCCTCGAAGTGGGTTGAACCGCCAAGACGCCAAGTAAGCAGAAGGCGGTTAACCACAGATTGCGCAGATGACACAGATTCAAGGCAGGTGGCCGCAAAAAAGCACAAAAGTTACAGAAGTATGTAGTTTCTTTTTTTGTGCCTTTTGCGACTTCTTGTGGCTCATTCCGAATCTGAGTCATCTGTGAAATCTGTGGTTACTTCCTGTTGCCTTCCTCGGCGTCCTCCGCGTCTTCGCGTCTTGGCGGTTCACCCGTTTTCAGAACAAGTCCATCTGCCCGTGCAGGCTCGGGCGGCGGAAGTGTTTACGGCTAAGCGGCCTTATGTCCTTGTTCAGGTCGTACCGCCGCGTGAAGACGTCGAACACCTGCGCGACGTGCTCGGCGATCGGCCCCCGGCCGCGGCGGCGCACGTCCTGCCGCGCGTTATACAGCTTCCCGCCGTGCATCTGACGGACCAGCGACTCCACATGCTTCGCGCGCTCGGCGTGCACATGGGTTTGTAACCAGTCGAGGAACAACGCCTTGAGCTGGTACGGCAGCCGCAGCATCACCCACGCCACCCGCCGCGCGCCCGCGTCGGCCACGGCCTCAAGGATGCTCGCCATCTCTTTATCCGTCAGCCCGGGGATCACCGGCGCGATGTTCACCGACACATCGACACCCGCCCGCACCAGCTCGCGGATCACCGCCAGCCGCCGCGACGGGGCCGCGGCCCGCGGCTCCAGCGCCTTGGCCAGCTTCTCATCCAGCGTCACCAGCGTCACCGTCACGCGCCCGGCGTGCTGCGCGGAAAGCGCCTGCCACAGGTCCAGGTCACGCAGCACCAGCGCGCTCTTGGTCATCGTCGCCACCGGCTGGGCCACGCGGGCCATCACCTCCAGGCACCCGCGCGACAGTTCCAGTTCCTTCTCCAGCGGCTGATAGATGTCGGTGATCGCGGACATGACGATCGGCTCGGCCCGCCAGGACGGGTGGGCAAGCTCCTCGACTAATTTCCGGGGGGCGTCGAGCTTGGCGACGATCTTGGTCTCGAAGTCGAGGCCGCAGGAGTAGCCCAGGTATTCGTGGTAGGGACGGGCGAAGCAGTAGATGCAGCCGTGCTCACAGCCTCGGTAGGGGTTGAGCGTCCAGTCGAAGGGCACATCGGAGGTGCGATCGACGCGGTTGATGAGCTTCTGCGTCTTGTCGGGGATGACGGTGAGCGGGACGCGGACCCCCGGAAACCGTGGCTCGCCATCGTCCGCGGCCGGTTGGCCGTCGGCGTCGATGCGGCCGCGGTCCATCTCGTCGCCATCCCGCCAGAAGCGGTGGGCCTCGAAGCGGTTGCCGGGGTTGAGGGTGGCGCCGCGGCGGCGGGCCGGGCCGTCGGGCAGGGCGTCGCGGTACTCAAACTCCGGGCGGGCGGGCGTGTCGGGCTGAGGCTGGGTCATATACCAAACATTACCCGAATAATTTTTGAAATCAACCCCTTGACACATCCAAACAATACCCGAATATACGGGTGCCCCCGCCATGACTGACCCCCCGCTCCAGTACGCCTTCCTCGACATGAACAGCTACTTCGCGGCGGTCGAGCAGCAGTTTCGGCCGCAGTGCCGGGGCCGGCCGGTGGGCGTGATCCCCCTCGACACCGACCGCACCTGCTGCATCGCCGTGAGCACCGAGGCCAAACGCTTCGGCGTGAAGACCGGCACCGCGGTGGAGGAGGCCAGACGCCTGTGTCCGGGCATCGTGCTCATCAAGGCCCGCCCGGCGTTTTACGTCAAGGTCCACCGCCGCCTGATCCAAGCGATCGAACGCCACGCCCCCATCGCCAAGGTGTATTCGATCGATGAAGTGGCGATCCGCCTGCTCGGCAAGCAGCGCGAGCCCAACGAAGCGATTGCCCTCGCCCAGCACCTCAAGCGGCAGATCGCCACCGATGTCGGCCCTTACCTCACCTGCTCCGTGGGCCTGGCGCCCACCCGCCTGCTGGCCAAGATCGCCTGCGAGTTGCACAAGCCCGACGGCCTCACCGTCCTGACCACCGACCAACTGCCCCAACGCCTCGCGCACCTCACGCTCACCGATCTGCCCGGCATCAACACCGGCATGGCCGAACGCCTCTCCCGCCGCGACATCCACGACATCCCCGCGCTCTACGCCCTCGACAAGCCGGCGCTGCGCGCCATCTGGGGCTCGGTCACCGGCGAGCACTACTGGTACGGGCTCCACGGCATCGACATGCCCGAGCCGGCCACCCACCGCCATTCCATCGGCCACGGCAACGTGCTCGCCCCCGAGCTGCGCACCGACGCCGGGGCCCACGCCATGACCACCCGCCTGCTCCACAAGGCCGGGCATCGCCTGCGGCACCACGGCTACTTCGCCCACCGCCTCACCGCCTCGGTCAGTTTCCTCAACGACACCGCGTGGCACGACGCGATCGAGCTGCCCTCGTGCCAGGACACGCTCACGCTGCTCGAACACTTCCAGCGGCTGTGGGACCGCCGCCCGCCCCGCCCGCCGCTCGCGCCCCCGCCGATCAAGGTGCAGGTCAACCTGCTGCACCTGACCAAAGCGGACGCGACGCCGGGCCTGCTGTTCCCCGCCGCCGAGCACCGCGCCGCGCTGGCCCGCACGATCGATCGCATCAACCAGCGCCACGGCCCCCACCGCCTCTACTTCGCCGGCATGCACCACCTGCGCCAACCGATGGACGACAAGATCGCCTTCGGCCGCGTCCCGGACGAGACGCTGCCGATCTGAAAAACGCGGCAACGCGCGGATCAAGGTCACGATGAAGGCTGATCTGCGGCGCGACCGGCCAGCCGCTGCGTTCGTTGTGTCGGCCCCATCGCGGTGTGAATTATCGCCAACACTCGGATCGTCTGTTGTTCCGGCAGCACAAGGTAAAAGACCTGAAACGCCTGGAACGGCGCGGGCAATCCGCAGACCCGGATGTCCTGCAGGTCGCCCGCCGAAGTTTGCAACACGCGCCCGGAGAGCGGCCAGTCGCGCAACCGTTCGGTCGTCTCGTGGTACGCTCGGAGCAACCGCAGGGCGGCGTCCGGCTGCCCGCCGCGCACGATGACCTGATAATGGTCGGCCAAGTCGTGCTTGACGGCGGCAACTTCCCGGAGGTGATAGTTCATAACGCCCGCCGTGGTTGCCTTTGATCAACGATGCGATGCACATCCCGGCGCAGTGCCTCGAAGTCGCCGCGTGCACGCTCGTCACCCGGTTGCTGCATGCGATCGCGCAACAGGCTTTCCACCTGCGCCTGATGATGGCTGACCCATCGGTCGGCCGCTGCGTCGTCGATCAGCGACTGGACGTAACTCTGGGCGTCGGCAGCCTCACCCGCCGCGATCGCCGCCCGCACCAATTGCTCGTGGCTTTCATCAAGTTCAAGTCGCATGGGGATCTCCGCAGTCCAGTTAACCCTGACATCATACGCTGCGACCCGAGCTACAGGAACTGTTTAGACCGATCGCCGCCCATCCTGATCGCGCTGGGGTTCGGACAGGAGCAGACGCTGTCAGCCTACCCGCCTATGCTTGCTGGCGATGTCACAAGAGACCCCCGACTACAGCCTGGTCATCCCCGCGTACAACGAGGCGGCAACGCTGCCGGCGACGATGGCCGCGGCGCGGGGGGCGATGGCGGGGGTGGCTGCGGCCGCGGGCCTTCGGGGCGAGCTGATCGTGGTGGACAACAACTCGGCGGATGACACCGCGGCCGTGGCGCGGGCGCACGGCGCAGCGGTGGTGTTTGAAGGGCACAACCAGATCAGCCGGGCGCGCAACGCGGGCGGTCGCGCGGCGGCGGGGCGCTATCTCGTCTTCATCGATGCGGACACGCTGATCGATGCCGACCTGTTGGGCGCCGCCTTGCGGGCGATGATCGACGATGGTGCCGTCGGCGGCGGGGCGCGGGTCGCGTTTGATCGTGAAGTCGTCTGGCCCGCGAAGCTGACGCTGGGCGCGTGGAACCTCTACTCGCGCCTGATGCGCGAGGCGGCGGGATGCTTCATCTTCTGTACCGCCGAAGCATTCCGCGAAGTCGAAGGCTTCAGCGAGCGGCTGTACGCCTCCGAAGAGCTGTGGTTTTCCAAGGCGATCAAGCGCTGGGGCAAGGCGCACGGCAAGGCGATGATCATCATCGCCGAGCCCGCGGCGATCACCTCGGCCCGCAAAGCCGACCGCCCGCTGCACACCGCGGCGACGCTGGCGCTGATGCTGCTGTTCCCCCCGGCGGTGTTCTTTCGCGGGCTATGCGGGTTCTGGTATCGGCGGCCGGCGGAAGCACTCCGGTAACCGAAAACCTCCCACACGTATTTCAGCAAAGACGCGTGCAGCGTTTTTTCATAGCCGCCGCGTCCTCGCGGTGGTCCGCGTCGAGGACGACGCGGCTGTGACGAGCCGCGCCAAATTACCCGCATCACTCGGCGGGGACCGATTCGGGGGTGATCGCATCCCGCAGCGCCGCATCTTCGATCGGTTCCTGCGTGACGACCACGACGAGCGGCTCGCCGAGGTATTGCTCGGCGATCGCTTCGAGCGCGGCAAGGTCGAGCGCGGCGACGGCGTCGAGGAACTGCCGGCCCGTCGGGTCGTCCACGCCGTAGAGCGTGTCGAGCGCGGCCGCGGCGGCGCGGTCGCTGTTGGACTGGCGGCCGGTGAACTCCTCGGTGAGCACCTTGGCGCGGGCGCGGGCGAGGTCGGCATCGGTGATGCGGCCGTCACGCATGCGCTGCACCACGCTCATCGAACGCGCGAGGCCCTCGGCGGTCACGTCCGGTCGGGCGTTGAAGACGATGGTGAAGTAGCCGGGCGCGACGCCGGTGAACAGCCCCGCGTGGACGCCGTAGGCGATGCCGGGCCCGCGGCCGCGCAATTCCTGTTCGAGGTACCCGCCGGGGAAGTCGCTCATGATGTTGGCCAGCACGGTGAGCGGCGCGTAGTCGGGGTGGTCGCGGGCGATGCCGGGGAACCCGATCTGCACCGCGGAGCCGGGCTTGTCGATCGGCGTCTGCGTGAGGCCGGGGTTGAAGGTCGGCACGGGCGGTGGGCTGAACGGCTTAGCGGCCTCGGCGGGCATCGCGGCGAAGTGCTGCTCGATCATCGCCTTAACCGCGGCCGGGTCCACATCCCCCGCCACGGCGATCACCGTTGCCTGCGCCGAGAGGTGTGCCGCATGGAAGGCCTGCAGCTCGGCGGCGGATAGTTGGGCGACCACCTCGCGCCGGCCGGAGGACGAGGCCGACCACGGGTGACCGCCGTAGTACGCCTCACGAAACGCGGTGCGGACTTCCCCCCAGATGCTGTCGCGCTCGCGGTCGATCGCGGCGAGGATGCGCGGCCGCATCGCCTGCCACTCGTCCTCGGGGAACGACGGCCGCAGGCTGACGTCGGCCATGATCTCGATCAGAGCGGGCAGGTCGTCGCTTAGCGCGAATCCGCGGACGTAAGACGTGCTGTTGCCCGAGCCGGTGCTGAGGCCGGCCCCGAGGTCGTCGATCGTCTCGGCGATCTGCGCCGCGGTGCGGGTCGCGGTGCCCCGCTGCTGCATCAGCGCGGTCGCGTGGGCGACGCCTTCGCGGCCCGGCTCATCGGCCAGCAACCCACCGAGGCTGTAGAGATGCACCGCGACCGCGGGCACGACGGTCGAGCGCTGCACCAGCAGCCGCAGCCCGTTGTCAAGCGTGTAGGACTGGATCGGCTCGATCGTCACCGCGGCGACCTCGGCCGCGGTTTTCTCGTGATCCGCCAGCGCCGCGATCAGCCGACGGTTGTCCAGGTCGAAAGGCTCGACCGCATCGTCGGGCAGCGTGACATCGTCCAGGCGTTTGAGCGGGGTGATCGCTTCGCCCTCGGGCTTGGGTTCGAGGATAACGGTCGTGAGCTTGTCCGCCACGAAGAAGCGTTTGGCCGCGTCCTGCAGGTCCGCCGCGGTCAGCGTTTCGACATGCTGGATGTACTTCTCCATGTAATCGGGGTCGTGCGGCCCGATGATGTCACGGGCCAGCCGTGTCGCGACACCCTGCGCCGTCTGGTTCGACGCGACGACCGAGGCCAGCGTCTTGCGCTTGGCCCGCGCCAGTTCCGCGTCGGTCACCGGATGCTCGCGCAGCAGCGCGAGTTCGGCGAGGATCGCCGCCTTCGCCTGATCGGCGGTCACACCCGCTGCCAGTTCCGCGTCCACGCCAAACATTGCCTCGCCCCACGTCGTGGACCAGTTGTAGGCGTCGATGCTGGTCACCAGCCGCTGCCGGTCGCGCAGCTTGCGGACCAGTCGGCTCGACTCGCCCCCGCCCAGGATCATGCCCAGCATGTCCAGCTCATAATCGCCCGGCTCGCCGAGCGGCACGTTCGGGAACGCCAGCCGCAGCCGTGGGTTCTTGATCGCCGCCTGCCCGGTCACGGTCACCGGCTCTTCGCGGTTGGTTTCTTTGGGGAACACCAGGGCGGGCAGATCGCGCGGCTCGGCGTCCTGCCACAGCTCGGCGACCCGGCTCACCACCTTCCGGGGGTCGATGTCGCCGGCGACGACGAAGACGGTGTTGTTGGGCACGTACATCCGCTTGTAGAAGTCGTGGATCTCATCGCGGCTGATCGAGAGGAACTCATCGAGGTAACCGATGGTCGGGTGCCGGGCGGGGTGGGCGTCGTAGCGGGCGCGTTGGGTGAGCTTCCAGAAGATGCGGCCGGGATCGGCGTCGCCCATCTTGAACTCGCTCTGGATCACGTCGCGCTCGCGGGCGTATTCGCTTTGGAGCACGACGTTATGCCGCAGCCAGTCGCTCATCAGGTCGATGGCGGTGTCGGTGTGCTCGGCGGTGGTGTTGATGTAGTACCAGACGTTATCGAGGCTGGTGGCGGCGTTGGTCTGGGCTCCGATCCGGCCGAGGATGGCGTTGGACTGCTCTTCGGATCGGTTGGCGGTGGTGCCGCCGGAAACCAGGTGTTCGAGGAAGTGGGAGAGCCCGGCGCCGACGTGTTCCTGCTCGTAGATCGAACCGGTCTTGACCCAGGCCTGGACGGAGACCACGGGCGCGGCGGGGACGCGCTGAGCGGCGATGATCAGCCGGTTGGGCAGGCAGACGATTAAACGGTCGGGGCGCTGGTCCAGCACGGTCATTGGGGTCTCCGGGGTCTGCTGGGCCGGGGCGGCAACCGCCAGGGCCAGCAGCAAGGCGAACATCAGCCCGAACACGAGCGGCAGGCGGGGGTGGGTCATCATCGGCGTCTCCTGATCGGGGCGATGGCAAACAGTAGCAGGCTCGGGGCGTCGGGGCTACGCGGCCGGCGATCCCGCCGCGGCTACGCGACCCGACGCATCCGCGGCCTGCTGGTGCGCAGGATGATGCCATCTGCGTTTGGGCGGGACGGACGCCCCACGCTCTTGCAACTTCACCGGCAATGTCCTCACCTTGGGTCGGGGCGATGGCTTTCGCCCGCCGCCCCAGTGTTACCGTTTGGTGTTGATCTACAATAGATATGATCGGGGTCGTGTCTGACCCCTTCACCCCTGTTTCCCTGAAGGAGAGCACCATGCTTCGTTCCCGGATCGGTCGGATGCTGTTGTGTGTCGCGTTACTTGCTTCGACGGCCGGCGTTTTCGCCGAGGACGCCCCGAAACCAGAAAAAGAGGCCAAGCCAAAGCCGGCAAAGACGGTCGGTACGGTGGCGGCGGTCGGGGCGGATTCGATTACGGTGGCCCCCAAGGCAATGAAGGCCAAAAAAGGCGAGGAGGCGGCGACCCCCGAGCCGATCACCTTCGCGGTGGCCGAGGCCACTCAGGTGAAGGTGGACGGCCAGAAGGCCAACCTCGCTGAGGTGCGGGCTGGCTACGCCGTCACGGTGATGGCTCACGAGGGTGAACCGGCGATGAGGATCGATGCGCTTTCGCCGCAAGAGCAGGCGCGTCGGGCGGAAGAGAAGAAGGCCAAGGCCGAGGAAAAGAAGAAGGCCAAAGAAAACGAGAAAGCAGAGGGCGAGCAAGAGGGGATGTGAGGGGTGACGAGGTGAGGAAGTGAGGGGGATGTGAGCGAGAGATTTGAGGCAGCCCCTGGCGAAAGCCGGGGGCTGCTTTTTTGAGTCGGCGTAGCTCGGTTCCTCCCCCTGTTTCCTGACGCTTTACGCTAACGCGAGGGCGGCGGCTAGAGACGCGAAGCTTAGCAGGGTGGAGATGACGATGGTCGCGGCAGCCACGCCGGGGTCGCCCCGCAGTTGCACCGCCAGGACATAGGACGCCACGGCGGTGGGCGTGGCGCTGAAGACGAGGACGATCAGCCGTTGAGACTGATCGAGGCCCACGAGATACGCCAGCAGAAGCGTCGAAGCGGGAAGGACGACGAGCTTGAGGGCGGCCGAGGCGAAACCGACCGCGGCGTGGCGGTGGACGTGGTAAGTGACCACCGCACCGCCGAGGCTGACCAGCGCGAGGGGCGCGGCGGGCTGGCCAAGGAGGACGAGGGTTTTGATGAGGGGCGCGGGGAGCTGGTGGTCAAGCAGGTTGAGCGCCAGGCCGAGCCCGCAGGCGAGCAGGAGCGGGTTGGTCAGCAGGGAGCGGAGGAGTTTGCGGGGAGCGGAACGGTCAAAGCGTTGGTGGGCGAGGGTGAGGGCGGTGACGGCCAGGACGTTGTAGAGCAGGACCATCGGCGCGAAGACGAGGGCCGCGAGGGCGCGGGTGCCGGCGTCGTCGGCTTGCGAGGCGAGCAGGATCACGGGCAAGCCGACGAACGCGAGATTGCCTCGGTGCGCCGCCTGAACAATCACGCCGACGGCGGCGGGCGGCTGGCGCATTGCGCGGGCCACCCCCCAGGCGGCGAGGGCGGTAAAGCAGGTGGCCCCGGCCAGGACCCCGATCATCGGACCCGCGGCCCCGCCCATCGCGGGGGCCTGGGCCAGTTCGCCGACGATCAGGGCCGGCAGCGCAACCCAGTACACCAGGCGATCCAGGCCCCGGCGAAATTCTTCGCCGAAGAACCGCAGGCGCAGCAGCAGCGCCCCGGTGATCACCAGCAGGGCGATGGGCAGCAGGGAGGTGAAGATCTGACTCATGGCGGCGGTAGTGTAATGTGGGGTATTCAGGCGCGGGGCGTGTCGAGGATATGACGTGCCGGGCTGATGGGGGCCATTCCTACGGGCGACGACCTGCCGGCTTCAAATTTCCACAAATCAAGTGTTCGGCAGAGGTTGACAGGGCACCGCGGAGGCGTGACAATATACGAGTTCGAATCTTCGATCCCCAAGGGAGTTGCCATGATCCGTTTCCGCTCGCTTGCCGTCGCCGCCCTGTTGCTCGGTTCCGTCGCATTTTTGGGTGGATGCAGCAATAAGATCACGGCTCATGACGTCCGCCGGGACATGTCGCCTGAGCTGGATTCGACCGCTCAGTACACCCAGCAGGATCGCAACACCTACGCGCGGTCGATCGACCATACCACGCGTCAGATCTGGGACGATATCGCTTGGCTGTTACTGATCGACGAGCCGCTGCATCTGACCGAATACCCGATCCCTTGATACCGGGTCGGTCGGTTAGCGCTTCAATCGTTCACCTGATTTCTGCATAACCCGCCTCCCGGGCGGGTTCTTTTTTTGGGCGTGTTTTCGGGCCGAATCACGGGCTGCTTGCCATGCGCCGATGCATTATCGGCACCGGCGGGCCGGCGGGGTTCCGCATGATTGCTCAAGCCACGGGCAAACCCTGACGATATCAATTTAGGGTTGGCACCCAGCAGAAAACAGCTGTCGTTAAGCGATGGCTACATTCGGTGCGTAGCCGAGAACACATGCACGGGGATGCCAGAAGATGTCAGTCCTTTCACGATCCAATACGCTCCAGCAACTCGATCGACTCGAACACCAGCGCGACCCCAACGGCCCGGCGGCCCGCCAGCGCCTCTTCCGCCGCTATGTCGTGCGGGGTGACGCGGAGCTCCGCCCGATGGCGCACACCCAGATCGAGCACAAGCCGATCGAGGTGAAGGTGCGCGATATCTCCCGCGGGGGCATCGGGTTCCTTTGCGAGCAGCCCCTGCCTGAAAACTCCACGTGGGAACTGAACCTGCTCGAAGGCGGCTACTCGACCGCGGTCCAGCCGATCGTGATCCGCTACGCGCAACCGGTCTCCGATCAACTGTTCCTGATCGGCGGGCAGTTCATCGCCGCCACGAATATCCTGCTGTCGCTGGGCGTGGAGCCGTCACGCCTGCGCGACGATGAGGCCTGCGGCGCTTCGGCCGACATCGACACGTTCCTGCCGCCTTCGGAAGTGGCTTAAACGACGCCGCTTCGCAAATAGCCCGCGGGGCAGGCCCGCCGCGAAACGATGCGGGGTTACGACACCGGTGCAAACGCCTCGGCGTTCTCGCGTTGGGGCAAGCGCATCAGGCTGCTGATCTCCACGGGTCGGCCGCTCGCGATCGCCTGGTTCGCCGCGACCCCCGTAAGGATCGACGCGGCGCCGTCGATATGCGACGCATCGCGGCCGAGCGGGTCGGGCTTCGCCTCGGGATTGAAGATACGATCCAGCACGCCGCTATCTCCCCCGCCGTGGCCCCCCACCGCCTTGGGGATCTCCAACTTCACCGGCGGCTTGAACATCTGCTGCAGCCGCAGGTAGCGCTCGCCCTCGTACTGCTCGGCGGCCAGCTCCTCATCGCTCTGGCCCTTGATCACGTGGCCCTTGCCCCGGCCGAAATACTCCACCTGCCCCTTGGTCCCGGTGATGGTGATGCGCTCACCCTCCCAAGGGCAATAAGCGATCAGCGAGTAGCTCAGCAGCGTGCCGCGTGAATAACGCGCCATCACCGTCATGGTGTCTTCCGCGCTGATGGGCCACTTCTCTTCTCCCGCAAACACGTTGCGGTCACGCACGTAGCCCGAGTCGGCCTCGGCATCGAAGTAAAGTGCTTCGAGCGCGGACTTGTCCGCCTTGTCGCCCCGCTTGTGCTGATCCGGCTCGGTGAGGAACAAGGCGAACGGGTCGTCCTTGGCCTCGGGGTGGCCGGTGTAGCGGTCGTAGCCGTACGACTCCCCGCGTGCCTCGGCGTTCTTCTGGCCGTAGAACTTCAGATCGCCCATCGCGTAAACGGTGGTGGGCAGGTCGGCCAGCCAGAAGTTGACCAGGTCAAAGTGGTGCGTCGATTTATGCACCAGCAGCCCGCCGGACTTGTCCTTCTCGCGGTGCCAGCGGCGGAAGTAATCCGCGCCGTGCGCGGTGTCCAGCCGCCACTGGAAATCCACCAGCGTCGGCACACCGATCACCCCGCTGGCGACCACCTCGCGCAGCTTGCTGAACGCCGGCATGTAGCGATAGTTGAACGTCACCCGCAGCTTCCGGCCCGTACGCTCGATCGCGTCGAAGATCGCCTTGGCCTTGACCTCATCGGTGGTCATCGGCTTCTCGCAAACCGCATCACAGCCCAGCTCCATCGCGCGGATGATGTACTGGTGGTGCGTGCAGTCCATCGTCGTGACGATCACCACGTCCGGCTTGGTCTGCGCGATCATCTGGTCGAACGCATCGTGCTTGAACGTCGGCACGCCCTCGATGCCGTGCTTCTCGGCCATGAACCGCGCCCAGTAGGCGGTGCGCGTGGGGCTCAAATCGCAGAGGCCGACCAGCTCGGCGTGGCCCTTATAGGTCTCACCGATCGCATCGAGGAACATCCGGCAGCGACCACCGGTCCCCACCACCGCATAACGTTTTCGCTCAGACATCGGAAACACACTCCTGGTTCAATGGGATGAGTCCGCAGTTATACGCGATTTTGCCTCGTTTGCGCTTGACAATTCCGCGCATCTGCTTGACAGTGCCACCGGATGCTGCGTTACCTGAACTTCGGCGAGCGGTGGTACGGCGACCGGCTGGTCACCCCCTACCGCCGCGCCCACTGGGAATTCCAGGCCGTCGTCGCCGGCCGGTGCGCCCCCACTGACGAGGCCGGCCGCGCCGCCGACCCGCTGGCCCGCCGCCGGCTCTGGGGCTTCCCCCCCGGGCACCTCCACGGCTGGACCGGCGAGCCGGGCCAGACCTGCCGCATCGTTGTCGGCCACTTCGAGAGCGTGCCTGACATCCTCCACTCCCAGCGCAGCCGCGGCATGATCGCACGCGACCTGTCCCCCGCCGAAGCCCGCCGGGTCGAGCACCTGCTGCTGGGCCTGATCGCGGACTACCGCAAGCCGACCAACCTCAGCCGGCTCCGCTTCGAGCGCGCGGTCATCGAACTGACGCTGCTGGTATTAAGCGGCACGCGCGACGAGCGGCCGACCGACTTCGCCGGGGAAAAAGTGGCGCAGGCTCTGGCGTGGTACCGCGAGCAGATGGAGCGGCGGCCAAGCATCGACGACGTCGCCAGGGCCGTGTTCATCTCACCAAGCCAGTTGCGTCGGCTGTTTGCTCAGACGGGCACCGGGTCGCCGCGGCGGGAGATGAAGCGGTTGCAACTGGACCGCGCGATGCGGATGGTCCGCCGCGGGCACGAGCCGCTCGACCACGTCGCCCGCGCGTGCGGGTTCGGCTCGGCCAGCGACTTTTCGCGGGTGTACCGCGGGCACTTTAAGATCAGCCCTTCCGCAGACCGCGCCCGGCATCAGGTCGCCGCCGCGGCCGGCTCACGCACCGTCTCGGGGAAGTAGTCCTGCAACGCGCTGACGCCCCAACGCCCCTCCCGGATCGCCGCGATCGCCTTCACCGCGCACTGCGCCGCGGTGATCGTCGTGATCATCGGCACCTTGTTGCGCACGGCCGCGGCCCGCAGCTTGCCCTCGTCCGTCCCCGCGCCCTTGCGCGTCGGGGTGTTGATGATCAGCGCGAGCTGGCCGTTCTTCATCAGGTCGATCGCGTGCGGCCGACCCTCCGCGACCTTGTTGACCCGCTCGGTCTGCACCCCCCGCTCCGCCAAGTACTTGTGCGTCCCGGCGGTGGTCATCACGTTGAAGCCCAGCTCCAGCAGGCCGCGGGCGATCGGCTCGATGCCGGCCTTGTCCGCTTCTCGCACCGAGACAAACGCGTTGCCCGACGTCGGCAGCGACACGCCCGCCGACATCTGGCTCTTGGCGAACGCGATGGCGAAGTCCGGGTCGGCACCCATGCACTCACCCGTGCTGCGCATCTCCGGCCCGAGGATCACGTCCACGCCCGGGAACTTGCCAAAGGGGAAGACCGATTCCTTGATCGACGTGTGCCGGGGGATGACCGCTTCGGTCACGCCCAGGTCGGCAAGCTGATGGCCCGCCATCACCTTCGCCGCCAGCCGCGCCCACGACACGCCCGTCGCCTTGCCGACAAACGGCACCGTGCGCGACGCCCGCGGGTTGACCTCGATCACAAACAGTTCGTCACCCCGGACCGCCCATTGCACGTTCATCAGCCCGCGCACCCGCAACGCCTTGGCCATCGCGCGCGACTGCTCCTTGATCTGCTGCACCATCGCGGGCTTGAGCGAGTACGGCGGGATCGTGCAGGCCGAGTCGCCCGAGTGGATGCCCGCCTCCTCGATATGTTCCATCACGCCGCAGACAATAGCGCGGCACTCGCTTTCGTCGAGGTCGCTTGCCGGGGCGTAGTCCGCGATGACATCGACATCGCACTCGGTCGCGCCGTGGAGGAACTTATCGACGAGGATCGGCTGGTCGGCCAGGTCCGAAGCGCCGATCGCCTTGGCCATGTAGAAGCGCAGCTGCTCGTCGTCGTACACCGTCTCCATCGCCCGGCCGCCGAGGACGAAGCTCGGCCGCACCAGCACCGGGTAGCCGACGCGGTTGGCGATGGTGACCGCCTCTTCGACGTTGTGCGCGATGCCGTTCTCCGGCTGCTGCACGCCGAGGCGGTGGCACAGCGCGGCAAACTTGTCGCGGTCCTCCGCCAGGTCGATCGACTCGACGCTGGTGCCGATGATCGGCACGCCGGCACGCTGGAGGCCGTGCGCCAGGTTCAGCGGGGTTTGACCGCCGTACTGCACGATCACGCCATG
>CAZTLX010000093.1:0-15036 GCA_964614575.1 uncultured Phycisphaeraceae bacterium | reverse complement strand
GTCCGTCCCCGCCCGCACCATCGCGTAGCTGCGCACCGCCTCGGGGATCAGGTCCACCACCGGGTCCGCCGGGCAGGTGAACACCGCGGCCCCGCGCT
The DNA here is from genome assembly GCA_964614575.1 of uncultured Phycisphaeraceae bacterium. Taxonomy (GTDB): domain Bacteria; phylum Planctomycetota; class Phycisphaerae; order Phycisphaerales; family Phycisphaeraceae; genus JBGTLW01. The sequence goes on along the minus strand of CAZTLX010000093.1, from coordinate 14,938 downwards.
CCGCGGGCAGGTTGCCGGCCGCGGCCTCGGCGGCGGTCAGCTTGTGGCCGACAAACTCACCGATCGCGTCGTCCCAACTGATCACCCCGCCCGCACTGGTGTACGCCGCGGGCAGCGCGTCCTTGTTCTGCACGGCGAAGTTGTGCATCCCCACGCCGATCTGCTGAAGCTGCGTCGCGCAGACCAGCCGCCGCCCCTCGCTGCGCACACCGCCGAGCACCGGCAGCAGGATGCCGATCAGCAGCGCGATGATCGAGATCACCACCAGCAGCTCGATCAAGGTAAATCCCGCGCGCAAACGCATCGCTGCCGCGGGTTGGCTGGTGGGTTTAGGCATGCCTGACAAAGCAGATGGGGCCCAGATGAGCCGCCGATACTCATTCGACCCGAGAACCCGGCACCCGTGCCCGACCCTCCGCCGGGTCGGGTGGCCCGAGTTTATCCGCAATAGTTTAGGCCCGCTACGGTTGCGGCAGGTTGGGCGAGAAGAATTCTCACTTCCGGGCAAGCCGACGCCCCGGGCAGCCGGGCCGACGCGTGGCTGTCGGGACGGCAGGCCCCCGGGCCGGGCCGCCGGCGGTGGCGTTGCGCAACCCGTTTTATGGGCACGGTTTGCCGCAATCATCCCCGCGCGAACCCGTGGCACCCCGCTTGCATATCATTCTCCGCCCCGCGCGCATTTGTGGCCTACCCCAACGGGAGACGTTTGATGACCAGCTTTGTGAACAATGTGAAAACCGCGATGCTCATGGGCCTGCTCATGGGCCTGATCCTCGCCGCCGGCTACGTCCTCGGCGGCCCCGAAGGCCTGCTCATGGCGCTGCTCCTCGGCGGGGCGATGAACTTCATCGCCTTCTTCTTCTCCGACAAGATCGCCATCGCCTCGATGCGCGGCAAGGAGGTGGACCGCGACACCGCGCCCGACCTGATCGCCATGGTCGAACGCCTGGCCAAAAACGCCAACCTCCCCATGCCCCGCGTGTACATCTGCCCGCAGGAAGCGCCCAACGCCTTCGCCACCGGACGCAGCCCCAAAAAAGCGGCCGTCGCGGTGACCAACGGCGCCCTGAAGCTGCTGGACTACGACGAGCTCGAAGGCGTCATGGCGCACGAGCTGGCGCACGTGAAGAACCGCGACACGCTGATCTCCACCGTCGCCGCGGTCATCGCCGGCGCGATCAGCTACGTCGGCTGGATCTTCATGTTCGGCGGGCGCGGCCGCGATGTACACCCGGCGCTGGGGCTGCTGTTTGTCATCCTCGCCCCCATCGCCGCCGCGCTGATCCAGATGGCCATCAGCCGCTCACGCGAGTACGTCGCCGACAACCACGGCGCGACCATCGCCGGATCGCCCAACGGACTGATCTCCGCGCTGCAAAAGCTCGACGCCACCAACCGCCGCGTCCCCATGCAGAACGAGATGCCCTCGCAGAACCACATGTTCATCGTGCAGCCGCTGAGCGGCGGCGGTTTCAGCAAGCTCTTCAGCACCCACCCACCCACGCAGGACCGCGTCGCCAAGCTCCGCGAGTGGCGCGGCTGAGCCCCAAAACAAGCCCAAGTCCCACCCCACGCCCACGCCATCCCCGGCGTGGGTTTTGCTGCGCCCACCCGAGACAAACTAGACAAACATGCTATACTGGCCGATATGGACATTGAACTGACCCCCGAAGCGCAAGCGGGGTTCGATCAGTTGCCTACGCCGATGCAGGCCCGCGTGCTCGGCTTGATTGAGCGGCTCGAAGATTGGCCGCGGTTCAGCGGTATCACGGCGTTGCGACACCAATGGAAGGGGCACCATCGGTTACGGACCGGAAAGTATCGGATGATCTTCCACGTCCGGGGCGAGGTGATCATCATTGACCGAATCGATGATCGGAAAGATGTGTATTAACGGAGCGACCGAGCCATGACCATTACGCTGAACATCGACGGCCGAGGCTACACCGCGATCCCGAGTGAGACGTTCGACCGCATCGTGGAGCGCCTGGGTGAGGTGACGCTGCCGGCGTTGCCCGAACCGAACAAGCGGGGCAACCGACCGGCGCAGTCCACGATGCGTGCATTGATGGCACGGAAGCTGATCCGCCGTCGTGTTGCCGCTGGCCTGACGCAGGAACAACTCGCCGACGCGGCTGGGGTGACGGCCCGAACCATCAGCCGCCTCGAAGCTGGCGAGCACAAGCCCCAATCCGCGACCCTTGACAAAATCGACGCCGCCCTCACAAATGCCGGGGCGTGAAGCAGGCGAGACGACCGTGACCGAAAATCAAATCCCGCCCCCGCCCAGATGCACCCGGCACACCTTCCGGAAGTGGTGGCCGTAGATCCACAGCGTCACCGCCAGCGGCAACTGCCGCGGGCGACGCAGCATGGCCCACGCCAGAAGCTTCCAATACTGCACGCGCGATCGGCTAAGCACGCCCAGCCTGACGACCGACCGCGCGAAGGCCATCAACTGCGGCCAGCGCACCGGGCCGTTCGCCTGACCGGGGTACTCGCGCAGGAAGGTCTTGATGCGTTGGTAATACGGCTCGGGGGCATAGATGTGCCGCATGATCCGCCGATAGCCCGCGCCCAGCGTCTCGCGTTCGAGCACGGTGCGGATGTTGGTCGTGCCATCGACGTTGTCGCCGGTGCAGTGGCCGATCAGCCGGCCCTCGGCACGCATCCTTTCGTACAGCCGCGTGCCGATCGGCGCCTGCAGCAGCCCCACCATCGCGGTGACGATCCCGCTGTTCTGGATAAAGTCGATCTGCCGCTGGAAGATCGACGGCGTGTCGTGATCAAACCCGACGATGAACCCGGCCTGAACCTGCAGCCCCGCGCGCTGCAACGTCTTGACATCGGCGACCAGGTCGCGGCGCTGGTTCTGCTTCTTGCCGCACTCGTGCAGCGCCGCGTCGTCGGGCGTCTCGATGCCGATGAACACCGTGTCGAACCCCGCCTCGACCATCTGACGCGTGAGCCTGCGGTCGTCGGCTAAATTGATCGACGCCTCGGTCTGCAACGGGAAGCCCCGGTGCGCTCGCCGCCAATCGATCAGCGCCGGCAGCAGGTCCTCGCGCAGCGCCTTCTTGTTGCCGATCAGGTTGTCATCCACAAAAAAGATCGGCCCACGCCAGCCTTGGCCACGCAACGCGTCGAGTTCGCCGATCACCTGCGCCCCGGCCTTGACCCGCGGCCGATGCCCGAACAGCGCGGTGACGTTGCAGAAATCACAGTTAAACGGACAGCCCCGGCCGAACTGCACCGCCATCGAGGCGTACCGCTTCAACTCCGCCAGCTCCCAGCGCGGCGCGGGTGTGGCCGTCAGGTCCGCAAAACCCTCCGGCTGATACAGACGCTTCGTCTCGCCACGCGAGAGGTCGGCGAGGAAGGGTGGCAGCGATAACTCCGCCTCGCCGAGCACGAAGTGATCGACCTGCTCGAAGTCGGCGTGCTCCCCGGCAAACAACGGGCCGCCGGCGACGACGGTCTTGCCCGCCGCCTTGGCGCGGGCGATGAGCTGCCGCGCCGAATCACGCTGCACCGTCATCGCGCCGATCATCACCAGATCGGCCCAGGCCAGGTCCGCGTCGCGCAGCCGGCGCACGTTCACATCAATCAGCCGCACCTCCCACTCCGCGGGCAGCATCGCCGCGACCGTCAGCAGGCCCAGCGGCGGGAACGCCGCCCGCTTGCGGACAAACCGCAGCGCGTGCTTGAAGCTCCAGAACGTGTCGGGGTAGGACGGGCTTAGCAGCAGGGCTTTCATGGCGGCATCCCTTCGATAAATCAAATCCGCGAAACAGGCCGACGCGACGGCCCGCCGGACAAGCCATCATTGTAGAAAAAGCAAGTGATATGCGCCGCAGCAGAGTATCACGCCGCATGAAAACATTTTGCGACAAAAGGACCTGTTTTGTACGGATTCACTGAGATGCAAAAATCCTGCATCCGCGAAAACCGCAAGATAAGCGGTTCAAATCCCGGTTTCCGTCGTCCAGCGCAGCACCTGCTCGACGAAGCGGTTGCCGCGCTGCTCGAAGTTCTCGAACTGGTCCCACGACGCGCACGCGGGGGAGAGGAGCACCACCTGGCCCGGCGTCACGCGGGTGACCGCTTCGCGCACCGCGGTATCCAGATCGCCACAGCGCACCACCGCCGCTTGCGGCTTCGCGCAACCGATCAACTCGGCCAGCGACTCCCCGGTCCTGCCGATCGTATACACCCCCGCCGCTCGGCTCGCCGCGTGCTGCGCGAGCGCGGCCAGGTCGCTGCCCTTGTCGTACCCGCCGAGGATGATGTGGGCCTCTCCGTGCTCGAACGCGTCGAGCGCCAGCCGCGCCGCCTCGGGCGTGGTGCATTTGGAGTCGTTGAAAAACCGCACCCCGTTGTGCTCGGCGACAAACTGCAACCGGTGCGGCAGGCCGGGGAAGTCAAGAATGGCCTCGAAGGTACTTCCTGCTTCGATGCCGAGTGCTTGTTCGACGGCATTGCAGGCTAGCCGCGCGTTGATCTGGTTGTGTTGGCCCGGTATCAGCAGTTGGAAAGGTGGTGAAATCGCTAATTCGCGATCCAAATGCGCCAACCACTCGATTTGTACGCGTGATGCAAATTGGTGGTGTGTCCCCGGACCTCCAAAACACGCATCGCCATCCTCATCTCGCTGGTAATCGAGGATCACCTGCTTGTCATCGCGGTAGGCGTCGAAGCTGCCGTGCCAGTCGAGGTGGTTAGGCGACAGGTTCGTGATCACCGCGATGTGCGGCGACCACCCCCGGAAGCGGCCTTCGGCATAGCCCGGCGCTTCGGGCTGGTCGCGCAGGTGATGCAGCATGAAGCTCGACAACTCCAGCACGACCCAGTCGTCGGCGGTGATCTCATGCAGGCGGGGCAGCAGCGACCCGCCGAGGTTGCCGCCGAGGAAGACGTTGGGCGAGGAGGCACCGGGGCCGTGTCGCGGCCCGGCTATGGGGTGATCCTTTTCGTTCTCGTTCTGATTTTCTGTTTTTCCGCTCTTCTGCTTCATCGCTTTATTGAGCACATGCCCGATCATCGCCGTGACGGTGCTCTTGCCCGCGGTGCCGGTGACGCCGATGGTGCGCCTGCGGTTGGGCAGGCGTTCCACGAGCAGGCGGATCTCGGTGGTGATGGGGATGCCCGCGGCTTGCGCGGCACGCAGGAAGCGGTTGTCGGGTTTCACCGCCGGGTTGGCCACGACCAGATCGCACGTCGTGAAGTCGCTGACGTTGTGCTCGCCGAGGCGATAGGAGACCCCCGGAAGCTCGTCGAGCTGCGCGAGGGACGCGGTGAGTTTGTCGGCCGGCTCGGTATCGGTGACCCGCACATCCGCGCCGCGCTCGACGAGGAAGCGGGTGACGCCGACGCCCCCGCCGAAGCGGCCCAGGCCCATCACGGTGACGCGTTGGCCGGCGAAGTCGGGCATGGTTGTTTAGCGGGCGGGCCTGCCCGCGGGGTTCGGAAGGGGTGGGGGTGGTTTGCGCGGTTCGCTGAAGCGATCACACCGGGCCGGAGTTTGGGCACTACTCGACGACCAGCGGGGGGGTGAGCGGCTGGGGCGGGGACTGGCCGATCTGGTAGCTGACGATCTCAGCGCCCTTGTTGGTTTGGAAGTAGAGGAAGAGGCTCTCGTTGTTGCCCAGTCGGGGGATGATGCCGATCGAGCTGCCGTTGGCGAAGGTGCTGCCGCCGGACTTGACGTTGACGTACTGGCTGTTGTCGGCTTTGACCCAGACGACGGCCATGGGCTTGGGGGTGTTGCCGCGGTCGTCGGTGATGAAGACGGGCAGGGTCATGGCCTGGGAGGAGGCGCTGCCGCCGAAGTATTGCCGGGCCTTTTCACCGCTGAGCCGGACCCGCACCAGCGGGCGGTGGGGCGGGGTGGCGATATCGGTGAGCCGGCTGCGTGGCCCGCCGGTCGCGCCCGAGGCGCGCTCGGCGGTGGCTTCGCCGCCGGTCACCGCGTTGCCGTTGTCCTCGTAGCTGAGGCCGATCGCCTGGTTCTTGCTGATGGTGATGGGCAGCCTGGTGGTGACGGTCAGTTCCACGCCATCGGGCCCGGTGACCGCGCCGTCGGAGAAGTTTTGTGGCTGCGTCTGATCCGTGCCGGCGTCTGCGACATCGACCTGCGGCGCGGGCTGCCCCAGGGCCGCGATCAGCGCGGCGGATTCGCGGCTCGGCTCCTGCGGCAGCGGCAGCCGCGTGTGACGCACCAGCAGGTGCAACGCCTCGCGCGACTGGGGCACGGCGAAGACATAAGTGATGGTTTCCTCATCGTCGAAGCCGTAAGCGCTCATGCGGTCGGAGTTGATCGCGTGGAAGTAGGGCACGGGGTGTTCATCGGGCGTGCGGGTCTTGCCGCGCATCGCCAGCGGCGCGACGAGCTTGACGTCGGTGAACCCCTCGCCATCCTTCTTCGCGGTGACCAGGGCGATCTGGGTCGGCGGGGCGCGCAGCGTGCCGTCGGTGTCGAAGAGCCCGGGGTACTGCTCGGCGTTTCGCAGCCACTTGGTCTCGAGCACGATCAGGTTGTTGGACTTGTCGGCAAAGGCGGTGCCCGCGGCTTCGCGCAGGAAGGTCGGCGTGTTGTCCAGCGTGGTGGGGTGGACGTACATGGCTTCCACGCTCACGCCGCGGGGGTGGGCGACGGTGGAGGAGTTGGGGTCGAGCCGCGTGCGGAAGAACCCGGCCTGGGAAGCGAGGCCGGGCTGGTGGGTCGCCATGGGCGTGTCGGTGGAGAACGCCCCGGCGGAGAGGCCGGTGAAGAACCCGGCGGCGATGTCATCGACGGGGACCCAGAGTTTATTGGGGTTCGCCAGATCGACCTGCCCGGTGCCGAGCACGGTGTAGCGCTGGTAGCCGAGGAACTTGCTGGGCATGGGCAGGAAGCTGACGCCGAGGATGATGAGCCCGGCGGTGAGGATGCCGGAGATCGCGCCGAAGACCCCGCCGCCGATCTTGTTGATCAGGTCGGGGAACTGCACCGACACACCGACGAGCCGATCGACGACCAGGTGCATCGCGATCAGCAGCAGCGCCAGCGGCGCGAGCAGCGCCACGCCCCACGCGTAGTGCGGCATGCGGTTGATGAGAAACCCATGCACCAGCGGCTCCCACAGCGCCAGCGCGATCGCCCCGCAGACGATCACCAGTGCGCAGTGCAGGAACGAGCTGAACAAGCCATATTGCGCCCAGACCACAAACATGGCGAGCAGGAAGACGATGATGAAGATGTTTAGGATCATGGCTTGGCTGACGGTTGATGGATGCTTCTCAAAGGCATTTAACCACAGATTTCACAGATGGCTCAGATTCAGAATGCTGTCGCTTCGCCACAACAATGCACAGAAAGCACAAAAAGGAAATCCGGGTATGCCACTAACTGTGTCTTTTGCGCCTCTTTGTGGCGTGTTGCTTTTCTGCCTTTCATCTGTGAAATCTGCGAAATCTGTGGTTGCCTGACTTTACGGTTTCTTTCCTTCGGACATCGCCCGCGTGATTTCTTTGATGTCGGTGACGCCCTCGACGACCTTGGCCAGCGCGGCCTCTTGCAGGTAGAGCATGCGCTGCTTGCGGAGGTAGCCCTTGAGTTTGTCGGCTTCGTTGGCGGCGATGAACTGACGGGCCTGGGCGTCGAGGGCCATGACCTCGAAGACCGCGACGCGGCCGCGGTAGCCCAGGCCGTGGCACGTCGGGCAGTCGGATTCGCGGCCCTTCTCGTCGGCGACCTTGCCCGAGGCGCGGTACAACTGCTTGACCTTGTCCGCGGGGACGTTGAGTTTCTTGAGGGCGGCGGGGTCGGGGGTGTAGGCCTGCTTGCAGGTCGGGCACAGCCGCCGCACCAGCCGCTGGGCGATGACCGCGCGGGCGCTGTTCGCCGCCAGCTTCTGGTCGCCCACGATCTTGAGCCACGCCTTGAGCGACGCCATCGCGTCTTCCTTCGGCAGCGGCAGGTAGACGCGGACCTCCTCGGCCGACTTGGCCGCGAGCTGCGCCGTCGCCGGGTCCGCCAGCCGACCGAGCATCAGCACGTCCGGGTCCGACCGCAGCATCGCGCCCAGCTTCTCGTTGAACTGCTCGGGCGAGGCTCCGGCGGGGATGACGTTGTGGCTCACGCCCTCGACCTCGTAGGCGATCTCGTCTTCCCAGGTCATCACCGAAGAGGTGTAGGGGTCGTGGCGTTGCACGAGGCTGTAGAGCGAGGTCGTCGAGCCGTGCTTCGGTGGGGCGGAGATGAGCACCACGCCGCCTTTCTCGGCCAGCACGGCCTCGAGCGCTTCGGCCTGCACCGGCGCGAGGCCCAGCTTGCTAAACGCGATGCCGACCTGTGCGCCGGGGTCGATGCGGATGCTCAGCGACAGCCCGCGCGTCGAGCCCGCGGTGTGCAGTTCCAGCGTGTGCCGACCGGTGGGGTGGTGGTCGCAACGCAGCTTGCCGACCTGTTTGCGGCGACGGTCTTCCAGATCGAGCCCGGCGATGCCCTTGAGGTAGTCGAGCAGCTTGATGGCGACGGGCGGCTCGATGGCGGGCAACGCGTGACGCACGCCGTCGATCCGCGTGGTGAAGCTGGCCTTGTCCGCGCCGATGACCATGTCCACCTGCTCGGCGCCGCGGGGCAGGGCGAAGTCGAGCGCGGCTTCGAGCGCGAGGTGCGGCGGGAGGTTCGGGTCATCGCCCATCGGGATGTCCAGCCGCGAATCGTCCTTGGTCATCAGCACCAGCGACGCGGAGCGCTGCGCGTGGCTCTGACGCATCTTCCCCGCGCGCTTCTGCAGCGAGTCGAGGCTCAGCGTCCAGCGCTCGGCCTCGGGCACCTGGCTGTTGCGGTAGAAGATGTACGCCCCGATCCCCCCGCCCAGGATCAGCAACGCCAGCGGCAGCCCGACCCAGAAGATCGGGATCAGCAGCATCAGCCCGAAGCCCAGCACCCCGCAGCCCAGGTGGACCCCCGACCACACGTAACGCTTGAGGAAGTAATACTCCGCGTCCTTGTCGAGGTTGCCCACGACCCACGCCCACGGCACCAGCACCACCAGAAACAGGATCGGCTTGGCGAGGCTCAGGAGAAACACGGATTCGGCGGCGGCAAGGGTCATGGGGATTTTCGATTTTCGATTTCGTGATTTTCGATCTGGGAGCTTGTCACCGCGGCAACGATTCCCGATCCGGATTTCCAATCGGAAATCCAAAATCGAAAATCGAAAATACCATCACGTGCTGATGCCGCGGAGGCGCATCTTGATCTCGTCGGCGGAGGGAGCCGCCGCCTGGGCGACGCGGGGGTGGATGTAGTTCTGATCCACGAGGCTGACCAGCGAATCGACGAAGCTCTGCATCCCGGCTTCGCGGTTGCTCTTGATGACCTCGGGCAGGTGGTCTTCGCGGCCATCGAGGATGAACTTGCGCGTGGCGGGGGCCTGGAGCAGGATCTCCACCGCCGGGACCCGGGGGATGTCATCGCGGATCGTCGGCAGCAGCTTCTGGTAGATAAACGCCTGCATCTGGTAGGCCAGCAGCGTGCGGATCGCGTCGCGTTCTTCGTGGGGGAACAGGTCGTAGATGCGCGAGAACGCCTGCGACGCCGAGGACGCGTGGATCGTGCCGAAGACCAGGTGGCCGGTCTCGGCGGCGCGTAGCGCGGCCTCGAAGGTGTCCTTGTCGCGCATCTCGCCGATGAGCACCACGTCCGGGTTCTCACGCACCAGGGCCCGCAGGCCGGTGTTGAAGTCGGGCACATCGATGCCGACCTCGCGCTGGTTGATGATCGCCTTGTCGTCGTTGAACAGGTATTCGATCGGGTCTTCGAGGGTGAGGATGTGGCACTGCCGCGTCTTGTTCACGTGGTTGAGCATCGACGCGATGGTGGTCGATTTGCCCGAGCCGGTCACGCCGCACAGCAGGATCAAGCCCTGCTGGATCTCGGCGATCTTGCGGCAGACGGGGGGCAGGTAGAGGTCTTCGAAGTCGAGGATCTCGTTGGAGACGCGGCGGGCGGCGATGGCGCTGCGGCCTCGGGTGCGGAAGAGGTTGATGCGGAAGCGGTGGACCTCGCCCTTGACGTCGAAGTCGACACCGACGTCCAGCGAGCCGTGCTCGGCGTAGTGCCGCCACTGCGCCTCGGACATGCCCTGCTCGCACCAGTGCTCGAAGTCCGCTTCGTCGATCGCGGGCACATCCAGGTGCTTAAGCGCCCCGCGCAGCCGCAGACGCGGGACCTGCCCGGCCCGCATGATCAGGTCTGACGACTCAAACTTGACCGCCGCCTCGAAATACTTCTTCAACGGCGTGTCGGCCAAGGACTTACGCTCGTCGATGTGATCGACGGGCAGCGGTTCACCGGCCATGGAGGCATCACTCACAACACGTTCCTTAGCAACAGAATCGGATTCGCCCGTCCCGCCCGAAACCGTATGCTCCACTGTCGGGCCGGACCGGTCAAGTCGGACGCCCGCCGCCGGCCCGCCTCCCAGGCCGGACCCCGCCCGAAGGTGAGCCGCACCGGCCACGCCAGGCCTCGGCGATCACCCGCGCCGGCCCGGCGTCCGAACAAGAATCCCTTCCTCGGCGGGCGTGTGTGAGAAGGGCTTTGGTGGGACGGGCGTCTTGCCCGTCGTTGACCCGGAGGGCCGGTTCACAGGGCCCCGGCGGGGGTGTCTTGACCCGGCCTCGGCGGGAAGGTGACAACCCGTCTCGCTTGGGGATAATGCTTGAATGAATCCCATGTCGTTTAGTTGGTTCGTTTTGGCCTTGCTCGCGCAGGCCCCGCCGCCGGCCCCGGGCGCGGGCGGCGACAACAGCACCATGCTCGCGGTCTGGGGCGTGCTGCTGATGGGCGCGGCGGTGATGCTGTTCTTTGTCGAGATCGTCGTCCCGTCCGGCGGGATCATCGCGCTGGGCGGCGCAGCGGCGATGGTCGCGGGGGTGGTGCTGCTCTTCCGGGTAGATACGACCTTCGGCCTGATGGGGGCGATCGCGGCGTTGATCGCGATCCCGGTCGCGATCGGGTTCGCGATGAAGTTCTGGCCCGACCTGCCGATGGGACGCCTGCTGATCCTGGGCAACGAGGCGAGGACCAACGGCGACGAGGCCGCCGAGGATGCCACGGGCGCGGGGCTGGCCGCGGTGGGGGAGGTGGGCGATGCGCTGACCGACCTGCGGCCGATCGGCATGTGCAGGTTCGGTGATCGGCGTCAGGAGTGCCTGGCGACGGGCGGGCTGATCGAAGCGGGGCAGAAGGTCCGCGTGGTCAGCGTCGATGGCTTGCAGATCAAGGTGCAGCGGGAGGGGTGAGTTCCGCGGCGACGCAGGCAGAGGCGCGCACGGCAAATGCCCCGCGCTTTACTCCGCCGCGGGGTCGCCCATCGCCGCGATGCGGTCCCGTGCCGAGCCGATGTGGCTGATGCGGATGCCGAAGTTCTCCCCGACCTTCACCGCCGCACCCACGCCGATCGGTTTGTTGTTGATCAGCAGGTCCAGTTGCTCATCCGAGTGCTTGGGCAATTCGAGGATCGAGCCCGGCCCCAGCGCCAGCACCTCATCGACCGGCACCCGCCGCTCGCCGATACGCACGATCACCGGCACGGTCAGTCCCAGGATGGTCTGCAGGTCGGTGGGCATACGCATACGGTATCGGCACGACGCGGGCACCGGCTGCAATCGCCCGGCCGCACGCCTACCATGCCCCACCCGCAAACAACCGACCCCTTCACGGAGCCATCGGATGGACGCCGCCTACCTCAAGCAGAAGCACGCCGCCGGCCACGCGTATGACAGATACCTCGCCACCGGCAAACCCGAGCAGCAGGAAAACTGGACGAAAATCTATCAACAGATCACGCTGACGGACGCGCAGAAGCGGTTGCTCGCCGGCTTCACGCGGAAGATGCACGTTCTGGGCCTCTCGGGGGTCTGGTGCGGCGACTGCGTGCAGCAGGGCCCGCTTATCCAACGCATCGCCGAGGCCAACCCCGACGCGATCGACCTCAAATGGCTCGACCGCGACGAGCACAGCGACCTGCAGGAGAAGCTCAAGATCAACGCGGGCAACCGCGTCCCGGCGCTGGTGTTCTGCGCGGAAGACTTCGAGTTCGTCTCGTGGTTCGGCGACCGGACCTTGACGCGATACCGCGCTATGGCCAAGCGGCAACTCGCCGGCGCTTGCCCGCTGCCGGGGGCACCGGTGCCGGACGACGAGCTGGCCGGCACACTGCAGGACTGGCTCGATGAGTTCGAACGCGTGCAGTTGCTCCTCCGCCTCTCGGGACGATTGCGCCAGAAGCACAACGACTAATCCCCGACAAGATCACCCCCCACCTCAACCCCCACCCCCAAACGCCCACCGCCCCGGCCGTACGCCACGCTCGCCGCCTCTGCTGCGGCAGGGCAGGGCGGGGCAGGGCATGGCAGAGCAGGGCAGAGCATGGCAGAGCAGCGTAGGACAGAGCAGGGCACGGCTTTGCACCTCGATGGAGCAACAAACCGGTCATCACAAATGAGCGCCAGCGTGGTGGGTCATGCTCAAACGCCTCCCCCTTGACGGGGAGGTTGGGAGGGGGTGCGAGGCCATCAGGCTCGCAGAAGCGGTAATATCTACCGAAAGACTCGCGCCCCACCCTCCCCCAGCCCCTCCCTCAAGGGAGGGCAGTTCAAACTGAACCCACGACGCGCGCCAGCAACCGAGAAAATCAGGTTTGACGCTGGACGGGTCAGGTATTACAATACCGCGTTCAACACCGATTGCGGGGTAGAGCAGTCTGGTAGCTCGTCGGGCTCATAACCCGGAGGTCAGTGGTTCGAATCCACTCCCCGCTACTTCTTGATTCAAAGGGACTTGCGTTAATTCGCAGGTCCCTTTTTTCGTGCCCATATAGGCCATCTGCCCCACAGATTGCCCCATCCGGCCCGAACAACATGGGACTTGCCGAGGTCGCACCAGCACCCCGGAGGTCGCTATGTCTTACCTGTTCAAACGTGGTCGCCGCTACTACATCAAATACTCCGTCGCCGGCAAGCAGAAGGAGATCGCGCTGCGCACCGACGCGGTGCAGATCGCCAAGGAGCGGCAGCGCCAGTTCGATTCGTCGCTGGCCGCCGGCCACGACAACCCGTTGCCCAGCCGCACACCCATCGGCCAGGTGCTCGGCAACTACGCCCAGCACATCCGGGCCATAAAGACGCCCAAGTCCGCCCAAAACGAGATCTACTACCTGCGAGAGGCGTTCGGCGTGGTCTGCGATGAACTGGCCATCACCTCGCGCACGCCCTCCGAGCGGACCCGCAAGCGCAAGACCAGCCGGACCGACCGCCGCCGGAAACTGCCGACCCTCGAAGTCGGCTACTTCGAAGACCTCACCACCGCCCAGGTCGCCGCCTTCATCGACTTCAAGGTCCGCGACCAAGGCCTGTCCCCCAAGACCGCCAACCACTACCGATCCATCATCCGGCGGGTGATCAATTGGGCGATCGACACCCAGGGCATCCGGATGCCCGGCCAGGTCAACCCCGCCGCCAAGGTCAAGCCGTACAAGGAGAAAGCCCCGCAGATCAGTTTCCTCACGCTGGCCCAGATCGAGGAGCAGCTACGCGCCCTCCGCTTCAAGCCGCAGCTACAGACGATGGTCGCCACGCTGATCTACGCGGGCCTCCGGCGGGAAGAACTGCTTTGGCTTACACTGGCCGACGTTGACCTATCCCGCAGGCATGGGGGCCACGGCATGATCCGAGTCCGGGCAAAGACGATCGACGGCAAGCACTGGCAGTCCAAGACCAGCGTCAATCGCGCTGTGCCCATCAGCCGGGCCTTGCGCGAACACCTCGACCGCTACACCGCGCCGGCCTCCGATCACGGCTGGTACTTCCCCAGCCCCCAGGCCACACGCTGGGACTGCGACAACTTCTCCGCCGACCTGCGCGACGCCAACCGCGACGCGGGGTTGCAGTGGTCCAGCCTGGACTATCGGCACACCTTCGGCAGCCATCTCGCGCAGAAGGGCATCAGCTTGTTTAAGATCGCGACATTGATGGGTAACTCCCCCGAGATATGCCGGCGGCACTACGCGAGTCTTGTGCCAGAAGCGATGGTGGGGGAGGTGGAATTCTCGCCACGCATAGGAGAGGCGACACGCCCGCTTTACGCACATGGATAAGTTCAATATACAGTTCGATGAAGATGGCAATATTATTGACTTCCTTAGCGGGGGTACTCTGTTACCAACGCCGGAGGAAAATGTACGGCAGCATACGCTTCGCCTTTTACACTTCGAGTACCAATACCCTAAAAACCTACTAGGTAGAGAAGTGCCTATTGTTAGTGGGAGTAACGAATTAAAAGACAAAGAGGGTCGGCCTGTCAGAGCAGACATTATCGTATACAACTCTGCCCAGGCATGTGCTAATCGTGATCAAGGGCGCGTTGCTCTTGTGATTGAGTGCAAGAAACCCGACGAGAAGAAGGGTTACAATCAGTTAGTATCTTACATATTCAATACTTCTGCATCGGGCGGTCTTTGGACAAATGGCAACGACTTTCGGTATTACCGGCGAATATCCGACCCATCGCATGAATTGATCGATTGGCCTGGTATACCTAGGAAAGGGGAGGCATGGGACGCCCTGGGGCGTAGACAAAAAAAGGACCTTGAGCGTCCAAGAGACATTAAGGGATTGCTCCGCAGATGTCACAATCGATTACATGGTAGAGGTGTAGAAAGCGAAGAAGAAGACCTGACTATGGATATGGTCAGAATCTTTCTTGCAAAAGCTCACGATGAAGAGTCGTCAGGTGAACTGCCGGAGTTCTACTGTACGCCTGAAGAATACAGAACCGAGGCAGGTCAGAAGTCTGTTAGTGATCGCATTGATAAACTATTCTCTGATGTAATGGCAGATTCAATTCCGAAGCGCAACACCGGGTAAGCAAAAGTGAGGCATCACG
>CAZTLX010000092.1:0-15166 GCA_964614575.1 uncultured Phycisphaeraceae bacterium | reverse complement strand
ACCGTAGTTGACGAACCATGATCACGACAGGTCGCCGAATGACGAATGCCGAAACCAGAATGACGAAATCAAACCCGGACCGCGGCAGTGGAAACGCGCGGTCAGGTTTTGGCATGACTCGCTATTGGGGCTTTGTCATTCGACATGCTTCTTGCCTGAACATCGCATCGACGAGTTTGAGTAACCCACCCTCAGGGGAATCACGATGAGCGAAGAAACCAAGCCGCAAACCAGACGCTCGCCCCGCCGCGCACTGCTGGTCCACGCCTGCCTCGTGCTGGTGACCGCGGCGATCACCGCGGCGATCATCGGCCTGCTGGGCAACATCGCGCGGCACAAGGAAGAGGCCCGGCAGGTCGCCTTCACCGTCGTGCAACTTGACGAGACGGTGGAAGACCCCGCCGAGTGGGGCAAGAACTTCCCGCGTCAGTACGACAGCTACCTCCGCACCGTCGATACCCAGCGCACCAAGCACGGCGGCAGCGAGGCGTTTCAGAAGCTCGATGAACACCCGGTATGGCGCGAGCTGTTCGCCGGTTACGCGTTCGGGGTCGACTTCCGAGAGGAGCGCGGCCACGCCTACATGCTCAGCGACCAGCGCGAGACCGAACGCGTCACCCTCTTCAACCAGCCCGGTGCCTGCCTGCACTGCCACGCCTCGAATCTCTCGGCCTACCGGCAGGTCGGCCTCGAACACGGCGCCCCCGGAAACGCCACCGACCCGCTGGATTCGGAGAGCGGCCGGGCCCAACTGTTCAAAGGCTTTGAGGTGGTCTGCGCGATGCCGTACCAGGAGGCGACCGAGCTGGTCCAGCACCCGGTCAGTTGCCTCGACTGCCACGACCCGCAGACGATGCGGCTGCGCGTGACCCGCCCGGCGTTTCTCAACGGCATCCGCGCGCTGGCCGCGTCGGACGATCCGCTGCCGCACCTGCCGAGTATCGAGCGCTGGCGCAAGGGCAACCGCGACGATCCCTACGAGCCGAATGAGATGGCCTCGCGGCATGAGCTGCGCTCGCTGACCTGTGCGCAATGCCACGTCGAGTATTACTTCAAGGGCGAGGGCAAGCTGCTGACGTATCCCTGGCACAACGGCTTGCAGATGGACGAGGCCGAGGCGTACTACGAGACCGCGGGCAAGGACGGCGGGCAGTTCGTGGATTGGGAACACGCGATTACCAAGGCACCGATGATCAAGGCTCAGCACCCCGAGTTTGAGATGTGGAGCCAGGGCATCCACGCGCGGGCGGGGGTGGCGTGTGCGGATTGCCACATGCCTTACCAGCGTGAGGGGGCGATCAAGATCAGCAGCCACCACGTGCGCAGCCCGCTGCTGGATGTGGCCGCGGCCTGCCAGACCTGCCACAACGCCAGCGAGGAAGAGCTGCTGGCCCGAGCGGAGAACATCCAGGACCGTACGCGGGCACTGATGGATCGCGCGGAGGCCGCGACCTTCGCGCTGGTCCAGGCGATCGCCGCCGCGATGGAAGCGGGCGCGACCGATGAGCAGCTCACCGAGCCGCGGCAGATGCACCGCAAGGCGCAGTGGCGGCTGGATTATGTGTATGCCGAGAACTCGCTGGGCTTCCACGCCGACCAGGAAGCGACGCGGATCCTCGGCGAGTCGATCGACTACGCCCGGCAGGGACAGGTGATGGTCGCCAAGCTGGGGCTGGATCAGGCAACGCCCGTAGCGGTCAAGCCCTGAATCTGCCCTCAGCCTTCAGCCATTCCCCGATTGAATGCCGCCGCCATCGCCCCGGTCTATGATGGGTCGTGGGCGGCGTGTGGTTCGCTGCCCGGTGGGTCGAGGCGGCGCATCCGCCACGGGGCAGTGAGATGAAACGACCACGGATCACCAAACGACGCTTGCTCATTGCCTCGGGTGTGGTGCTGGCGGTTTACACCCTCGGCGGTTTTGTCGGCGTGCCGTTGCTTGCCAGGCACGTCATCCTCCCCGGGCTCTCCGATCAAGGCTGGCTCAACGGCACGGCGCGGGCCGAGTCGGTCTCCTGCAACCCGTTCACGCTACGCATCACGCTGACCGAGTTCGAGCTGGATGACGTGAATGAAGAGCCGCTCGTCCGCTGCGGCCGGATCGTCGTTAACGCGAGCATCCGCACGCTCTGGGAGGACGGCTACCACCTCGATGAGCTTCGGCTGGAGCAGCCACACATCAACCTCGTGGTCACGGAGAATGAAGAAGCCCGACAGCGCGAGGTGAACCTGGACGAGATGCTGGACTTTCGCGTGCTGGGCGACAAGATCCGTGCCCTGCCTCGCGTGGCGGTGGACCGGCTCGCGGTGATCGAAGGCACCGCCTCGTACCGCGACCTTACATTGGATGAACCGCTGCACCAGCAGGCCGAGGCGCTGACCTTCGCGATCGAGGGCTTCGACACACACCCCGATAACCTCAACGCCAACCGCTTCACCGGCACGGTCGGCACGGGCGGCAAGATCGCCTGGCGGGGCGAAACCCAACTCGATCCGCTCACCGCCTCCGGCACGCTGGACCTGCTCGACCTCGACCTGGCCCACTACTCGCCGTATTACGAAGGCGCGATCGAGGGACGCGTGATGGGCGGGCGGTTGACGGCCAAGCTGACCTATGAGTTTGCCCCGCTGGCCGAGCAGCCGGTGATCCGCGCGGTGGTCGAACACGCGAGCCTGACGGACATCTCGGCGACGGGTCGCGGCGGGCTGCGCTGGCATGTCGCGGCCGATGAAGTGGCGACCGGACAGATCACCGCCGACCTGATCGCGGCCCGCATCGACCTGCAATCGGTCACGGTGGCGTCGCCGGTGGCGATCGTGTGGGCCGAGCGCGTGGCCGTCGAAGCCACCGAGCCGGAGCCGACCGATGAGGCGTCGGCCGCGGCTGATCCGACCGTGGAAGCCGACGCGGAAGACACCCCCGATCAAAGCGACCCCGCGGCCGCGGAGCCGCAGGACCCGCCCGTCGCGGTCGCTGGCGCATCGGAAGCACCGCCGCGCGATACCTCGGACGGAGGCTCCATCGCGCCCGAAGCCGGCGAGGCTTCGCCGGTGTTTCGCCTCGACCCGCCGGGCGGCTGGACGATCGTGCTGCACCAGTTTGATGTGACCGACGCCGACAGCCTGCTGGCCGAGCAGATGCCCGAGGCCCCCCTGACCCGTGCGCAGATCGCCGAGTCGATGCCGCCGGGCTTGACGCGACTGGCCTCACTCCAACGCCTGGGCCTGGCCGAGGCGGAGTTGGGCACCGTGCCGATCGCGCTGACGATCGAGAGAGTCGAGGTGGATCGTCCGGCGGTTTACGTGACGGTTGATGCGGATCGCAAGATGCTGTTGCCCGTGATTGTTGCCCACCCCGCGGCCGAGACCCCGACAACTTCTGCGGCCGATGCCCAGCCCTTGCCCTTCGCGACCATCGATCAACTCCTGCTCAACGGGGGGCGCATCGAAGCCCGCGATTTCTCGTTGGCGCAGGCCGCCGAACTGATCATCGCCGATGCCCAGGGGACCATCGCGCCCCTCACCACACGCGACGGGCAGGACATCGCCCTCGACCTCAAGGCCGGTGTCGGCAGCGGCAAGGGCAGCGTCCGCGGCACGATCAACCCGTTCCCCGATACCCGCAGCGCCGATATCCATCTCACGCTCGACGGCATGGCCCTGCAGGCGGTCGATGGTTACTTCCGCCGCTTCCTCGGCCACGTGCTCGACAGCGGCGCGGTCGCCTACACCGGCCACTACACCCTGCGGGGCACGAAGATCGAAGGCAGCAACGGCATCGTGCTCAACGACTTCCACCTTGGCGAAAAATCCGACAGCGACGACGCGCTCGACCTGCCCATCAAGCTCGGCATCAGCCTGCTGCGTCAGCCCAACGGTCAGGTCAAGCTCGATGTGCCCGTCACCGGCGACATGAGCGACCCGCAGTTCAAGGTCGGCAAGATGATCGTCGCGGCGTTCGTCAACACCTTCGGACGCATCGCGACCGCGCCGTTCCAGTTCCTTGCCGGCAGCTTCGGCTCCGAAGAACTGGACCTGAGTATGCTCGTGTTCCAGCCGGGCCTCACCACCTTCGAGCAGGGCGAGCCGGCGAAGCTGGACGTGATGGCCAAGGCCCTGACCGAGCGCCCCGCGCTGCAACTGCGGATCGTGGGGTCCACCGAACCGGCTAAGGACACCGCGGCCCTGCGGCACGAGGCGTTGCGCGCTCTGATCCGCGAGGACCGGGCCGCGACGCTGCCCGAGACCGACCCGATGCGCGCCGAGCCGCAAAAGATTACATTGACCGAAGCCGCGTACCAGCGCGGGGTGCTGCTGCGTTACGCGAAGCTCGCCGAGACCTCCGCGGAGCCGTTGCCCCCGGTCGATCGCGACAGCCTGCCCGACCCCGAAGCGGCGAAGAAGGATGAGCGGCTCAACGTGCCGGTGCTCTCGAACATCGGCCGCGGCCTCGATCGGCTGATCAAAGGCGAGGCCAAGCCCGACCTGCCGGTGGCCCCAGATGATGACCCGGACGCGACCGAC
Source organism: uncultured Phycisphaeraceae bacterium (assembly GCA_964614575.1). Lineage (GTDB taxonomy): Bacteria > Planctomycetota > Phycisphaerae > Phycisphaerales > Phycisphaeraceae > JBGTLW01. The sequence continues at coordinate 10,645 of CAZTLX010000092.1, read as the reverse complement.
GGGGAGGGCGGAGCCGCCACCATCTCGTTCGCCGAAGCCGAGGCGAAACTTCTGGACGGCCTGACCCTCCCGGACGACGCCTTGACCGGCCTCGCCACGGAGCGGGCGCGGGCTGTGTTCGAGGCGTTGGTCAGCCGTGAAATCGACCCCGAGCGCATGACCGTGGTGCCAGGCGCGGAGGACGCCGAGCCGGGCACGGTGGTCCGCTTCGAGTTGCAGTAGCCTCAGCAGCCGGGGTCGCGGATGACCAGCAGGCGTGGCTCGGTCATGTCTTCGATGGCCCACCGCAGGCCTTCGCGGCCGAGGCCTGAATCCTTCACGCCGCCGTAGGGCATGTGATCGACCCGCCAGCTCGGCACATCACCGACCACCACGCCGCCGACCTCCAACTCATCCCACGCCTGCTGGGCGCGATACAGGTCGCGGGTGAAGACGCCGGTCTGCAGGCCGAAGTTGCTGTCATCGGCGAGGCGCAGGGCCTCGTCAAAATCACGGAACTTGCGCAGCAGCGCGACCGGGCCGAAGACCTCCTGGCAGGAGAGCTTCGCGTCGCGGGGCACGTTTTCAACGACGGTGGCGGAGACGATCGCGCCGTCGCGCTTCCCGCCGCAGAGCACGGTCGCGCCGGCGTCCACGGCCTCGTTGATCCAGGCCTCGACGCGCTTGGCCGCGTCTTCGCTGATCATCGGGCCGATGAACGTGTTCTCGTCTTTCGGGTCACCGGTCTTGAGCTTGGCCGCGGCGGCGACGAACTTACCCTTGAATGTGTCGTAAACCGACTCGTGCAGCAGGATGCGCTGCACGCCGATGCAAGACTGGCCGGACTGGTAGAACGCGCCGGTGATCATCCGCTTCACCGCGTCCTCAAGGTGTGGCCCGGTCATCGTTTCGTCGACGATGCAGGCCGCGTTACCGCCGAGCTCGAGGACGACTTTCTTCTTGCCGGCGCGGGACTTGAATTCCCAGCCGATGGTCGAGCCGGTGAACGAGAGCAGCTTGAGCCGATCGTCCTCGATCAGCGGGGCGGCGTCGTCGTTGCTCGGGGTGATGATGGAGAACGCGCCCTCGGGCAGGTCGGTTTCCGCGAGGACTTCGCCGATGATCAGCGCGCCGATGGGCGTGTTGAGCGCGGGCTTGAGCACGAACGGGCAGCCCGCCGCGATCGCCGGGGCGACCTTGTGCGCCACCAGGTTCAGCGGGAAGTTGAACGGCGTGATGAACGAGCAGGGGCCCAAGGGCACGCGCTTCCACATGCCGCGATAGGCCGCGGCCCGCTCGCTGATCGCCAGCTCCATCACCTCGCCGTTGCCCACGATCCGCGTCGCTTCTTCCGCCGCGATCTTGAACGTGTCAATCAGTCGCGCCACCTCGCCTTTGCTGTCCTTGATCGGCTTGCCCGCTTCGAGGCACAAGGCTTCGGCCAGCTCGTTGGCACGCTCCCGGAAGCGTGACACGCAGTGCTCCAGGACCGCCTGCCGTTTATAGGCCGGCAGCTTCGCCATCGCTTTGGCGGCTTTGGCGGACGCGGCGATCGCCTGTTCCACGTGCTCCGGCCCGGCCTGCGGCACACGCGTCACCGTCTCACCGCTGGACTTGTCCGTCACCGCCAGATCGGTGTTCGGCGTCCGCGGCTGGTTGGCGATATAGAAAGGATACGTTTGCGGCAGTCTCATGGTGAACCCTCGCTTTCTGTCTCAAAGGCACGGGTCACTCACAACGAGCGCTCGAGCTTGCCCAGGCGCTGGGTGAGCTTGGGGTTCTCGCGGTAGTCGATCGGCACGACGATCAACGACGGCCCGCGGAAGTTCAAGGCCTTGTCGATCGAGGCGGCCAGGTCGGCGGCCTTATCCACCACCTGCCCCTGCCAGCCGAACGACTCGGCGAGCTGCAACCAGTCGGGGTTGCCGAAGCTCAGGTCGGTGTGTCGGCCGAACTCCGTCTCCTGCTTCCACGATATGAGGTTGTACCCGCCATCCTCCCAGACCATGACGGTGATGTCGGCACCGAGCCGGGTGGCGGTCTCCATCTCCTGCACGTTCATGAGGAAATCGCCATCCCCCGCGATGGCGAAGATGCGGGAGCGGTTGTCGTTGAGCAGCTTCGCCTCGCGCGCGACATGCGCCCCGATCGCGCCGGGCAGCGCCATGCCCATCGAGCAGAAGCCGTTGGGGATGATGCAGGTGTTGGGTTCATGACAGTGATAATGTCGAGCGATCCACATCTTGTGCGCGCCGACGCCGGAGAAAAGGATGTCGTGCGGCCCGAGCGCGGCGCGGACCTCGGCGAGCACTTTCTGAGGCTTAATCAGGCCGTCGCCGTTCTCCGACGCGGCGGCGATCAGCTCGTCGTGCATCAACCGTCGGGCCCTGGTCTGCGCGCTGAGGTCGAAGTCCCAGCCGCTTTCATCGATCAGGCGGTGGGTGAGGCCGGCCAGCGCCCCGGCGATATCGCCGACCAGCTCGATCTGCGGGTGGTAATGCCGATCGATCTCCGCGGGCAGGAAGTCGATGTGCAGGATGGTCTTGTCCTGCCCGAAATTCCACAGCCGCGGCGGGTATTCCACCAGGTCGTACCCGACCGCCATGACCAGGTCGGCCTCGGCGACGGCGGTGGCGATGTGGTCTTTCGATTGCAGCCCGATGGTGTAGAGGCAGTAGGGGCGGTCGCAATCGACGCAGCCCTTGCCCATGAAGGTCGATGCGACACCGATACCCGTCAGCTCACAGAACGCGCGCAACTCGCTGCTGGCGCGCTTCCGGATCGCGCCGTTGCCCGCGATGATGATGGGCTTTTTGGCTTTGCGGATCGCCTGGGCGGCGCGGTCCTGCATCCAGCCCACCGGCTCGGGCCGGATAAAACGCCGGACCGGCAGCGGGCTCGCTTGCGGCGGCGCATCGAGCTTCGCGATGTTCTCGGCCAGCTCCAGGTGGACCGCGCCGCACTTCTCGGTGCGGGTCAGGCGCACAGCCTTGCGGACCAGCTCGGGGATGTTCACGGGGGTGATGATCGCGTGGGCCCACTTGGTGACCGAGCGCATCATCTCGACCACGTCCATGACCTGGTGCGACTCTTTGTGCTGGCGGGTGGTCGCGCCCTGGCCGGTGAGCACGAGCATCGGGGCGTGATCCATGTTGGCGTTGGCGACGCCGGTGAGCAGGTTGGTCGCTCCGGGCCCGAGCGTGCCCAGGCAGCCGGCGGGGTTGCCGGTGAGACGGCCGTAGGCGTCGGCCATGAACGCCGCGCCCTGCTCGTGGCGGCAGAGGATGAACTGGATCGACGAGTCCTGCAGCGCGAGCATGAAGTCGGCGTTCTCTTCGCCGGGCACGCCGAAGATATGGGTCACGCCTTCGTTTTCGAGGCAGCGGACGAGGAGTTCGGAGGCTTTCATCGCAGGATCATAGCGCGATTCGTGGTCAGTGGCTGTTGGTGAAGTAGCGTTGCGTGCCGCCGGCTTCGATCGCCTCGCCGATCCGTCGCAGGGCGCTGACGTACGCCGCGGTCCGCATGTCGATCTGGTGCTGCTGCTTGATGTCGTACACTTCGCGGAACGAGCCCGTCATGATCTGCTCCAACCGGTGATGCACATCGGCTTCCGACCAGTAGAAGCCCTCGCGGTTCTGCACCCACTCAAAGTAGCTGACCGTCACGCCCCCCGCGTTGGCGAGGATGTCGGGGATCACGAGCAGGTCATCACGCCGGGCGAGGATCGTGTCGGCCTCGGAGGTCGTCGGGCCGTTGGCGATCTCGACGACGACCCGCGCCCGCACATCTCCCGCGTTCTCGGCGGTGATCACGTTCTCCAGCGCCGCGGGGATCAGCACGTCCACATCCAGCTCGAGCAGTTGCTCGTTGCTGATCGTGTCCGCATCGACGTTCTCGCAGACGGTGCCGTCGCAGTACACCGCCTTGAGTTGACGCGACTCGTTTTTGAACTGGATCAGCGAGGGCACGTCGAAGCCGTCGGCCTTGTAGATCCCGCCGCGGGAGTCGGACACGGCGACGACCTTGTAGCCGTCCTGGTGCAGCAGCCGCGCCACCGCCTGCCCGCCGTTGCCGAAGCCCTGGATCGCGACGGTGATGTCGCTGGGATTCCAGCCGCGTTTGCCGGCCAGCTCGCGCAGGCACAGGTACGCGCCGCGGCCGGTGGCGTCTTCGCGCCCCGCGCTGCCGCCGAGGGCGATGGGTTTGCCGGTGATGACGGCCGGGCTGTGGCATCGCCGGAGCTTCGAGTATTCATCCATCATCCAGCCCATGATCATCGAATTGGTATAGACATCGGGCGCGGGGATGTCGCGGTCGGGGCCGATGACATCGGCCATGCGTTGGATGAACCCGCGGGAGAGGCGTTCGAGCTCGAGGCGGGACAGTTCCTTGGGGTTAACCGCGACGCCGCCCTTCGCCCCGCCGTAGGGGATGCCGACGACGGCACACTTGAACGTCATCCAGAACGCGAGGGCCTTGACCTCGTCGAGATCGACCTCGGGGTGGTAGCGCAGGCCGCCCTTAGTCGGGCCGCGCGTGTTGTCGTGCTGCACGCGATAGGCGGGGAACATCCGCAGCGAGCCGTCGTCCATGCGGACGGGGATGGTGGACTGAAAGATCGCCTGCGGGTAGCGCAGCCGCAACACAGCTTCGGGATCAATCCCCGCGATCTCGGCCGCGGCATCCATGCGCTTAAGCGCGTCGTTAAAGGTGGAAGATTCAGGCATGGTCTCATTCTTAATGGTTAAAGCCGATTCATCGCCCGTCTTTATCGCTTTGGTTCATATCGTTGACAAGGCACTCCGAGCATAAACGCCCCAAGTTCCTCCACCCGCCCGCCGGGTCGCCCGCTCCAACTCAACATTCACCCGCGTGTGCGGATAGTCACACCAATCGTCGCAAATCCCGTATCGTCGGCACTGCGTCAGGGTGTAACGGTAGGCGCGGCGGGCTTGCAGGTCATCACGGATACACCCGTCCATGAACTCGCGTCCCCGATGATCGCGCCAAAAATCGGTGCGGCGTTCGGGCAGCAGGTCGTTGACGAGTTTCGCCACCGAGCCGTGCAGCCGCTGCATCAGGGTTTTGAGTTGCTCGCCGGTGCGGTTGTAGCCGAGCGTGTGATCATGGTTGTCGATCAGCGACGTGACCCAGGGCGTAAATCCACACGCTTTTGTCCAATGGTCGAACCGATCCCAGAACACCGCCTTGGCTTCTTCGGTTGCGAAGACGGGATTACGCTCGCGGCAGCGGGCGGTGATGAAATAGACCTGATTATCGACGTACCAGTGTTCGTAGCGGTGATGCCCGTGGAAGTGCTCGGCGCGGTGGCGCGCGGTTTTGTGGATGCGTTTGGGCATGATTGAAAGGTTAACAGACGGCGGCTGAAACCGCCTGAACCGGTTCAGGGCGGTTCACCGCCCGTGGGGTTTTCCGTGTACCGTCAATTCCGCCATGCGCACCGGCGACGCCGCGAGCCAGGCGGGGTCCTGCCGGATCGTGTGCCCCTCACGATCCACCTGCCCGAAGCTGAGCACGCCCGTCGGGCAGCTCTGTACGCACGCGCTGCAGCGCACGCATTCCACATCCTGCATCGGCAGGCCCTTGTTCGCAAAGCTCATCACGTCGATGCCCTGATGGCAGACGCTGGTGCAGACGTTGCACGAGATGCACTTCTTCTTCTCCGCGATGATCGCGAAGCGCGAGAAGCGGGTGTAGATGTGCATCAGGGCCGCGAGCGGGCAGGCGAAGCGGCACCACACGCGGCCGGACATGAAGAAGTACAGCCCATAGCCGAGCATCCCCGCCAGGAACAGATCGACCAGCCACCAGTAGCTCAGCGCGCCCCGCGTGCCCGCCGCCGCGCCGTCCACGCCCTGGGTGTGCATCCACGAGAACACGCCTGCCGCCCAGTTGTCCTGGCCCGGCAGCGCCCAGCCGATGATGCGGATGGCCATCATAATCAGCGCGATCGCCAGCACGCCCTGCCCGACCATGTTCAGCCGGTTCCAGAAAGGGCCGTGCGGCATCTTGTGGCGCTGCGTGTCGCCGAGCGTCTCGGCCATCGCGCCGCAGGAGCAGATCCAGCCGCAGTACGACCCCTTGCCCCAGAAGTAGATCATCGCCGGGATCGCCACGAACGTCTGCAGGAACCCGAGCACCAGCCAACCCCAGATCGGCTCGGCGGTAAACCAGTTCCAGACCATCAGCGGCCAGGCGAGGATCAGGCCGTACGCCCGCCACCACGTCTCGCCCGGGAAGAACTGCTGCTTGATCCACAGCCCCGCGCCGCTGTCGAACACGCCGTTGGCCCCCAGCCACGGCAGGAGGATCACCGGCAGGATGAACAGCGGGATCACCTGAATCGCCATCAGCGTCAGCGTCTGCACTTTCACATAAGGCGTCCTGCGCCTGCGTATCCGCCTGATGCCGAAGACCACCACCAGCGCCGAATAGGCGAACGTGTAATAGGTCGCGGGCGATCCGAGGCCGTTGACGAGCGTGCCCAGCAGCGTGGACGGGTCGTTGGCCCACGCGCCGATCGTGCCGCCGAGGTTGCGCAGCGCGTCGGAGATCGGCGACACGTCCGGATTCAGCCAGCCCGGCAGCTCGCCGAGGTAGGGCACAAAGTCCTTCCAGCTATAGACCCAGAAGCACAGCAGCAGGAACAGCGCCGGCGGCAGGGCCGAGCGCCAGGTCCACTCCCCGCTGATCCGCACGCCGCTGCGGCGGAAGAACTCCAGCGGGGGTTCGCGGCCGATCATCGAGAACACCGCATCATTCTCCAGCCGCTGGTCTTCGCCCGCTTCGTCGGTCACGACCACGTAACCGTCGCCGATCTCCTTGACCTGGCTGGGCATCATCAGCGTCAGCTTGCCGGTGTGGTCGGGGTGCTGGTACGCGCCCGATGGCGTCGTGACGCGATCGCCCTCGACCGTTTCGACCTCCACCGCCTCGGTCGGGTTCCGCGCGAGGGCATTCAGCTTCTCGACGTTCTCCGGCTTGGGTCGGCTGAACTGCGGCTTGCGGTAGGACAGCGTCACGTCCGCGCCGCAGCTCGCCAGCGCGATCGCGGTCTCCATCGCGCTGTCCCCGCCGCCGACCACCAGCACGTTCTGATCGCAGTAATCCTTCGGATCGTGCAGGCGGTTATAGACCTTGTCTTTGTCTTCGCCGGTCACCCCCAGCTTGCGGAAGTTGCCCGAGCGGCCGATGGCAACGATCACGCGGTGGGCCGTGATGTTCTCGCCATCGGGGATCACGACCTCGAACAACCCGCCTTTGTGCTGCACGTGGCTGACCCGGGCGTTGACCGGCTCGATGCCTTGCTCAAGCGTCTGCTCGTGCAGGTCTTCGAGCAGGCCCTCTTTGATGTCGCTTTTCTCGTGGAATTGCAGATCGCCCGCGGGCGTCATGTCCGTCGGGTAGGTGTAGATCGGCTTGGCTTTGGGGAAGTTGACGATGGTCGAGAACGGCTCGGCGGCCTCGAAGACCTTGAATCTCAGGCCGTGCTTCTTCGCTTCCAACGCCGCGCTGAACCCCGAGACCCCGCCGCCGACGATCGCCAGGTCCAGCACGCCTGATGAGGGCTCGCGCTTCTTGTACTCATTTTTTTCGACCAGGCGCCGCACCGCCTTGGCGCCGCTGTCGGCCGAGAACTTGAGCAGCGGCACGCCGGTCAGGTCGCCGGTGATGTACAGGCCCGGCACGTTAGTTGAGCCGTCCTCGTTGACGATCGGCAGTTTTTCAACTGTCCCGGCCGGCCAGCGCGTGTGCAGCCAATGGGTATACGCCTTGAACGGGTTCATGCCCCCAGAATACCCATGGCGGTTGCGATCTATTCCCGCAAACTATTCACGCTCGAAATGCAGGAGGCCCAACACCGCCGATTCGCCGATGCGCTGGTCGCTGAGCCACGGCGTGAGGTTGGCGGTGGGCATCTCGTTGCCGACGACCATGCCCTGTTTGTTGAGCGCCGCGACGCCGACGGTCACCAGCCCCGCCTCCACGGGAGCCAGCGCACGCAGCGTAACGGGCGAGCCGCCCTCGGCCGTCTGCCAGTCCCACTTGCCCGCGAGGATCGACGAGTAGTGCAGGCCGGTCAGGTCTGGTTTATACACGCGGGCGAAGTCGGCCCAGTTGCCCTTCGAGCCCTTGTCACGCAGCGGGCTGGGCATCTCCATGTATGCGTTGGACGTGGTGATCACGCGTCGGCCTTTGCCCAGCAGATAGACATTGCCCGCCGCATCGATCTGGAGGGAGTGCGGGTGGACGCGGGTGGTGTTGAGGTCCGGCCAGCCGGAGCGGAAGTGCGGCCAGTGGGCCAGCAGTGGGTCGGCGAACGGGTCGCCGCCGTGGTTCGCGCCCTCGGCGTACTCGGCGAGGTAGGTCGCGTGCAGCATCGTGCCCTCGGCCAGGGTCATGCGGCCGAGCCAGGAGAAGTGCATGTTGCCGTGCGTCCCGGTGAAGCCGTTCTGAAATCCGTTGCCGGGGTTATCGGGATGCTTGATCTCGTTGCCGCCCCAGAAGTTGTTGACGTTGTTGCCGTGCGCCCGGGCAACCACCACCAGCGCCTCGCCCCCGGCCGACGCATCGCGGTAATCGATCGCCAGCGCATCGACGTACTGGTCCGGCGTGGAGACGCCTTTGGACTCGGCATACAACCGCTGCCACCAGCGCAGCTCGCCGTCGGGCGACATCGCGACGACCCACGGCTCAAAGTCGGGGTTGCCACCGGGCAGCCGCGACTTGTTGTTGCCGCCGATGTACATCTGGTTGGTGCGGCGGTCGATGACGATCGCGCCGACGTGGGCGCAGGGCGTGTTCCCCCAGCGGTAGCCGTAGTACCCGCGCCCGTCGTCGCGGACCTTGGCGGTTTTTTTGGTCGACGGGTCGTAGTAGCCGTCGAACATCGCGTCGAACGGCCACTTGCCCCGCTTGATCCCGCCGTTGCCGTCGGAGCTTTCCTGGGTGTAGTCGTTTTCGTTCCACGAGCGGAAGTCGCCGCGGTCCCACACCTTGAGCACGATGCCCGAATGCTCGATCGTCCCGTCAAACTGATCGGCGGTGCCGGCGAACTCGGTTTTTTTACCCGCCTTGTTCACGCCCCAGTGCGTCCGCCACTGCGGCACCACATCATCCTCACCGTCGGCGGTGAGGCGGTACACCGCCATCCAGTTGTAGCTGTAGGGCTCGCCATCGGCATAAACGACCTTGCCGTCGCCGCCGACGTCCCACGACTGATCTTCTTTGAGCGCGCCGGTCGCGCGGACGTCACGGTTCCAGAGCAACCGGGTCGGCGGGGCGTCCACGAAATTGCCGTCGAGCTTTGCGATGAAATAGCCGTCGCGGATGTCTTTGCCCTGCGTGTCGCGCTTGCCGGAGATATAGAGGTCGCCAGTCGGCTGGCCCGGGATCGACGTGGTCCGGATGACCTCAACGGCACGGGCGCTGTCCTTGGGCAGCGTGGTCAGGCGGTGGATCGTCTTCAGGTCGCCCGAGACGTGCAGGAGGAACGGCGTGCGGCCGGTGGGGGCGCTGCTGGGCGCGGGGCCGGCCAATTCGGTGCGAGGCACATCCGCGGGGATAAAGCCCAGGTCCGTCGCGCCGCCGCCGATCAGCAGGCTGCCGTCCGAAAGATGCAGCAACGCGTTGAACGACTGATTGCCGGTGCCGGTCGCGTAACCCACAATATCGTCGGCCGCACGACTCGGCAGCGTCGGCAGCAGCAGGGCGGTCAGGAGGAGGGCGGCGGCAAGCAAACGGGCGGGGTGGAGCATGAAAACCTCGTAAAATTTGGCGGGTCGGCCACATTCTATCTGCGGCCGCACCAAATGATTGCCGCCCGGCGGCCGATGGTTTCGCGCAAAGCCCGCTTGCCGAACCGATACCCGATCATTAGCCTGATATCGTCCCCGCCGGAGCGGGCACGGAGGCCGCGATTTGCTCCGCGAACTGCACATCACCAATCTTGCCCTCATCGATGACCTCACCGTCGAGCTGACCGAAGGCCTCAACGCCTTCACCGGACAGACCGGCGCAGGCAAATCCCTCATCCTCGGCGCGTTCGAGCTGCTCCTGGGCCTGCGCAGCACCGCGGGCGCGGCCGACCTCGTCCGCCCCGGCACCGAGGAAGCCCGGATCAGCGGCGTCTTCGAGCTGCACGACGCCGACCGCGCCGCCGAGGCCTCCGCCCTCTGCGACCAGAGCCTCGCCCCCGGCGAGCCGCTGCTGATCACCCGCAAGCTCTTCGCCTCCGGACGCACCAGCGTCTCGATCAACGGCCAGCCCGCCACCGCCGCCATGGCCCGCGCACTGGGCGAAGCCCTGGTCGATATCCATGGCCAGCACGACCACCAATACCTCCTCAAACCCGCCAACCAGCTCACCATCCTCGATGCCTACGCCGGCGCGACCGACCTGCGCCAGGCCTTCGCCGAGCAGTGGCAGCGCCTGCGCGAGTTGCGCCACACGCAGGCCCAGCTCGACGCGTCGCGCACGCTGCGCAAGCAGCAGCTTGAGTTGTACGAATTTCAGGCCGGCGAGATCGACGAGGCCGAGCCGACCGACGGCGAGTTCACCGAGCTGCACGCGCGTCACAAGCTGCTCGCCAACCTCGGCAAGCTGGAACAGGATGCGGGCAAGGCCCACGCCGCGCTCTACG
>CAZTLX010000091.1:0-15198 GCA_964614575.1 uncultured Phycisphaeraceae bacterium | reverse complement strand
TCCGGGGGCGGGGGTGGGGGTGGGGCCGAGGAGGGCGAGTCGTTCGAGGTGTTCCTCGGGCATGGAGGCCATGACCAGGACGGTCGAGCCGATCTGGATGTAGTCGCCGTCGTTGACGGGGGTCTTGCCGGTGATGGGCTTGTGGTTGCGGTGGGTGCCGTGGCGGGATTTGTTGTCCTGGATGTACCACTGCTCGCCCTCGCGCACGAGGCGCGCATGGCGACGCGAACACTTGGGGTCGTTAAGGCGAACGGTCTCGCCTTCACGGCCGAGGATGACCTCCTTGTCATCGAGCAGTTCGAAGATGCGTCCCTTGTCGGGGCCGCCCGCCACGATGAGAATCAGCACGGCAAGATTCCTTGGAGGAAGCAGGTCAATACGTCAGTGTCCGATCGGGTTGCCCACCCTCACGATCGGTCCCATAAAGTACTGCGCTTTCGAGGGTTTGGCAAGAATTGGCGCAGGTTTTGCGCCCCCGGATTCCCTCCCGGTTCCGCCGCTCGCCGCTACGCGGGACGGTCCGGCCGACGTTCGGCTTGCCCGCCTCCTGCGGGCAGCACGCGGCCGAACGGCTCCGCGAAGCCACGAGCGGTGAAAGGGCGGGGTCAGGCGTGGCCGGCGGTGATGTAAGCCACCCATTCATCCCGGTTTACCAGCTTGCGGACGGGGCGGTAGCGGCCGTCGGAGCGGCCGGTCGCGGGGTTGGATCGATCGCACCAGAGGTGGGTCGTGGTGAACCCCGCTTGCTGGAGCAATTCGAGCCATTCGCTAGGCGTCCACAGCCGCCAGTCGTAGCGGAACGCGTTGCGACGGTCGCCCCCCGCCGGGCCGGTGAAGTGGATGCGGCAATCGATCCGGGCCGTGGCCGCGTCGAAAGAGCGCTGTTCCCAGTGATAGGTGAAGCGGTCGAGGGTGGGGTCCTCGGCGTGGATGTCGCGCGACTGGGTGCCCGGCCGCATCGCGCCGGCCCCGCCGAAGAGGTCCAGCACCAGCAGCCCGGGCTTGCGCAGGCACCGTCGGGCGTGCTTGAAGTAGGCGAGCATCGAGGCCCGGTCGTGGTAGATCAACGCGCTGAAGTTGAGCGCGGCCAGGACATCGACCCGCGGTAAGCGCACCGCCATCACGTCCGCTTCGACGCCGTGCAGATCGTCGATGTCGCGGTGCCGGCGCATCGCCCAGTGCAGCGTCGGCCCGTGCGCTTCGACGGCCATCGCCTGTCGCTGCGGGTGCGATGCGCACCACGCCGCGGCCACCGCGCAGGTCCCCGCGAAGTCCTCGCGCAGCAGCAGGGGGGTGGTGCGGTGCGCGTGTCGGAACGCGCGGTCGAGGAAGCGGACCTCGGCCAGCGGGTGCTGGACGGCGGCTTCGTATAGCGCCAATTTGTGGGGGCGAGGGGGCATGGTTGATGCCTTGTGCTTTCGTTCTCGCAATCGCAGTCTCTCTTACTCGTTCTTCGTTCTCATTATCGAAATCCGGCGTCGATGACGAGAACGAAGAACGAGAACGAGTACGAAGACGATGACAGGAGGGTGAGGTTCCGATCCGGCCCTGCGTCGCAGCGCGACTCGGGGCACGGCTTGCGGGAACGCGGCAAGAGGTTAACCCAGTTCGCCGAGGATCTGCTGGGTCAGGTCCCAGAAGCCGGCTTCGCGGAAGGGGGTGGCCACGCCGCGCATCGGGCCGACGCGTTGGACGTGGTGGTTCCAGTGCGCCTGCGCGTGATAGAGGCTGCGGCGTACGGTGTCGGCCAAGGCGGTGTCCTGCGGTGTTTTACGCAAGCGGCGGTACGCGACCAGCCCGGCGCATAGGTCGCGCAGGGCTTCGAGCAGCGATTCGGCGTACATCATCATGCCGACCAGCGGTTCGAGCCGGCGCAGGTTGTGCTCGGCGACGAGGCGCTGCAGGGCGTGCCGATCTTCCGAGAAGCGGTGAGCCGCGCGAATCTTCTCGTCCACCAGCGTGTCGAGGTCCTTGGCCGGCAGCCGCTGGATGATCCGCCACAGCGCCTGGGCATCGACCAGGTCGTCCTCGATCCAGTCGGCGTTGGGGTGCCAGGGGTCGGCCTTTTGCCGGGCGAACGGCCCGAGATAAAACCCATCCCGCACCGAGTCGGCGGAGTTGACCAGAATCTCGCACAACTTCTGCTTCACCGGTTTTTTCTTGATCCCGAATTCCGTCTCGACCCACTTCTCCGCGATCGCCTGCGGGTCGGCGTCGCGCTTCTCCGCGAGGCGGGGCACGGCAAAGACATTCGCATCGATCCACGTCTCGTTCTTGATAAACGGCCCGCCCCAGCCGCCGCCGCGTACCCACGCCCACAGCCCCGCGAGGTTCACCTGCTTATCGAGCGTGGCCAGCCCGCCGCGGCCCTGGTCCGCTTCGATCTCCGGCGCGCCGTCTCGCCACAGCCCCGCCTGCCAGTTGGGGAAGCCGCCCTTGCCTTCGAACTCGCGCTGGCACTGCAACTCGTAGATGATCGGGCGTCGGCCCGCCAGCAGGCTGCAGGGGTTCCACTTCTGGTAACGCCAGAAGTCGGTCTGGGTGAACTTGAACGAGAGGATCAACCGATCATCCTCGGGGTCGCCGGGCAGGCGATCGAGCACGCGCCTGGCCAGCTCCGGCGAGTCGTGCAGGCCGTTGGGCCGCACATTCCACGCCCGCGCGATCAACCGCTTGCCCATCCGCTCGACGACGAGCTTATGGAATCGCTCGAGCGCGGCGATGATGCGGTCGGCCCGGCCGAACTGGCTGCAGCGCGGGCAGTGGGGCGAGTAGATGTCGTTGCCGACCAGGTGCGGCAGGCGCGGCGCGTCGGTATCGCCGAAGCGCAGCACGACGCCCGCGATGCTCGGCCAGCGGCGCATCGTCGCTTCCAGCGCCCGGACCGAGGCGTCCCACGCCTGTTCGGATGCGGGGCATAGCGTCAGCGGGCGGTTGCGGCAGGTCAGCGCGGTGGGGTTGCGGTTGACCGCCTGCTCGGTGAGCACCAGCGCGTCGTAGAACAGGAAGACCTCGAGCCCGGCGTCCTGCGCTTCTTCGATCTTGCGGGCGGCGTGGTCGATGTGGTGCTGCACCCAGCGGCGAAGCTCGCCGGACTCGATCACATCCGCGCTCTCCACCCCCGACAGCGCGGTGGTTTCATAGACGACCAGCCCGTTGTAGCCCAGATCGCGCAGGAGCCTGGGGTCGTTGTAGCGCGAATCGACCTCGGGTTCGCCGGGGTTGTTGATAAGGGTGGCGAGCTTGAGCATGTGGGAGGGGATGAGGAGGTTTGCGGTCGGTCAGGCGGTACGGATGATAACGGGTTGAGGAAAACGCAGGAATCACGGGAAGCACAGGATGCGCAGGCAACGCAGCAAGCGCGGGAGACCGGCGTCAGGCGGGCACCGTGCCGTTGGATTCCTGCGCTTGCTGCGATTGCTGCGTTTCCAGAGGATCGATCCCCTCCGTGATCGGCCGCCGCCGAGGCCATTGCCCGTGCCAGAGGAAGTGCGCCAGCCGACGCAGGTCATCGAAGACGAGCATGACGCAGGGCAGGACGACCAGAATGATGACCGTCGCCGAGATCAGGCCCCCGGCGATGGAGATGGCCATGGGGATCAGGAACTTGGCCTGGAAGGATTGCTCGAGGATCAGCGGCAGCAGGCCGAGCACGGTGGTGATGGTGGTGAGCATGATGGCACGGACGCGGGCGCGGCCGGCGCGGATGAGGCTGTCGTACACGCCGTGACCCTCACGGCGTTGCTCGTTGTAAAACTCGACGAGGATCAACGAGTCGTTGACGACGATCCCCGTGAGCGCAACGAAGCCGATCAGCGAGAGGAAGGTCATGGTGTAGCCGAGCACGAAGTGGCCCCAGATCATGCCGACGGCACCGAAGGGCACGATCAGCAACACGACGATCGGCTGGCCGAAGCTGTTGAAGAGGATGGCGAGGATGATGTAGATGCCGACGACCGCGGCGAGGAAGCCGATCGGCAGGGTGGCGAAGGCCTCGGCCATCTGCTTCTGCCGCCCGCCGAAGACGATCTCGGTGTCGGGGTGCTGACGGCGGACCTGGTCCAGCGGCGAGAGCGAGCCGTCCTCCCTCGCGGTGGTGATGTCGCGCGTGATGTCTTCGGGGCTGACGCCCGGCGCGGTCGCGGCGGTGACGGCGATCGCCCGTCGGCGGTCGATGCGTTTGATCGTCGCGTACGCCGCATCTTCCTTGATCTCGGCGATCTCGCTGATCGGCACGGGCCGGCCCGACGGGGCGATCAGCCACAGGTTCTCGATCGCGAAGAGGCTGCGGCGGGTCGCGTCGTCCAGCCGCACCCGCACGTCGATGTCTTCCTGCCGATCGGCGAAGGTGTGGGCGTCGAGCCCGAACAGCGCCCCACGCACCTGCTGCGCCACGTCCGCCCGCGTGAAGCCCAACGCCGCGGCCCCGGGCTTGAGCGTGATCTGAAGCTCCAACTGACCTACATCGTTGTCGTCCGCGATGTCGTACACGCCGGGGTACTCGGCCAGCATCGCCCGCAGCGCTTCGGCCGCGGCTTCCAACTGCTCCACGCGCGGGCCCTCGGCCTGGATACGGATGTCCGCGCCGCCCGGCCCGCCGGTGATCTCCGAGAAGCTGATGCGCTCGACCTGGTCGATCCGGCCGGCTAACGCGTCACGGATCGACTGGATGACGGTGGACGATTCGCGGTCGCGCTGCTCGGTGGGCAGCAACTCGACGAAGATCTGCGCCACGTGGGCCGAGGCCGCCTCGTTCTCCCCGGTGTCGATGTTGGCCCGGCTGCCGATCACGGAGGCGACGGCCTTGGATTCGGGCTGCCGCTGGGCCGCCTGCTCGACGTGCTGCACCACCGCATTGGTCTGATCGATCGGCGAGCCGATGGGCAGCCGCAACTCGATGACGATGGTTTCCGAATCGCTCTTGGGCAGGAAGGTGAACCCGACGCGCCGCCCGCCGACCATGCCGATCGAGACGATCAGCACCGCCAGCGCGACCGCGATGACCACGTAGCGCAGCTTCAGCGCCGATTTGAGAACCTCGCCAAACCAGGGCGTAAAGCGGTCGAGCACCAGCTCGTCGCGCTTGGCCTCGAAGCGGCGTAGCCGACGCCCCCAACGGCCCGCGTGCTCGGCCGCGCGGTCGCGCTTGGCCAGCGAGTGGCCCATGTGCGAGGGCAGGATCATCAGCGACTCGATCAGGGACATGGCCAGCGCGCAGGCGACCACGATCGGCAGCGCGCCCAGCAGGTCGCCGATGTTGCCCTTGATAAACGTCAGCGGCAGGAAGGCGACGATGGTCGTGGTGACGGTGGCCACCACCGGCCAGAACACCTGCGTCGTGCCGTTCTCCGCGGCGCGCATCGCCGGCTCACCCTGGTCGTGGCGGCGCTGGATGTTTTCGCTGACCACGATCGCATCATCGACCAGCAGGCCCAGCACGACGATCAGCCCGAACATCGTCAGCAGGTTGAGCGTGACATCAAAGACCTGCATGAA
This sequence comes from uncultured Phycisphaeraceae bacterium, assembly GCA_964614575.1. Classification (GTDB taxonomy): domain Bacteria; phylum Planctomycetota; class Phycisphaerae; order Phycisphaerales; family Phycisphaeraceae; genus JBGTLW01. The sequence goes on along the minus strand of CAZTLX010000091.1, from coordinate 9,702 downwards.
CACCAGCGTTCCCAGCAGCGCGGTGGCCAACCCGACCCCGACCCACCACGCCACCCGCCAGTTGAGAAACAGCAGCAGCGACCCGAAAACCAGCACCGCGCCGAACAGCGCGTTGCGGGTCAGCAGGTCGAGCCGGCCCTCGACGTACACCGCCAGGTCGGAGAACGCGCTGATCTGCGCCCCGGCCGGCAGCGGCTTATCCGCCCCCGCACCCAACCGATGCGCCGCGAGCCGTTTCATCGGCCACATCGCCCGCATGCCCTCGGGCAGCAGCAGCTGCGCCCGCTCGGCGAGGGTCGGAACAAAAGGCTCGCCGTTGCGCGCCGCGACGTAGGACCGCACCATGTTCGCGATCTCGACGATGTCCTGATCACCGACCTTGTACACCGTGAGGAATGACGCGGGGTTGCCCTTGAACCGGTTGATGATGTCGCTGTCCTCGAACGACTCGCGCACCTCGGCGATGTCCTGCACACGGATGGTGCGGCCTTCCGCGTCCGAGCGCACCTCGATCTCACGGATCGCCGCGGAACGCTCGGTCACGCCCATCGTGCGCACCTTCACGTTGCCCGCGCTGCCGCGCACCGTCCCGCCGGGGATGTCGCGCATGGCCGCGCCTATCGCCTGCGACACCTGCGGCAGGCTGATCCCCTGCCGCGCCAACGCCTCGCCCCGCACATCCACGCGGATCTCATAGTCCCGCGCCCCATCCACCAGCACCTCGCCCATCCCCGGCAGGCTGCGCAGGTCGTCGCGCACGCGGCGGATCGCGTCTTTCTTCACCTCGTCGTCCAGCTCGCCGTAGAGCGCGACGCGGATCACCGGCAGCCTCGGCTCAAGCAGGCGGGTGGTGATCTCCTCCGCGCCGTCGGGCAGGTCCTGGAGCTGGTCGATCGCCCGGTCGATCTCGTTGAGCGCTTTTTCCGGGTCGGTGCCGTCCAGAAAGGTGACGGTGATCCCGCCGCCGCCCTCGGCCAGGGTGGTGTTGATCTCATCGACGTAGCGCTCCAGGTCGTAGAGCGCATCCTCGACCTTGATCGCCAGCGACTCCTCGATCTCTTCGGGCGAGGCGCCGGGGTAGGGCAAGGCGATGATCGCCTGCTCCGCATCGACCTCGGGGAAGAACTCCCGCCGCAATGAGCCCGCGGCGACCAGCCCCGCGAGGATCACCGCGATCATCAGCAGGTTGACCGGGACCGGCTTGTGGACGCAGTAGCGGACCAGGCCTCTCACGGCTGGGCCTCCGGGTTGCGCGGCCCGGCGGGGACTCGCGAAACCGATTCGGGCATGGCGGCCTCGTGGAGCAGCAGCGGCTCGATGCGCATGCCGTCACGCAGCGTCACCGTGACATTGACTACGAGCTGATCGCCGGGCTCGAACGGCGCGGTTCCCGGCTTGAGCGCGACCCACTGGTCGTCGGTCACGCCGAACTGCGGGAAGCGGCCCTCAAACGAGAAGTCGGCCTCGACCTCGCAGCTTCGGATCATCCCGTCCTGCACCAGCAGCACGCGGTCGTTGCGGACCGCGCGGCGGGGCACGACCCAGCGCGGCTGCGAGGCGTCGCTGCTCACCACGCCGCTGACGAACGCGCCGGGCAGGAGCAGCGAAGCGCCGTCGGCCGTGCCGAAACGCGCCGCGGCGTCGGGCTGCTCGACGGTGGCGAAGAAGGTGGCGGTACGCGAAACGGGGTCGTCCTGTGGGAGGATGCGGCTGACGGTCGCCTCCCACCGGCGGTCTTCACGTGACGCCGAGCGGATCAGCACCGGGTCGCCACGCGACAGATCGGACCGTGCCGAGGACGGCACGTTCAGCGGCACCTCGACGCGATCAAGCCCCACCACCTGCGCCACCCGCTGCCCCGGCGCGATGCGTTCGCCGAGTTTGACATCCAGCGCCTGGATGATGCCGTTGATCGGGCTGCGGATGATCGATCGCCGAAGGTTGAGATCGGCGATCTCCAGCGACGCCTTCTGGCTGAGCACCTGCGCCTGGAGTTGGGTGCGGCGCGGGCCGATCGCGTCGAGTTGCTCGAGCGTCGCGTTGACGGCACGCTCGGATTCGAGCGCGGCCTGGCGGGCGCGGTCGTAGCCCTGGCGTCCCGCGGCCCCGCTCTCGTAGATCCGCTGCACCCGCTCGCGTTCTTCCTCCGCGATGGCCATCAACTGCTTCTCGATCTCGCTGCGTTCTTTGAGGCGGGCTTCCTGCGCGTCGAGCTGGTTGATCTGTGCTTCGAGGGCCGCGATGTTCGCCCGCGCGATCGCCGCCTGCTGCTCGAAGTCGTCGGTGTTCAGCTCCACCAGCACCTGCCCCGCTTCGACGCGCATGCCCTCGTCGATCCCTTCGGCGATGCGCTGCACCACCGCCGCGACCTCCGCCGGGACCGCGGCCTGATCGATCGCGCGCACGGTCCCCAAGCCGCGCCACTGCCGACCGATCATCACCGTCTGCAGTTCGATCACGGGGACCTTGGTGGCGATCACCGCGCCCTCGCCCGGCTGTGGGCTGGGGGCGGTGCGGGTGAGCACGGCTGCGATCAAGAGGGCGGCCACCAGCGACCCGATCCCGACGCTCCAGCGGGTGACCCGGGCCACCCAGGGATGGGGCGGGGATGGCGGCGACGTTGCGTCATTCATGGGGCGGGCTCACGCCGATCGGGGGAGTCCCTAAGCATAGCCCAACGCGTCTAAATCGTCCTCATCGAGTCCGAAGTGGTGGCCGATCTCGTGCAGCACCGTGATGCGGATCTGACGCTCCAGTTCCTCCACGGCTTCGCGGCCCGTGCCCCCCACCCTGTCCTGCGCCAGACGCTGGATCGGGCCACGAAATATCATGATCTGATCCGGGATCGTCGCCCCGGCCTCGACGCTGCGCTCGGTCAGCGGCACCCCCGAGTGCAACCCGCAAAGGTCGTCGTGGTCCGGGTCCATCCCCAACTCCGCCAGCAGGTCGCGCGTCGGCTCGTCCTCCACGATCAACGGCACCTCCTCCAGCATCGCGTGAACCCGGGCCGGTAACGCAGCCATCACGCGGTCGAGGTAGCGGTCGAACAGTTGACGCTCAAATGTGCTGATCATGGGGGCGGGGCCGGACGGGGGGACGGTTCCCAATACAATAGCAACGCATGCCTGATCGTCCGCATATCTTCGGCCTCAACCCCGACACCCTCCGTGAGCATTTGGCTGGTCTCGGCATGCCAGGCTTCCGGGGCAGGCAGGTGCTGGAATGGGTCTATCGCCACGGCGTTGCCGACCCGCAGCGGATGATGAACCTCTCCGTCGCCGACCGGGATAAGCTCGCCGCGTCGCTCGACTTCGTGCAGGGGACGGTGCTGCGCGAGCAGAAAGCGACAGACGGCACGCGGAAGCTGCTGATCGACTGGCGGGGGGAGCGGGGCCCGCAGATCGCGGATCAAGGTCCCGGGCCAAATGCCGACGGCAACAGGTCGCTTCCCCTGTTCCCTGCTCCCCGCACCCTGCCCCCCGGAACGAACTCTGACGCGCATACCGAATGCGTGATGATCCCCGCGGTCAGCCAAGAGTCGGGCAAGGCGCGTCGGACCGCCTGCGTGTCTAGCCAGATCGGTTGTCCGGTCGGTTGTAAGTTCTGCGCGTCCGGCCTCGGCGGGCTCGACGGCAACCTCACCGCCGGGCAGATCGTCCAGCAGGTCTGGCAACTGGGCAACCTGCCGGGGGTGGACGGGATGACGAACGTCGTATTCATGGGCATGGGCGAGCCGCTGGCGAACTTCGAGGCGGTGACGGCCGCGGCCAGGACGATGATGGCCGACTGGGGGCTGGGCATCTCCGGCCGCCGTATCACGATCAGCACGGTCGGGGTGCCCTCGGGCATCCGCCGCCTCGCCGAGCTCGACCTGCCGGTGACGCTGGCGATCAGCCTCCACGCGCCTAACGACGACATCCGCCGGCAGATCATCCCGTGGGCGAAGTTTGTCACGATCGATCAGCTCGTCGAAGCGGGGGCCTACTACTTCAAACGCACCGGCCGCGAGGTGACGCTCGAATACATCCTGCTCGGCGGGTTGAACGATCAGCCCGACCACGCCCGCGAATTAGCGCGGGTGGCGCGGCGGCTGCGGGCGAACATCAACCTCATCCGCTACAACGAAGTGAAAGGACTGCCGTTCGACCGCCCGGCGACGGCGGATGTGCAGCGGTTCCAGGCGATATTGCGCGAGGCCGGGGTGAACACACACATCCGCGCCAGCCGTGGTCGAGATATCGCCGCGGCGTGCGGGCAGCTCCGCCATGAGCACCAGCAGGCCGCGACGCCGTAACCGCGGCCTCGCCGGACGCAATTACCCCAAAGGAAGCACCGCATGGCCAAAGCAAATGTCGATCCCGAAGAGCTGCTGCGTTTCGCCAAGGACCTGACGCGTTTCAACCACGAGATGCGCGGCCTGATGCAGAGCATCCGCGGCAAGATGCGCCAGCTCGAAACATCATGGCAGGACCAGGAGCAGAAGAAGTTTGCCGAGGAGTTCGACCAGACCGTGCGGACGCTGGGCAACTTCCTCGAAGCCTCCGACCGCCACAGCCAGTTCCTCGCCAAGAAGGCGAGCTTTATCCAGGACTACCTCAACCAGCGTTGAAGGGTTAAACCGCCCAGACGCGGAGGGCGCCAAGCAAGGCGCATCAGCCGCAGATGAACGCGAATGAACGCAAATAAAAAGCCATGCCTATCGGGATTGTTCTTTTGTACATTTGTGTTCATTCGCGTGCATTAGCGGCTAATCACGCTTTTTGATTGCCTTGCTTGGCACCCTCGGCGTCTGGGCGGTTCAATACCTTGCGGCATAGAAAGTAACTCATGGGCAAGCGAGCTTCCGTCGCCGACATCGAGCAGTTGGGCCAGTTCCGCGCGCGGCTGATCAAGTTTGCCGAAGAACTGCGGATCGCGCTGTCCGATGCCGACGGCGAGATCACACGCACGCTCAACTGGCTCGATGGCGAGGCCCCCGCGCACTGGCAACGTGTCATCCGCAAGCTGCACGAACAGGTCGAGCAGGCCAAGGCCGACCTGCGCAACAAGAAGCTCTACAAGACCCCGCTGGGCACCACGCCCAATACCGCGGTTGAAGAAAAAGCGCTCAAGAAACTCCAGCACCAACTCGAACTCGCCCAGCAGAAGCTGGCCAACACCAAACGCTGGCGGCAGCGGCTGGACAAGGAAGTGCTGACCTACCGGGGCATGGCACGCCGGGCCGCGGGCGTGGTGGAGAGCTCGGTGCCGGGCGCGGTGCATGAAATCGATCGCATGCTCGATGCGTTGGACAAGTACACCACGCTGGCCGCCCCCGCCCCCGCCCCCGGAAGTGCGACCACCGCACGTTCCCAGGCGGGTGGGATGGCCCGGTCGCCCGAAACGATGCCGCAGGAAGGCGAACCCCCCGCCCCGGCGGCCGACGACCAAGAGGAGCAGCCGTCATGAGTGTATCCGCCGGGATGGCACGGATGGAGCGGGCCCGCAAGGACCTGCTGGCCGAGTGGCAACGGACCCGCCAGTCGTGGCGCGATACCATGGCCGATCGGCTGGAGAAAGAAGTCATCGAGCCGGCCGACGGCGACGTGCGTCAGACCGTCGAGGCGATGGAGACGCTGGCCGGCATGCTGTCCGCGGCCCGGCGTGACTGCGAGTAAGGCTCGAGGCAAACCATCGGATCAAGAGCACTGCATGAGTGAACCCGCCCCCGGACATCCTTCCACCGCAAGTGGAGCCTCCGCTTCCGCCGCCGCCAAGCCCACCCACGCCAAACGCCAGCGCGATGCGCTGGCCAAGCTGGTGGTGCTCTCCAACCAGTGCGCCCAGACCGATCACGACCTCGAGCAGCAGCATCGGCAGAAGCGCGACGCGATCGAGCAGCACGACAAACGCCTCAAGCAGTTCTTCGACGACCGCTACGACGCGGCCCGGCGGTTGACCCGCCGCCAACTTGATCAAGCCATCGCCGCGACCAAGGCGAAGGCCGAGAAAGACCAGGCGTCGCTGGTGGCGCAGGCCAATAAACATTTGGAAGATTTGGCCGGGCGGATCGAATCCAGACGTTCTAAGCTGCGTGAGGATTATCAGCACGCGCTGTGGACCGCCGACAGCGTGCTCGAGGGCATCCTCAACAAGCTCAAGCGTGACAAGCAGGACAAGCAACGGCAAGCCGAGGGCTACGAGCAGGAGCTGAGTGCGCTGGAGGAACAGTGCCGGGCGCAGCTCAATAAGTTCCGCCTGCCGCAGCAGGAGATCGACGCGGCCGCGCCGCCGCACGCCGAAGACGCGCCCGCCCCGGCCGAGGACCCCACGCCCGACTACGACGCGGAGAAAGCCGAGGCCGAAGCTCGCCTTGCCCGGCTGGCGGACCTGGCGATCCCCGGTGCGCTCTCCGGCGTCAAGCCCTACGCGATCGGGTTGCTGGTCGCCGCGGCGGGGGGGTTCCTCGGGTTCATCCTCGGTGGGGCGGGGGAGCCGAACTATCTGGTGATTATCGGCGCGACCGCCGGGGCGCTGGTGCTGTACGGGCTGGTGCTGTGGCTGCTGCTGCGGCTGGCGCGTAAGCAGACCCTCGCGGCCCTCGAGCCGTTTGAGCAATCGCTGTCCCGGGCGCGGGGCCACATCGAAGCGATGCTCGCGTATTACAAAGCGAAGCGGCACGAGGAGCGCGACGCGGCCATCGCCGCCCGTCAGGAGACGATCGACAGCACCAAGGCCAAGTATGAGCCAATGTTTGAGGAGCAGAAGGCCAAAGGCGAGGCGATGCTGGCCGATGCGAAGCAGCAGGCGGAAGCACAGATCGACACCCGCCGCGCCGACGCCGAGCGCCGCGTCGCCGCGCTCGCACAGCAGCGCGACGGCTCGATCGAGGGCAACCGTGCCAAGAAGAAGCGCCTGCTCGACATGGCCGAGGCCAAGCGCCTCGAACGCCACCAGCGCAACGACCAGCGCCGAACCGACGGCCTCGCGGAGGTCGAGCGGCAGTGGACCACCGGCCGCGATCAGATCGAAACCGAGATCCAACGCCTCACCCAGATTAACGCCCAGCGCTTCCCCGGTTGGCCGGATGCGTCCTGGTCCGACTGGTCGCCCCCGCGCGATTTCTCCGACGTCGTGCGCTTCGGCCAACTCGGCATCGACCTGCGCAACATCATGACCGACCTGGCCCGTGGCGGGCGGTTCACGCTCGACCTGCCCGAGGCCTTCGCGGTGCCGGCACTGCTGTCATCGCCGCACCAGCGCTCGATGTTGATCCAAGCCGGACGTGAGGGGCGCGAGCAGGCGATCAAGTCCTTGCAGGCGGTGATGGCACGCTTGCTCACCGCCATGCCGCCGGGGCGGGTGAAGTTCACCCTGATCGATCCGATCGGCCTGGGGCAGAGCTTCGCGGGTTTCATGCATCTGGCCGATCACGACGAGTCTCTGGTCACCAGCCGCATCTGGTCCGAGCCGCAGCACATCGCCGCCCGGCTGACCGACCTGACCGAGCACATGGAAAACGTGATCCAGAAATATCTGCGCAACGACTTCGAGACGATCGACGAGTACAACGCGCAGGCGGGCGAGTTGGCCGAGCCGTACCGCTTCCTCGTGGTGACCGACTTCCCGACCGGCTTCAGCGCCGAGGCGATCGCCCGGCTGGCGAGCATCGCGGCGAGCGGGGCGCGCTGTGGTGTGTTCCTGCTGATCTTCCACGACGTGCGCCAGTCCATGCCCTCGGGCACCCACGTCGAAGACCTGCAGGCCAACTGCGTCACCATCGCCCACCGCGACGGCAAGTGGGTCTGGAATGATGAGATCTACGAGCGCTTCCCACTCACGCTCGACGGCCCGCCCCCGGAAACCCTGCTGACGCGCATCGTGAACACCGTGGGCGAGGCGGCACGCGACGCCAGCCGCGTCGAGGTGCCGTTTGAAACCATCTCACCGCCGCAGGGCAAACGCTGGACACGCTCGACCGTCGATGAGCTGTCCGTGCCCGTCGGACGCACCGGCGCGACGCGGCTGCAATCGGTCACGCTCGGCCGCGGCGTCGCGCAGCACGCGCTGGTCGCGGGCAAGACCGGCTCGGGTAAATCGACGCTGCTGCACGTGCTGATCACCAACCTCGCGCTGTGGCACCACCCCGATGAGGTCGAGTTCTACCTCATCGACTTCAAGAAGGGCGTGGAGTTCAAGGCCTACGCCGACCTGGGCCTGCCCCACGCGCGGGCGATCGCCATCGAGTCGGACCGCGAGTTCGGCCTGTCGGTGCTGCAGCGGCTCGACGCCGAGCTCGAAAGCCGCGGCGAGCTGTTCCGCAAGCACGGCGTGCAGAATCTTTCGGCCTACCGGGCGCTACCCGACAGCACCCCCGGAAAACAAACCCTGCCGCGCACGCTGCTACTGATCGACGAGTTCCACGAGTTTTTCAGCGAGGACGACAAGATTGCGCAGGACGCGGCGCTGCTGCTGGATCGGCTGGTGCGGCAGGGCCGTGCCTTCGGCATCCACGCGTTCCTCGGCAGCCAGTCGCTCGGCGGGGCGCTGGGCCTCGGGCGCGGCACGCTCGGGCAGATGGCGGTGCGCATCGCGCTGCAATGCTCCGAGGCCGACTCCCAACTCATCCTCAACGACGACAACGGCGCGGCCCGCCTGCTCACGCGCCCCGGTGAGGCGATCTACAACGACCAGGGCGGCGCGCTCGAGGGCAACAGCCCGTTCCAGATCTCGTGGCTGTCGGACGCGAAGCGCGACCAATACGTGCGCGAAGCCGCGGCCCTGGCCACACAGCAGAACGTCAAGCGCCCGCCGACGATCGTCTTCGAGGGCAACGCCCCGGCGGAGCTGGAGAAGAACCAGCCGCTGGCCGCGCTGCTCGACGGTGAGGGAAGCGATCAACTTGTTTCGGGGACACATCCGGGGGCGGGGGCCGGGGAGGCGTGGATCGGCGAACCGGTGGCGATCAAGGAACCGACCGCGCTGGTGCTGCGGCGTCAGGCGGGGGCCAACGCGCTGATCATCGGGCAGCAGGATGAGGCGGCGCTGGCGATGTTTACCGCCGCGATGATCAGCCTCGCCGTGCAATACCCGGCGGACCGTGCCCGCTTCGTGTTGTTCGACGGCTCGACCGCCGACTCGCCGTTGTTCGGCCGCCTCGCCGCCGTGGCCGAGGCGCTGCCGCACGAGACGCGTGACGTCGCGTGGCGCGACACCGAAGCCGCCATCGCCGATCTGGCCGCCGAGGTGAAACGCCGGCTCGATCTGGACGACGCGGCCGACGAGCCGCCGATCTTCGCGTTCATCTACGGCCTGCAGCGCTATCGCATGCTGCGCAAGGGGGAAGACGATTTCAGTTTCTCGATGGATGATGACGCGGCCGCACCGAAGCCGGACAAGCAGTTCGCGGAGATTCTCAAGGAAGGCCCGGCGGTGGGGGTGCACCTGCTCGCGTGGTGCGACACGCCGATCTCGGTGGACCGCACGATCGATCGCTCGCTGATGCGCGAGTTCGACTACCGCGTGCTGTTCCAGATGAGCGCGACCGATTCGAGCAACCTGATCGACACGCCCGCGGCCAACACGCTGGGCCTCTACCGCGCGATCTGCTACAGCGAGGAACGCGGCACGATGGAGAAGTTCCGGCCCTACGCGCTGCCCAGCGGCGCGCTGCTCGACCGGGTGCGTGACCGCCTCAAGGCCACCGCCCCGGCCGCGGAATAA
>CAZTLX010000090.1:0-15264 GCA_964614575.1 uncultured Phycisphaeraceae bacterium | reverse complement strand
AGCCGCGCCCCGGAGATGGGCGAGGCGGAGATCAAGGTCGAGGTCGCCGAGTACACCGGCGAGCCGATCGAGATCGGCTTCAACCCCGCGTACGTGCTCGATGCGCTGAAGGTGGTGGACGAGAGCCAGGTGCAGATGGATTTCAAGGCCTCGAACAAGCCGGGCGTCCTGCGCACGGGCCCGAACTTTTTGTACGTCGTGATGCCGGTGAATTTGCAATAAAGAGGGTGCGGGGTTCAGGGTTCAGGGACCAGTTCATGAACTTCTCACTGGTGCTTGACTCCGCGATCCCCGTTGCCACGATGACGCCTGATCCCTGATCCCTGATCCCTGATCCCTGATCCCTGATCCCTGATTCGCCATGGACACCTTCGGCTGGACGGATATCGAAGACATCTCCCTCGCGTTGATCGAGGAGCACCCGGACGTGGACCCGACGTCGGTGCGTTTTGATCGCCTGCGGGAGATGGTCGAGGACCTGGAAGACTTCGAGCCCGAGCCGGGACAGATGGTCAACGAGCAGATCCTCGAAGCGATCCAGGCGGCGTGGATCGAAGAGGCGGAAGACGCGGCGGCGGGGCTGCCCTCGCCGGGCGACGAGGAGGTGGCGGACGATGAGGAAGATGAGACCGGCTACACGCCCAACCAGCCGTTCCGCTAGGTAAATGCCGTAGCACCGGCTGCGTGATAAGCCGTAAGGCAACGCAAAACGAACTTGGAGGGTTTGGCGATCGCCCCGGGACCGCGGCGGTCGGCTACACTTAGTCACCTGTGTTATGACCCAGAGCAGCACCACGCCCGCTTCCCAGACGACGACCCTTGAGGACGAGGCGGGGGCGGCTGCGCCCGACGCGGTCATCCCCCCCGGCGGTCAGCTCAACGGGGCGGACCCGCGCGTGGCGATCTCCCGCTCCAAGCGCCACACCCCGCCGCCGGAACGCAACCCCTTTAAGCGCATCTGGATGCGGCTGGAGCGTAAGCTCTCGGAGCTGTCCACCAAGTCCAACTTCTGGCATCGGCTGCTCTCGTTCATCTTCCTGCCGCTGGCCTACCGCTCGGGGATCAAGTTCAAGGACGTCGCGAAGGACTCGGCGTCGATCGTGCTGCCGTTCCGCCGGTTCAACAAGAACTGGTACCGCGCCATGGCCGGCGCGGCGCTGCTGGGCAACTCCGAGGTCGCCGGCGGGATGTATGTCTTCGGCAAGGCGGGGCCCAAGTTCACCGTCGTCTGCAAGGAGATGAGCTACAAGTTTCTGCGGCCGTGCTTCGGCCCGGCGATCTACAAGATCGAGCCGCGCGAAGACCTGGAAACCCTCGTCGCGACCGGCGAGGAATTCAACGTGACGCTCGACATGGTGGTCGTGCAGGCGGTCCACAAGAAGGACGAGCGCGAGCGCCGGGTGGGGCATTGCGTCATCACGTTTCACGTCACCCCCAAGAGCCAGCACCGCGCACGCGATAAGCGGCGTAACCGGTGAGCCGGCCCCGACGTTTAGCGGGTGGCACCAAGTGCCCCGTGCATTGATGGTGATCAAGACGGGGACACTTTGTGTCTCCCGCTAAACGTGCGGCCTACGCTTCCGCGGCTTTGATGAACTGGCGGTAGAGGCCGGCGTAGGTGCCTTGGCGGGTGAGCAGGTGGTTGTGGGTGCCGCGCTCGATGATGCGGCCCCGGTCGAGCACGAGCACCTGGTCGGCGTGGCGGATCGTGCTCAGGCGGTGGGCGACGACGAAGCTGGTGCGGTTTTTGAGCAGGATGGCCAGCGCCTCCTGGATGCGGGCCTCGGTCATGGTATCGACGCTGGAGGTGGCCTCGTCGAGGATGAGGATGCGCGGGTCGGCGAGCATGGCGCGGGTGAAGCAGACGAGCTGGCGCTGGCCCAGCGAGAGCGACCCGCCGGACTCGCCCACCGGGGTGTGCAGCCCGTCGGGCAGGGTTTCGAGCAGGTCGAGGCAGTTGAGCTTGCGGGCGGCGTCGATGACCTGCTGGTCGGTGGCGTCCGCCTTGCCGACTTTGATGTTGTCCATCACCGTGCCGGTGAACAGGAAGTTGGACTGGAGCACGATGCCGAGCTGGCGGATGAGGGAGTTGGAGGTGACCTTGCGGATGTCGTGGCCGTCGATCCGCAGGTGCCCGCCGGTGGGCAGGTAGAACTTGCTGATGAGCTTGATGATGGTGCTCTTGCCGCTGCCGGTGTGCCCGACCAGGGCGATGGTCTGCCCGGGCTCGGCGACGAAGTCGATGTCGAAGAGCACCTGCGTCTGCGGGTTGTAGGCGAACTGCACCTTGTCGAACACGACGCGGCCGGTGATCGGCGGCAGGTCGATCGCGTCGGCGTCGTCGAGCTTTTCCGGGTCGCGGTCGAGCAGGCGGAAGACGCGCTCGGCCCCGGCCATCGCCGACAACGCCTGGTTGTAGAGCCGGCCGATGGTGGCGATCGGCCCGAAGAACTGCGGCGCGATGAGGATGAACGTGCCGACCGCCGCGAACTGCGCCTGCTGCTCCTCGGGCGTGCCGGCCCCGAACATCCCGCCGCGCAGCACCTGGAACCCCCCCAGCGCCAGCAGCACCGCGATGAAGAACTGGCTGTTGAGCTCCAGCAGCGGCAGGAACACGCCCTGCAGACGGCCCGCGGCGACGTTGAGGTCGGCGTGACGATCGATCAGATTGCGGAAGCGGCTGGCGTTCTCCTCCTGTCGCACAAACCCCTGCGTCACCCGGATGCCGTTGACCGACTCGGCCAGCGCCGCGGTCACCCGGCTAAACGATTCCTGCACCGTGCGGTACGCCTCGCCGAGGCGCTTGCGGAAATACTGCGTGACCCAGTAGAGCAGCGGCGCCATCACCGCCAGCACCAGGAACAGCACCCAGTCCAGCCAGGCCATGATGATCGCGGCGACGATCATCTGCCCGCCCTGCACGCAGCCGACAAAGACGACGTCCTGCACGCCGAGGCGGATGGTCTCGGCGTCGGAGACCATGCGGCTGATGATCGAGCCGAGCTTGGTCTTGTCGTAATAATCCATGCTCAGCTTCTGCAGGTGCTCGAAGATCTGGTTGCGCAGGTCGTGGACCACGTTCTCGCCCAGCTCCAAGGCGTAGCGTTGGCGGAAGTGGAAGATGAGCATGGTGAACGCCATGAGCGCGAAAAGGCCGGCGGTCCAGGTCAGCGTCTTGGGGAAGTCGTTGCCCAGGATCGGGCCGTAGAGGATGATCGACACGCCGTAAGCGATCAGGGGGAGCTGGATGGAGCGGATGATGGTGAGGACGAACAGGGCGTTGCGGAGGCGGGCGTAGGGGATGGTGAGCTGATAGAGGCGTTTGATCAGCTCGCGGTCGAGCGGGCGTTCGTGGGCTTCTTCGAGGTTGCCCCCGCCCTTGGGCGCGCCACCGCGTCCGCCGCCCTTGAGGCCGCCCATCCCGCCGCCGCCGAATCCGCCGCCGAATCCGCTCACTTGAACACCTCCGTGCCCGATTCATCCATGCCCAAAAGCCGGCGCGACTCGGAGTCGGCGATCTGCAGCTTCGCGGCGTGCTGGTAATGCCCGTGCTCGCGCATGAGCGACTCGTGCGTGCCGGTCTGCACGATGCGGCCGTTGTCCAGCACCAGCACCAGGTCGGCGCGGCGCATCGTGCTCAGGCGGTGGGCGACGACGAAGGTGGTGCGGCCCTGCATGGCGTGGTCCATCGCTTCGAGGATCTCGCCCTCGGTCTCCGGGTCGATCGCCGCGGTCGGGTCGTCGAGCAGGAGGATGGGCGGCTCGAGGAGCACCGCGCGTGCGATGGCCAGGCGTTGGCGCTGCCCGCCGGAGAGGTTCGCGCCGCTCTCGGAGAGCACGGTCTCGTAGCCGTTTTCCAGGTCCATGATGAAGTCGTGCGCCTGCGCGATGCGGGCCGCGCGTTCGATCTGCTCGCGGGTCGCGCCGGGGTGGCCGAACGCGATGTTCTCCGCGACGCTGACGCTGAAGAGGAAGCTCTCCTGGAACACGATGCCGATGCTGCGGCGCAGCTCGTCGAGCTCGATCTGCCGCACGTCCTTGCCGTCGATGAGGATGCGTCCCGCGGAGGGGTCGTAGAAGCGGGGGATCAGCGAGAGCAGCGTCGTCTTGCCCGCGCCGGTGGCGCCCAGGATCGCGATGGTCTGTCCGGGTCTGGCGTGGAAGGTGACGTCCTCCAGGACCGGGTCCGCGTCGGCGCGGTAACGGAAGGTCACCTGCTCGAACTTCACGTCGCCGCTGGCGTTTTCCAGGGGCAGGGCGTCGGCCGCGTTCTCGATCTGCAGCGGCGCGTCGATGACCTCAAAGACCCGGGCCGCCCCGACCAGCGAACGCTGCACGGTGTTGGTGATCTGCGCGATGTTGCTGATCTGGTTGGAGAACTGCTGCAGCAGCGCGGCGAAGACCACCAGCCCGCTGCCGAAGGCGATCTGCCCGCGCGTGAACAGGAATCCGCCGTACAACAGCAGCACGATCAGGTTGATCTGCGGCAGCAACTGGATCAGCGGGACAAACACCGAGACGCGCCAGAAGATCCAGCGCTGCTGGTCCTTGAAGTCGGCGTTGGAGGCGTGGAACTTGCCGACCTCCTGCGCCTCCAGGCTGAACCCCTTGACCACGTGGTGGCCTCGCACGTTCTCCGAGAGCACGCGGACGGTGTGGTCGAACAGCTCGCGGTTGCGGCGGTAAGCGGGGCGGACGACCCGGCCGAAGTAGTAGGTCCCGCCGATCATCAGCGGCGTGGTGGCCAGGCTCACCAACGTCAGCTTGGGGTGGATCGAGAACATGTAGGTCAGGAAGAAGGCCAGCGAGATCACGAGCATGATCACCTGGATCAGCACCAGCTCGATGAACCCACGCACCGCCTGCACGTCGCCGGTGACGCGGTTGATGATCGAGCCCGACTCGTTGGCGTCGAAGAAGTGGAAGCTCAGCCGCTGCAGCTTGTCGTACACCATCGCCCGCAGGTCGGCCACGACGTAATTGACCAGCTCCGACTGGAGGATGGTGGACCAGCGGTCGAGCGTGAAGCGGAACGCGGCGATGCCGAAGATCACCCCCGCCACGGTCAGCACCTTCGCCAGCGTGCTCCAGCCCTCCGGCGGGGCCAGGCCCCACGGCCACTTGGGCAGGTCGCTGTCGGGGATCACGTCGTACTTCAGCACGTCGATGCCCAGGCCCAGCAGCCCCAGCCCCGACAGCGCCATCGCCAGCAGCACCAACTGCAGCAGCACCACCTTGATCGCGCCGCCCTTGAAGTTCCACGCGAGCCGCAGCATCCGCCCGATGAGCTGGTTGTTACTCAACTCCGGCGCGGACGCGTCGGGGGATCGATTGTCGGGTGGGGCGCTGGGTGAGGGCTTGGATGGGGCAGGGGCGGACAACAGACGAATCCGGCGCGGCACTTCGCGGGGCCGAGCGTTCCCGATTCGCTCTGAAAATAACATCACCGCCCCGGATGGCAAATCCGCCCGCCGCTCGCGGCTTCGCGCGATCGGCACGCCCCGCTGAACCCTCGGGGCGTGGGGGCGTCGCGAAGCCGTCAGCAGCGGCTGAACCAAACCCCAATCAACGCGGCCGCGTGACCTGCTATCTTCCGGGGGTGCCCACCGCCGTCTGTGTTTATTGTGCTTCGTCGAACCACGTGGACCCGTTGTATTTCGACCACGCGCGGGCGCTGGGGCGGCTGCTCGCCGAGGCCGGCCACCCGCTGGTCTATGGCGGGGGCAAGGTCGGGCTCATGGGCGAGGTCGCGCGGGCCGTCCACGCCCACGGCGGCAAGGTCATCGGCGTGATCCCCTCGACCATGACCGATGTCGAGATCGCCTATCACGACGCCGACGAACTGATCATCACCGACACCATGCGGCAGCGTAAGCAGATCATGGAGGACCGGGCCGACGCGTTCATCACCCTGCCCGGCGGGTTCGGCACGCTGGAAGAGTTATCCGAGATGATCGTCGGCCGGCTGCTGGGCTTCCACGTCAAGCCGTTGGTGCTGCTCAACTCGCACGGCTTCTACGACCCGCTGCTCAAGCTCTTCGACCACTTCATCGAGCACCGCTTCGCCAAGCCCGAACACCTGGGGATGTACACGGTGGTCCAGACGCCCCAAGCCGCGGTGGCGGCGTTGGGGTGAGCCGCGTGCGTCGCAGAATCAGCCCCCGCGCATCACCAGGAAGCCCAGGCCGATCATCGCCAGGCTCAGGATCAGGGCGATGAGGATCGGCAGGATCGGGCTGCGCGTCCGTTTGAAAGGCGGGACGTCAGCCGATGAACGGCTGGTGGATTTGCTGCGCTTGCGCGGCTTGGCCTCGAACCGAGACTTGGAGATCGAGCGACGCACCCGGGCCGCGGCGGCATCCTCCGAGACCTCACCGGGGGCCAGCTCATCCGACGACAAATCAATCAGCGGTTCGGCGGCAGCCGAGGCCTCGGCGTCCGGGTCCTCGACGCCGTGTGCCAACGCGTCGGCCGCGTCGGCCCGCTCCTGCTGCGGCGCGGCGTCGGGGTGTACCGCGGCCGCCGCCGCCAGACCCGCGGCGCGTTCGGCCTCGGCCAACGCCTGCTCCGCCGCCTCCCGCGCCCTCGCCTCGGCCGCGAGCCTGGTCTCCAGGTCCGCCCGACGCGCCGATTCACGCGCCGCCAGTTCCTGAGCCGCGAGCAGTTGACGGCGGCTCTGGTCTTGCGATGACCGCGATTGGCTCTGCGCCGCTTCCTCGGCCGCGGCCTTGGCTTCCCACGACTCGATACTCGCCCGCAGCGACGCGATCGTCTGATCACGCTCGGCCAGCTCGGCTTGGAACGCTTCCTCCGCCGATTCTTTCGCCGCTGCGGCCGCCTGCTCCTGTGCCGCACGCAACGCGGTCAGTTCGGTCTCCCGATCATCGAGTTGTTCACGCAGGGCGGCAACTTCCGCGACCGCGGCGGCGGCTTGTTCCTGCGCACGCTGGGATTCGCGCTCGATCCGCGCTTGCAGCTCCGCGATCTGTTCGTCACGGGCCGTGATCGTCGCCTGCAATGCCGCGGCGTCCTCCTGTGATGCGGCGGCTTGGGCCAGCTCGCTTTGCGCCAAAGTTTTCGCAGCTTCGAGTTCGGTGATGCGATGCTGCGCCTGCGTCAGCTCGTCCTGCAGCGCCTGCTTCTCGTGCTCCCACAATGCGCCGACTTCGCCGTCTTCTTCGCGAGCCTTGCTCAACGCGGTTTCGAGCGACGCCGCCTTCTGCTCGAGCGATTCGGCACGCTGACGCAGGCCTTGCGCTTCCTCCCGGGATTGTTGGAGCGCGTGTTCCAATTCGGTGGTTTTCGCCGCGGTGGCGGCGGCCTGCGCTTCCGCCGCGGCCAACGCCTCGCGAGCCTCGGCCAACTCGGATTCGAGCGAAGCGGTGCGCTGCTCGGCCTGTTGCTGCGCCTGCTCCCGCGCCGCCTCCGATGTGTCCCGCGCCTCGGCCAGTTGCTTCTGCCATTGTGCCTCGGCTTCGGCGTGGGCTTCGGCGGCTTGCGCGGCGTCGGCTTGGGCCTGCTCCGCGCGGGCTTCGGCTTCGGAGAGTTTTGTCTCCAACGCTTCGAGCCGGGCGCGGCTCTCGTGAAGATCGCTCTGAAGCAACGCCGCGGCCGCGGATTCCGACGCCTCGGCTTGCGCGTGCCGTGCGGCCGATTCATCACGCAGACGCGCCGCTTCGGCTTGCGCGCTGGTCAACTGCGCTTCGATCGCGGCTTTCGCCTGCGCCGCCCGGTCCGCATCCCCGCGACGCTGCTCCACTTCGTGCGCTAACGCCTCGGCCCGTTGCCTGGCATCCTCCGACGACTGATGCAGCGCGGCGTTGGCCTTGTGCTCGCGGTCCAACTGCTGACGCAGTTGCTCGGCCTCGGCCTTGGCCTCGTTGGCCAGCTGCGTCTGACGCGCCAGCGCCTGCTCCAGCGCCGCGATCGGGTCCGCCGGGATCGGGCGCGGCGCTGGGGCGGCGGTGCTCGATCCCGGATTCATGACCGCGGGCGCCGGCGGGTCGCCCTCGTCCTCATCCTGCTCGTCGGGCCGGATGAAGGGCGGGGGCTCCATCGGCTCCATCCGCTGGGGCCGACGCGCCACGCCCGGCACACGTTCATCGCCTTCGAGCGTGATGCTCGCGCCGGGCACGGCGACCAGGGGCTCGTTCTCGGTCCAGTCGCTGCCGCGGAACCCCAGCCGCTTGGTCAGCTTGCGCAGCCCGGAGGCGGCCAGGTCGCTGTAGTTCCCGCAGGACGGGCAATAGGCGAACGAGACCCCCGCTTCCTTCGGAGCGGGGATGACCGCGTCGCAGTGCTGGCAGCGGAGCTTTCTGGCCATGATCGAGCAAGGAGGATTACGCAAGCCCCGGACCCTATACGATGGATAAGCCCCCAGTATATCGGTTCGAGACGGGTTCTGATCGAGCCGGGCCGCCAAGCGCCGCCGGCGTTACCCGCCCCAGCGCGCCCCGGACCGGCCCGGCCCGGGAAGCAGAATGACCCCGACGGGATTTGAACCCGTGTTACCAGGATGAAAACCTGGTGTCCTAGACCTGGCTAGACGACGGGGCCGAGGGTAAGCGGCGGCTGGCGTGGCCAGCGAGCGGGAAATTGTAGCGGCTTCCCTCGATACGGCAAACGGGCGGGCCGGGCACAACGCATAAAAGATTCTCGGACCTTTTCTTGGCCCGAATCTGCGGAAGAACCAAGGTGCTTCCGGCTTTGGCCTGATTCTGTGATAGAATAGGCTCGGCGATGCGAGGCGGGCGAACGAGACGGGGACTTGCCGGGTATAGATGGGCAGGCGGTCGATTTGGCTCGGCCACCGCCTTGGTGACCAGGACTCTTTCCTTCCAGAGAAGCGTGGTGCTGCGACTATACGTGCTCAATGGTGCTGATCAGGGGAGGACGTTTGATCTGTCCGGTGATCGGCCGGAGATGATCGGACGCCATGCGCCCCTGGTGCAGTTGCAGGACAGCCGGGTCTCGCGGCTGCACGCCGAGATCAGCCGGCAGGGCGGCGTGTGGCTGCTGCGTGATAACGACTCATCGAACGGGGTGTACGTCAACGGCAAACGCGTGCGTCGGCTGACCGAGCTGGAAGACGGCGATGAGATGCTCATCGGCCGCCTGCGCATCCGCTTGAAGATGAGCCCGTCGACGGCGTCGGCCGGCACCAAGCCCGCGCCCAAACCCGGCAAGCCCCGCGCCCCCGAACCGATCCGCCTCGAGTTGGACGAGTCCGTTTTTGATGCGTCGGACGATTCGGCAGAAATGTCGGGCATCGTGCCGGCCTCGGTGGAATCGGCGGATAAGCCGTCGGATGATCCGGTCAGTGATGATGATGTGCTGGACCTGATCTCGGCCGAGGGCGTGACGCCGAGCGTGAAGGCGGGCCATTCCTCCGGGGCGTTGGATTTCATCGACGAAGCGCTGGCGGATTTGGATGCGGACCGCTCGCCGTCGCCGATCGATCTGGCGGCGGGGGAAGGGTTCAGTGCGCCGGAGCAAGAGGCCCCCGGCGATGCGGAGGAACACGCCGCCGCGGCGCAACACCGCCGCGAGGCCGCGGAAGCCGCGGAGCGCGAGGCGGCGGCCGAGCGCGAAAAGCAGGCGCAAGCCGAAGCGGAGGCCAAAGCCAAAGCCGAAGCCGAAGCCGAAGCCGAGGCGAAGGCCAAAGCGGAAGCGGAAGCCGCGGCCGAGCGTGAGCGTCAGGCACGTGAAACGGCGGAGCAACAGGCACAAGCGGAAGCGGACAAAGCCAAGGCGCTAGCCGAGGCGGAAGCGGAGGCCAAAGCCAAACAAGAAGCCGAAGCCGCGGCCGAGCGTGAGCGTCAGGAGCGCGAAGCGACGCAGCGGCAGGCGCAGGAAGCCGCGGAACAGCGTGCGAAAGCCGAGGCGGAGGAGGCGGAGCGTCGCGCCGCGGCGGAGCGTGAGGAGGCCGAGCGTCTGGCCCGCGTGGAAGCGGAAGCGGCGGTGCGGGCGACGATGCGCCAGTCGGCCGCGTCGGAAGCCACGGCCCGCAGCGAGGCGGCGCGCAAGCGGATCGATCTGGCCGGCCACCGCGCGATGACGCTGGCGCAGAAGCGTGCGGAGGCCGCGGCCCGTCGGGCGTCGGCGGCCGAAGCGCGGCGTCGCGCTGAAGAAGCCGAGCAAGCCGCGCGGGCGCAGGCCCGTCGTGAAGCGGAGGAAGCCGAGACCCAGCGTCGAGCCGAAGAGCAGGAGCGGCGTCGCGCGCAGGCGGCGCAGGCCGAGGCCGAGGCTCAAGCGCGTATGGAGCGTGCGCGGCGTGAGCGTGAGGTGGCCGCCGAGCGCACCGAGCGCAGCGCCGCGGTGCCGCCGCCGGGGCGGGCAGAGTCCGACGCGGCCTCGGCGATCCCGGCCCCCCCGGTGCCAGCGGAAAAGCTGGCGGCTGCGGAGACGACGAGGTTGCCGCGTCGCCGGCGTCGCGTCGGGCGGGGCATCGGCCTGATCGTGCTGCTGATGGCGGCTTGCGCGGGGGTGTACTTCGGGGTGATCGCCCCGGTGCAACAGTCGTCGGTGGCGGGGCGGTCCGCTTCCGTGGACACGTTGTCGAATGCGACCGATGATCCGCCGCAGGCGCGATACGAATCGTTGGCGTTTAATGATGCCTCGCCGCAGTTGCACGGCAAGGCGGTGCTGTACGGCCGGGTGGAAGGGCACCTGCCGGCCCAGGCCTGGCCGACGGCCCCTCATGTGCCGGATGTGCTGGGGCGGCCGCAGCCCACGCCCCCGCAACCGCCGACCACCGACGAGCCGGCGCAATCCCCGGCCGATCCCCCCGAACCCGCGGTCGAAACCACCCCCGAAGCCTCGGATTCGGCCACGCCTAAGACCACGGCTGAGGCGAGCCCCGAAACCGCGGCCGATGGCCCTGCCGACGACGCGGCGATGGCGCTGGCCACGCCCGCGCCGGGCATCGTGGAGCAATCGATCGTCGATACGCCGCGGGTTGACACGGCCGAGCGCAACCCCGCGGCGCAGCCAACCGACCCGCCCCGCGCCTCGGCCCCGAACCCGGCCGATGCGATGCCCTCCGCCGACGCGACGCCGAGCGTTGAAGCAGCCGCCCCCGACCCCGCCGAAGCGCAGGCCGTGCCGGCGACGGGTCGTCGTCTGGCGGTGCTGATCGACGCCTCGGGCTCGACGATCGATTCGATGCCTCGGATGGTCGGCTACGTGGGACGGATGCTCGATCAACTGCGGCGGGAGGATCAGTTCACGGTGTTGTTTTACCGGGATGGCGAAGCGATAGAAGCGGTGTCCCCGGGCCTGAAAACGGCCGAGCCGGCGATGAAGCGACGGGTCTGGGACTGGATGCAGCCGGAGGAAGAGCGCATCATCGCGGGGGGGCGCTCGGACGCGATCGTGGCCATCCAACTGGCCTTGTCTTACGGGGCCCAGGAAATGGTGATTCTGTCGGACAACACGTTCGGCGGCCGACGGGTGACGACCGACCAGATACTCGCGGAGATGGCGCTGGTGATCGATCGGCGTCAGGTGAAGATCAACACGGTGCAGTTCTTCTATCGTGATGCGGACGACACGCTGCGCAAGGTGGCCGAGACTTACGGCGGCACTTTCGAGTTCATCAAGTCGGAGCCGGAGAACCGCGGGCCCGACCCACTCAAGGCGTTGAGCGAGGGCATGCCCCCGTCCTGATTCCCCTCGCGGCGCGACGGCTCAATTGCCCTGCGGCGGCAGGCTCAGCACGGCAAACGAGCCTTGGTATCTGCCCTGATGATCAAAGACCCCGCGCGGTGAGACCAGCACCCGCACCGCCTGCCCATCGGGCCGGATGAAGGTGGCGTGGTAACGCTCGCGCTCGGCCCGCGGCTCCGCTTCGTGGAGCTTGCGGAAGCGCTCGGCGCTGGCCGGGTCCATCCACTCGGCGGGGCTGTGGCCGATGAGCTGTTCGCTGGGCCGGCCCACGATGCGCTGGTACTGCGTGTTGGCGTAGGTCAGCCTCTGCTTATCGTCGAGCAGTGCCAGGCCCTCGCTCATGGTCTCCACGAGCAGGCGGAAGCGCGACGCTTCGCTGTTCGCTCGGGTCTGCGCGGCCTTGAGCGCATCGATGGTCTGCTGCAGTTCCTGGTTGGCTAACTCGAGCTGGCGGGTCCGGTGCTCGACACGCTCTTCGAGCGCTTCGCGCAGCTCACGCAGTTCGTCCAGCACCCGCCAACGCTCGAGCTCGGCAGCGGCCCGATCGCCCAGGATGCGGATCAACTGCTGGGGTTCGTTCGCTTCATCGATCGCCTCGGTGTGGACGGCCCAGAGCACGCCGATCGGCTCGCCGCTCTCGCGATGCAAGCGGGCCGCCACGTATGCCTCGGCCTTCATCGCCATCAACGGGGGGTCGTCGGGGAAGCGGGCCTGCACGCCGGCACGGATGAACGTGACCGGCTGCTCCAGAGCCAGCTCACACGCCGAGCCGACCACCGGGTAAGTGATTTCCTCGTGGACCTGCCCGTGATCGACGACCGCGACGGTGTGAAACCAGCGACGGTCTTCGGAGAGTTCGCTAAGCCCCGCGGCCGAGACCTCAAGGTGTGTGGTGATGCCCTCCACGAGTCGGCGAAAATAGCGCGGCCCGGCGAGCATGCTCACGCCCTGCTGGATCGACTGCAGCCGCCGCAATGGTTCTTGTTTACCATCCAGCGCGTCGTCGTCGCCGACCGGGCCATCGGCCGGGGTTTCCAGCGGCGCGAGACCCGCGGTGATGGCCATGCGGGCCAGCTCCACCCGATTGTGCGCGTCGAGCTTCTTGCCCAGCGACATCCGGTGCGATTGAATGGTTTTCTGGCTGCGGTATAGCTTGTCGGCGATCTCGGCGAGCGAGTAGCCTTGTCCGATCAGGCCCAGGACCTCACGCTCACGGTTCGTGAGGCTGGCAATAGCATCTTTATTCATCGAGATATCCGATATACGCCACGCAAAGTCCCGCGATTGACGCGGGGGTGGTCGACCACGGGTGAGCGTTCGATGCGACCGCGGTGGCTCATGATCTTAGAGGTGCGGACAGCACGCCCGAAGGTTATACCGAGAAATCAATGTCTGGGGGTGGGTCAAAGACCCTAGTTTACGGCATTTCCCTGAAGGATTGCATGAGGGAAGTTCCGTATACCCGAAATAATAATTCCGCACCCGTGCCATTACACCCTTGCGATGGATGGCAATCAATCGGTGCCAGGCTCGTGACACTGTTGGCCCCGTCGGAGTTCACCGCCAACCCCCGACTCCGGCGGGGCCCTTTTCCGCTGCGGCTCGCCTCGCTATGCGCGCGTCGCCGCCCGAACCCGCCGCCTGAACCCGGAGCGGGGCCGGGGACTCGCCGCAGGGTCTGCGGGCCGGGTCCCGATCAGTCGTAACGGAACACACCCTTGCGCCACGCATAGACGAACGCGATGACGCTGGTGAGGATGAAAAAGAGCATCCGCAGGAGGAACTGGATGCTCAGCCCCTCGCCGGCCTCGCCGCCGAGCGCGGGGAAGGTGGCGGCCCAGGGGTAGAGGAAGACGATCTCGACGTCGAAGAGCAGGAAGGTCATGGCGACGACGTAGAAGCGGACGTTGAAGCGTCGGCGGGCCGAGCCGATCGGGTCCATGCCCGATTCGTAGGTCTTGCCCTTGACCTCGCCCTTGCGCGACGGGCCGATGATCTCGGTGAGCACGAGGTTGCCCACCCCGAAGCCGATCGCCATCAGCAGCAGCACGCCGACGGCGGCCCACAGCGCGAAGTCGCCGGCGGCGAGGGTGAGGCTGGGGGTCAAGAGGTCGGGCATGCGGGGCAGTTTAGTCGGGCGGTCTGCCGCGAGCAACGCGCGGCGGGGACGGCGTCGCGGCATCCGGTTATCATCGGCTTTTTGGCAAGCACCGGACCCCCGACGATGTCCACCACGATCAGCCCCGACCTCCACGCCGCCACCGCCGCCGCCATCGCCGACCTGCCCGCCCACGTCAAGGGGCAGGTCGTGCCGATCGTCGATTTCGGCTCGCAGTACGTCCAGCTCATCGCCCGCCGCGTGCGCGAGGCGGGGGTCTATTCCATGCTCGTCGGGCCCAACGTCACCATCGAGCAGCTCGCCGCCCTCGGCCCCAAGGGCATCATCCTCTCCGGCGGGCCGTCGTCGGTCTACGACCAGGGCGCGCCGTCCTGCGACCCGCGGCTGTTCGAGCTGGGCGTGCCCGTGCTGGGCATCTGCTACGGCATGCAGATCGGCTGCCAACTGCTCGGCGCCCTGGTGAAAAACGCCACCGCCCGTGAGTACGGCCGCGTCCACCTCAACCTCACCGACACCGCCGACCTGCTCCACGGCGTGCCGCAGCAGACCACCGCGTGGATGAGCCACGGCGACCAGGTCAACACGCTGCCCGATGACTTCGTCCCGCTGGCCACCACCCCGACCTGCCCCATCGCCGCGGTCCGCCATCAGACAAAACCGTTCTTCGGCGTGCAGTTCCACCCCGAGGTGACCCACACGCCGCACGGCACCGACATCCTCAGCAACTTCCTCTTCCACATCTGCAAGTGCGCCGGCAACTGGAAGATGACCGACTTCCTCGATGCCGAGTCCGACCGCATCCGCGAGAAGGTCGGCGACGGGCGGGTCATCTGCGGGCTCTCCGGCGGCGTCGATTCCTCCGTCGTCGCCGCGATGCTCCACCGCGCGATCGGCAACCAGCTCACCTGCATCTTCGTGGACAACGGCCTGCTGCGCAAAGGCGAACGCGAGCTCGTCGAACACACCTTCCGCGGGCACTTCGATATCGACCTGCGCGTCGTCGATGCGGAGCAAGACTTCCTCGGCGACCTCGCGGGCATCACCGACCCGCAGGACAAACGCAAACGCATCGGCCACCGCTTTATCGAGGTCTTCAAAGACGAAGCCCGCGCCCTCGAATCCCAGGGCGTCAAGCCCAGCTTCCTCGCGCAAGGCA
Organism: uncultured Phycisphaeraceae bacterium; assembly: GCA_964614575.1. GTDB lineage: Bacteria > Planctomycetota > Phycisphaerae > Phycisphaerales > Phycisphaeraceae > JBGTLW01. The sequence continues at coordinate 322 of CAZTLX010000090.1, read as the reverse complement.
CGCTGTATCCGGACGTGATCGAGTCCGGCCACGGGTATGCCGGGACCGCCGCCAACATCAAGCTCCACCACAACGTCGGCGGCCTGCCCGCCGAGTTGGGCTTCGATCTGGTCGAACCGCTGCGCAACCTCTTCAAGGACGAGGTGCGCCAGCTCGGCGCGGTGCTCGGCCTGCCCGAGCAGATGGTCTGGCGCCACCCGTTCCCCGGCCCGGGGCTGGCGGTGCGGGTGCTCGGCGAGGTGAATAAGCCGCAGCTCGACCTGCTGCGCGACTGCGACGAGATCCTGCTCGAAGAGATCGTCGCCAACAACCTCTACCGCAA
>CAZTLX010000089.1:0-15331 GCA_964614575.1 uncultured Phycisphaeraceae bacterium | reverse complement strand
TAAGCACGCGGTTGTCAATTCACATAGCGGAGTAGCCTGGCCTGTGCCTAGGAAACTGAAAAGCCGGGCGTCGCAGCGTTCTATCAGCTGAATCGTGGCGGCGTCGCGGCCCATGGATCGACGACGTGCGATTCGCATCGCGGCCACCTCCCCCACGGTGACCACCCGACGCTTCCTTTCGTCACCTTCACATTCAAGCTTCTCGCGCAACTGCAAGGCGCGGCGACGTGCCTCCTTCAGATTTTTTGTTTTGAGCGAGCGGCGGATCTGTTTGCCCCGGAACTGAATGTTCACGTGCCAGAACGGCGACTTGCCGTATAGGTAGATCCGGACGCCCTCAAGGAGTTCTTGGGATTGGGTATGGGTTTGTTCAGTCATCATGGATCTCCAAGCGCACCGATCGCGCTACGGCTTGGTGCCGTACTCATCCCGGTGCCGGTTAGTCGGTAGTCGACCCGCGAGGGCCGATGGTTAGACGTTCAAGTGGGTTTCGTGCTGGTGATACCGCGCACCATGAGGCTAATCAGCCCCCGCCGGTCTAGGCGTACCTCGCGCCCGGTTTTTACTTTGATTTCATCGAGATAGCCTCTAGACGACCAGTCATAGAGGGTCGCGATCGGGCGCTGAAGGATCTCGGCCGCCTGCTTCGTAGTGATGAGCGGGGGATAGTTTCCATACGCTTGCTGCAGTTCAACTTCGTCCATTTGCGTTTCTCCGGGGGCGGAAGTGCCCCATACCTGTTATGTTCGTCAGCCTTTATTTTTTTCTGTACCGAGTTCGCAGTGTTTTAGAGATTTATTTCCTAATGAGCTCGCGATGAAAGTATGGGCTTTGGTCTAGTGAATGATCAAGGTTGCTGCTCCAGTGCGACGCTGTGGCCCTGCTGCCCGGATGGGAGGCGTCGCTGGGTGCCAGGCGCTCGCGCCCCTACCCGGCAGACCCCAGCCGCTCCAAGGCACGACACGACACCAGAGCAACCCCGAGCCGGGGCGTGGGCAGGCCCAACGCCACGATCCAAGCGTCCCCGTGCTTGCCCCCTTGATCGCAACGCGCCGCAACCACTCGCCAGTAGGTGTAAGGAATCACCCTGCCTTACGCATGAACCACATTCTCAGAATCATGGACAAGCAACTACTGAAATGGCATGAACTCGATACGTTGATCGCAAAGACCTCACCGCGATGCCAGATACTCGGGCCATTCGTGCAGGATGACCCGCGTGTTGTGAACGTCGGTCCAAAAGTGCAGCGCCTGGCGCGGTCCTCGGAGTTGGGTGGTCATAGAGCGTTTTTCAACGCCCGACCCCGTCCACCCAGCAAGGACCCGACCAAGTTGTTCACAGACATGGATTTTCATCCGGGATGAGGCTGACGAGGCTCAAGAGGAACTGATGGTCCCAGCCGGCGAGCTAGCGTCGGCCCTTGATGCTCTTGCGTTTGACCGGGTGGTCGGCGGCCTTGAGGCGGTTGGCCTCCGTGCATATCGCTCGATACAAGGTTACCATGCCTGCCAAGGGGGCTTTGGCTATCAGCTTGCATGGCGACACCTCTGCCGTAGCCGGAGCGCACGTATGCAGATCCACGCGCTAGTCTGGCCGATGGTCGGGGCGACGTGCTTCACCTTCGGGCTGATCCACCTGTGCATGTGGGCGCTGCGTCGGTCCCGGCTCGACTTTCTGCTTTTCACCGTGGCTTGTTTTTCCGTGGGCGCGATCGCCTTTTGCGAGCTGGCGTCGATGACCGCGACGACGATCGAGGGGTTTGCCTTCGCGGTCCGCTGGGCGCATGTGCCGGTGTTCCTGCTGCTCGCTTCGCTCGTCCTGTTCATCCGCTACTACCTAGGCACCGGCCGCGTCTGGTTGATGTGGTTGGCCATCGGCGTGCGAGGGGTGGTTCTTGTACTGAGCTTCGCGACGGAGGTCAGCATCAACTACTCGGCGATCCTGAGCCTGCGCACGATCACCGTCTGGGATGGCGATCAGATCACCGCGGCCGAGTTTGTACGAAATCCCCTGTCACACTTCGCCGGGCTCAGCAGCCTTTTCGTGATTGCCTTCATGATCGACGCGGCGGTCGCGGCCTGGCGGGGTGGTGATCGGCGCAAAGCGATCCTCGTCCCCGGCACCGCGATCTTCTTCATCGTGGGGGTGACCACTCACGGCGCGTTTATTCACGCGGGCGTGCTCTCGCCGCCGTATCTGATCAGCGTGGGTTACCTGCTGATCATCCTGGTGATCGGTTATGAGCTTAGCCGCGATGTGTTGCGTGCCGGGGACCTGTCGCAACGCCTGGCGTTGCGGGAGGACGAGCTGGTCGAGAGCGAGCACCGGATGTCGCTGGCGGCACGGGCGGCCAGCCTCGGGCTGTGGGCGTGGGACCTGCCGACCCATCGCTTCTGGGGTAACCAGCGTGCGCTGGCCCTGTATGGATTCGGCCCGGACGAGCTGCCGACCGCGTCGCAGCTGCACGCGGCCATCCACCCCGAGGACCGTTCCATCGTGCGGCACGCGGCCGATGAGGCGCTTCGGCAAAGCGGCGACTTGTCGGTCGAGTACCGCGTGGCGCTGCCCGATGGGCAGACCCACTGGGTTGCGACGCGCGGCCAGGTCGAGCTCGATGGTCAGGGGCGGCCTGCCCGGATCCGCGGCGTGTCGGTGGATATCAGTGACCGCAAGCTGGCCGAGCTCGAGGTCGCGCGCGGCCGCGAGGAGATCGCCCACCTCTCGCGGGTGACGATGCTGGGCGAGCTTTCCGGATCAATCGCTCACGAGTTGAACCAGCCTTTGACGGCGATCCTCAGCAACGCCGAGGCCGCGGAAAGCCTGGTCGGCGAGCAAGGCCTTGATCCCGCGGAGGTTCGTGAGATCCTCGCCGATATCGTGGAGCAGACCGTGCGTGCCGGCGAGGTGATCCGGCGTCTGCGGTCGTTGCTCAAGCGTGGCGAGGTCGTGCTCCAGCCCACGGACATCAACGAGCTGGTGCGTGAGGTCGTCGCCGTCGTCCGCAACGACACGATCAACCGGGCGGTGACGATGCATCTGGAGCTGGCATCGGCGTTGCCCATCGTGGATGGCGACTGCGTCCAGCTTCAGCAGGTGCTACTGAATCTGGTGGTCAACGCCTTCGAGGCGATGGCGGAGATACAGGCGTCGGGCCGCCACCTGACGATCCGGACCGGCGTCGGTGACGAGGGGCAGGTTCAACTCTGTGTGATCGACCGCGGGCCCGGGATTCCGGCGGACCAACGCGAGGCGGTGTTCGAGCCTTTCCGCAGCACGAAACCCGCGGGGATGGGGATGGGGCTGGCCGTTTCCAGTACCATCGTGCAGGCGCACGGCGGCCGCATCTGGGCCGAGCCGGACGACGACGGCGGGACGCGCATGTGCCTGGTCCTTCCCGCCTCCAAGGGTATCCCGCGATGAATCACGGGCAGGCGACGGTTTATGTGGTCGATGACGACCCGGCGGTGGTCAAGGCTCTGTCGCGGCTGCTGCATTTCGCCGGGCACCGGGTCCTCGCCTTCACATCACCGACCGAGTTTCTTGCGGGTCTGGCGGACGGGTCGAGCGGCTGCGTCATTCTGGATGTGGCGATGCCGGGGCTCGACGGGCTTGAGTTGCAGGAGGCGATGGCCGAACGCGGGCTATTGATGCCCATCATCTTCCTGACGGGCCACGGCGACATCCCGATGAGCGTGCGGGCGATGAAGCACGGCGCGGTGGATTTTCTCACCAAACCGGCGCAGAAGAGCACGCTGCTGCCGGCGGTGGAATTGGCGTTGCGTCAGCTCGATGCCCTGCGTCAAGAGGCGACAGACCGCAGGGCGATCCTGGCCCGATACGATGGGCTGACGCCGCGCGAGCGTGAGGTGATGGCGCGGGTCGTCGCGGGCAAGGCCAACAAGCAGATCGCGGCGGAGCTGGGCACGGGCGTGCAGAACATCAAGGTCCACCGCGGCCGCGTGATGCACAAGATGCGGGCCGAGTCGCTGGCCGAGCTGGTGCGTCTGGCGGAACATGTCGGCGTCCCGGCCACCTGAACTGGCCGCCCTTTCTTACCCCTCTCTATCCGCCGGGCTCGCGTCCATCGGGCCGCCAAGGCAGTGACCGCCGCTGGCCGGTTTGCGAAACGGTCGCAACATCGCGCGCCCGTCACGGGCGGGATCAAAATATTTGACGGTATTAAACCAAGGTTCAATGGCACGGGCGTTCCGGGCTCCTAACTTTACGGGCGTGAATAGCTACCCGCGTGTCATCGCCGTCGTGGACGATGAGTTGCCCGTTCGATCGGCCTTGAGCCGATTACTCGGAGCCGCGGGGTTCGATGTCGTCGCGTGCGACGGCGGGGCGGCCTTCCTCGAGATGCTTACCAAACGCCCTATTGACTGCGTGCTGCTGGACCTGCACATGCCGGAGGTGGACGGCTTTACGGTGCTTGAGCGGATGGGTCAGGCCCCGCATCACCCGCCGGTCATTGTGCTCACCGGCCACGACGGGCCCGCGGTGCGTGAGCGCGTGCTGGCGGCGGGGGTCAGCGGGTATATCACCAAGCCCGTGCAGCGCGATGTCATCTTGCATGCGATCGAAGCGGTCTTGTCCAAACCAAGCGGGGGCGCGTCATGACCAAACACAGATCACCCGCCGGTGCCGGGACTGCCGCGCTGCAGCGCGCAAGGCACAGTGGCAACGACCTTTTGCGTTCGGGAGACCACACATGAAATGGCATCACGTCGTACGAATCGGACACGCCGGCGCTTGGGCGATTGCGTTGTCGGTGTTTGCCTCGGCCGTACCCTCCCAAGCCGACGAACTGTTCTTGCGGGACGGCACGGTGGTCTCGGGCAAGTACGTCGGCGGCACGCCGCAGGCGGTGAAACTGCAGACCGAAGCCGGCGTGCTCGAGGTCGCTGTTGATCAGATCAAGTCCATCAATTTTGCTGCGCCGCCTCCGCCCCCGCCGCCTAAACCTGAACCCACACCAGCACCCGCACCGGTTCCGCAAGCGGCGGTGGGCCCGGCGACCATCCCCGCGGGCACACTGATCCTGGTGAAGATGGCCTCTCAGGTCACATCCAACGACAAGGCCGGGGAACGCTTCAACGCCCAACTGGTCGGCGACCTGACGGACGCGAGCGGTGCCTCGATCGTGAAGGCCGGGACGATGATGTTCGGCCGCGTCGGTGAATCCAAACAAGCCGGACGCATGGTCGGCAAGTCGAAGCTGGCGTTGACGCTCTCGGAGATCGACCTGGACGGGAAGCTGGTCCCCATCGTGACGACCAACTTTGTCGAAGCCGGCAAGGGCTCGTTCCGCAAGACCGCCCGTAACGCGGCGGCGGGCGCGGCGATCGGCGCCGCGTTTGACGATGCCGCCGCGGGCGCGGCCATCGGTGCCGGCACCGCCCTCATCCGCAAAGGCGATTCGGTCACCGTCCCGATCGGGGCGATGCTTGAATTCCGTCTGGCTCAGCCGTTGACCCTCACCCCCGCGCCCTGACCCCGCACCAAGGGAGACGCACTGATGCACAAGTTCATCCTGATGACCGTGGCCCTGCTGGCGTGCGCCTGGTTTGGCCTCGCCGTGGCTCAAGACCAAACGCCTGCCCCCTCCGACCGTGAAGCGGAAGACCTCGTTCAGGAGTACGTCGCCGTGCTGCGGGAAGCGTTGACCGATGGCAAGGTGACGGTTTATCAGCAGATCATGGCGCTGTCGGACGACGAGGCGCTGGTCTTCTGGCCCCTCTACCGGGATTACGAAGAGGACCTGTTCGAGCACGGCGACCAGCGCCTGGTGATGGCCCGGGATTTGGTCGAGGCGATCGAGAAACAGACCCTGGATCAGCCCTCGGCGCGGAAGCTGTCCGCCGAGTGGTTCCGGCTGCAACACGCGCGCCTGGACCTGCTCAAGAAGCACCACGACCTGATCGCCGAAGCACTTTCCGAAGTCCACGCGGCGCAGTTCCTGCAGATCGAAAGCCGGACCAATCTCATGATTGACTTGATGGTGGCCTCGAACATGCCCTTGATCGGTGACCCCGACGAGCGCCTTGCCCCGCAACCCGCGCCTGCCGAATAGTCCCACACAAAGCCCAGGTTCATGACCATCGCCGACACCACGGCACCACGCCCAACCCAAAGGTATGACATGAAAAACTTCATCAAGTCACCGCCCACCGCTCTGATGCTGCTCCTGGCTCTCCTTCTGCCGACCCTGATCCCGGCGGGCGCGCAGGCCCAGGACCAGGAAGCCGGCCTCAGCGAAATGCCGGAGAACCCTTGGAAATTGGATTTGACGCTGTGGCTGGCGTTGCCCTTTATCGACGGCGATACCACCCTCGCCGGCTCGGAGACAAGCCTCAGTCTCGTCCCTAAAGACCTCTTTGACAACGCGGACACGCTGTTTGCAGCCCAGGGCCGCATCGACCTGTGGTACGACAATCGCTTTGGGCTGATCGCTGAATCGATGGGTTCGCTGATGAAAACCGAGCAGACGTTCTCCCGCACCCCCACGTTGCCGGCCATCCCCGCGGCGGGCGTCAAGACCGAGATCGAATGGGAAAGTGTCTTCGTGGATTTCATGGCCGCCTACCGGGTTTACCAAGGCCCGCTGGGGGACTCGGGCATGACCTGGCGGTTCGATGCCACGGCCGGCATGCGGTACACCCACTTGAAACAGACCGCGGACTTCACCGGGTTGGGCATCCTGGGCCTGACCGGCTCGATCGGCAGCACCGAAGACTGGATCGAGCCGATCGTCGGCGGCCAGTTCCGCCTGATCATCAATGACAAATGGAGCGTGGACCTGCATGGCAATGTGGGCGGCTTCGGGATCGACAACGCGTCGGACCTCTCCTGGCGGCTGGGTTTGATCGTGGGCTACAAGATCAATCACCGCCTCACGCTTCTGACCGGATATCAAGCCTATGGGCTGGATTATGACAACGGGGAAGCGGGCCGCGGCCACATGGCCTTCGATGGCGTTCAACACGGGCCCGGGTTTGGTCTGACGATCTCGTTCTGACGCGCCTGCGCCTGCATGCCTCTCAACTTTCTTCTCAGAAAGTATTCAACCATGAAATTGTTCCACTACACCATCCATAAGGGAATCCTGCTTCTCTTGCCAGGATTTACGACGACGGTTACCAAACCGATCAATCTGATTCGCGCGTGCCGGGCACCTCGGTTCGTCGGGTCTGCCCTGGTGGCCACGCTGATCCTCACCACCGGACCGGTGCTTGCGCAGGACAGCGAGGCGCTGGCCAAGAAGCTGTCCAATCCGATCGCGGACCTGATCAGCGTGCCGTTGCAGTTCAACTATGACAACGGGTTTGGCCCGGAGGACGCGGACCGCTGGACGCTGAACGTGCAGCCGGTCATCCCCATCTCGCTGTCCCCCGATTGGAACCTGATCAGCCGGACCATCGTCCCCCTGACCTACCTCGAAGGCCCGACGGCGGCGAGTGACGATGAGTTCGGCCTCGGCGACGTGACGCAGAGCTTGTTCTTCTCGCCGACCGAAGGCGAAATCACCTGGGGCGCGGGCCCGGTCCTGCTCTTTCCCACCGCGACGGACGACACGCTGGGCGCCGAGAAATGGGGGGCCGGCCCGACCGGCGTGGTGCTCGTGCAGAAAGGGCCCTGGACCTACGGCATCCTGGCCAATCATATCTGGTCCTACGCCGGCGACGACGATCGCGGCGAGGTCAACGCGACGTTCCTCCAGCCGTTCCTGTCTTATACGTTCCCCTCGGCCACGACGGTGACGCTCAACACCGAATCGACTTACGACTGGACGGAGGATCAGTGGACCGTCCCGATCAACCTGCAGGTCAGCCAGGTGCTCAAGCTGGGTAGCCAGCCGATCAGCCTCGGCGTCGGTGGCCGTTCGTATGTTGAATCGCCCGACGGCGGACCCGAGTGGGGCGTGCGCTTCACCCTGACGTTCCTATTCCCCCGGTAAACACATTGGGGCGTTGTCCCCACAAGTGGTGCGAAGCCCGCATCGAACACAACCCCGCCGCCACGGATATCCCAACGCAAAGTTCCCTTCAAGCTCTTTACGGAGACCTCTCGATGCAACGAAAATCAACCGCACGAACCAAACGCCGCGATGTCGAGCTGCAACTAAACCGCGGCGTGGACGCCAACATGTCACTTACCCACCGCCTGATGACCAGCCTCGATCTTCAGCGTGCGCGGCAGTTGCTTGCCGTGCCTCTGATCGGCGGCGTGCTCGGGATGGTGCCGGGTGCCCTCGCGCAGGAGTCCGCGCCGCTGGACCGCACGGTGCTCCCGATCCGCGAGCCGCTGCGTGAAACCACAAACATACTCGACGTTCGAAATGCCACCGCGCCGCCGCGTTTCGAGGTGACCGCCCCGCAGGGCGCGCCCAACGTGCTGCTCGTGCTCCTCGACGACCTCGGCTTCGCCGGCACCAGCGCTTTCGGCGGGCCCGTCGCCACCCCGCAGTTTGATCGCGTGGCCCGAGAAGGCATCCGCTATGTCAATTTCCACACCACCGCCGTGTGCTCGCCCACCCGCACCGCGCTCAAGAGTGGCCGGAACCACCACGTGAACAACATGGGCGGCATCATCGAGACGGGCACCGCCTTCCCGGGCAACACCGGCCAGATCCCGCAGGACGTCGCCCCGCTCGCCGAGATGCTCCGCCTCAACGGCTTCGCCACCGCCGCCTTCGGCAAGTGGCACGAGACCGCTGCTTGGGAGGCGAGTGTCGCTGGTCCCTTCGATCGCTGGCCGCACCGTCAGGGCTTTGACAAGTTCTACGGCTTCCTGGGCGGCGAGACCAACCACTGGGCACCCTTCATCTATGACGGCACCCATCAGGTCGAGCTATCCGAGGACCCGAGCTACCACTTCCTCACCGACATGACCGACCAGACGGTCGCCTGGATCCGCCAGCAGAAGGCCATGACCCCGAACAAGCCGTTCTTCGCATACTACGCGCCAGGTGCTGTGCACGCCCCGCACCATGTCCCCGCGGAATGGATTGCCAAGTGGCAAGGCAAGTTTGATGCCGGCTGGGACGTCATGCGCGAGCAGATTCTCGCCCGCCAGATCGAACTCGGCATCGTTCCCAAGGGCACCAAGCTCGGCCCGAGGCCCGAAGCCATTCCCGCATGGGACAGCCTTACAGCCGATGAGAAGAAGCTCTTCACCCGTCAGGCCGAGGTCTTCGCCGCTTTCCTCGACATGACCGATCACTCCGTCGGCCGCCTTATCGACGCCATCGAGCAAACCGGCCAGCTCGACAACACCCTCGTCATCCTCATCTACGGCGACAACGGCACCAGTGCCGAAGGCGGTCGCGACGGCATGTTCAATGAAAACACTTATTTCAACGGTGTTGCGCAGTCCGTTGAAGACATGCTCAAACATATGGACGAATGGGGTGGACCGGAAACCTACCCGCACATGTCGGCCGGCTGGGCCGTCATGTTCGACACCCCATACACATGGACCAAGCAAGTCGCCTCCGATCATGGTGGCACCAAAGTAGGAATGGCCGTCCACTGGCCCAAGGGCATCAAATCCAAGGATCAGCTCCGCACACAGTTTCATCATGTCGTCGATATCGCCCCCACCATCCTCGAAGCCGCCACATTGCCTGAGCCAAAGGTCGTCAACGGCATCGAGCAACGACCGATGGACGGTGTCTGCATGGCCTACAGCTTCGATGACGCCACAGCCAAGGGGCGTCGTACCACCCAGTACTTCGAAATGTTCGGCAACCGCGCCATCTATCACGAAGGCTGGTTTGCCCGAGTCATCCACAGAGCACCTTGGGAGCCCAAGGCGCGTCGCGCCTTGGCTGAGGAGGATTCCGCTTGGGAACTCTATGACACGACCAAGGACTTCAGCCTCGTGAACAACCTTGCCGCCGAGCATCCGGAGAAACTGGCCGAGATGCAGAAGCTGTTCCTCTCCGAGGCTGAGAAGAACTTCGCCCTGCCGATCGACGATCGCACTTTCGAGCGCTTCAACCCTGAAACTGCCGGGCGGCCCGATCTGATGGGCAAGCGCACCTCCATCACCCTCGCCGAGGGCATGACCGGCATGTCCGAAAACACCTTCCTCAACATCAAGAACAAATCCAAGACAATCACCGTCGAGATCGAGATTCCCAAAGGCACCCTTGCCAATGGCACCCTCATCGCCCAGGGCGGACGGTTCGGCGGCTGGTCGCTCTATGTGAAAGATGGTATCCCGGGCTATCACTACAATTACCTCGGCCTCGAACAGTTCTCCGTCGTCGCCACAGAGAAACTGCCCGAAGGTAAGTCCACGCTCCGCTTCGAGTTTGCCTACGAAGGCGGAGGCCCCGGCAAGGGCGGCCCCGGCACGATCTATCTCAACGACAAGAAGATCGGCGAAGGCACAATCGCGAAAACCCAGCCCGCCATGTTCTCCGCCGACGAGACCGCCGACGTCGGCATCGACCTCGCGACCCCCGTCGTCGAAGCTATCGGTTCGGGGCGGAAGTCGAAGTTCACCGGCCAAATCCACCAGGTTACGGTGACGGTCCGCGAGTAGAAGTCAGTATGCCCCGCGGGGCTGGCCGAAGGGCCAGCCCCGCCGTTTTTCCCGAATGTGTCGGTAAACACAAACAGGAGCACACGATGAATGCTTCCATAACCATCCCGGGGCTGCTGGCGCTCCTGCTGATGACCCTGCCCGCCTTCGCGGACGGGGTGCAGGTGAACATGACGAACTATATCCGCGCCGAGAGCGATCTTCAGATCAAGGGCTATGCGGCGAAGGCCGGCGGCGTGGGCAAGCTCCTCCACATGCGTGAGCCTTATTCGGTCGAGAACCAGACGACTATCCGTGGCAACCGCGACACGCTCTATTCCATGGCGGTCTTTGATCTGACGCACCCGGTGACGATCATCAAGGCCGATTCGCCCGATCGGTACCAATCCCTGCTGGTCATCGATCAGGACCACTACAACCCGGTGCTCAAGAACGGCTCGGGTGTAGTGACATTGACGCTGGACAACGTCGGCACACGCTACGTGCTCGTATTGTTCCGCACGTTCGCGGACCCGAACGACCCGGACGACATGAAAGCCGCGCACGAATTACAGGATGCGATCCAGTTCAAGCAGGCGTCGCCCGGCAAGCTGGAACTGCCCGACTGGGATGTGGCATCACTGGTCAAGACCCGCAACGATCTCAACGCGCTGGCCCGCAAACTGTCCGATTTCTCCGCGGGCTTTGGCGAGCGCGGCCGTGTCGATCCGATCACCCACCTCGCCGCGACCTCGATGGGATGGGGCGGCAATCCAACCCGAGGCGCGGTGTATCTCAATGTCGTACCGGAGGGCAACGACGGCAAGACTTCCTATGTCCTGAACATGCCCAAGGACGTCCCGGTCGAAGCGTTCTGGTCGGTGAGTGTTTACAACAAGGACGGCTTCTATGAGCCCAACCAGTACAACGCCTATTCCGTGAACAACGTCACGGCGATAAAGAATCCAGACGGCAGCGTCGCCATACACTTTGGCGGCGACCCCGAGAAGCCGAACTATCTGCCGATTACCGACGGCTGGAACTACGTCGTCCGTCTCTACGTCCCCAAGTGGCAGATCATCGAGGGCCAGTGGAGCCCGCCGACGCCACGGCCGGTGAAATGATACGACCCCTCGAACTTCAGAAAGGATGACACTGATGAAATCTCTCATGATCGTCGCGATCGCGCTAATCACCATAGCTGGGTGTGATAGCTTGAAGCAGACACCTCCTGCCGACGCCAGGACACCCGGCGTATTTCAGGATGGCGACAATGCCAAGTCGCAGCGGGTGGACAACCTGCATCAGGTTCGGTACATCGAGATGTTCCTCACCGGCCGCGATGCGAAGTCCGGCAAGTTCGTGGCGGCCTGCTACAACAGCATGTTCTCATCCAAGGGGGTGCCCCCGTCCAGAGACACCGCCCCGCAGTCACTGGTCGAAGGGCTCGACCTTGACCAGATTCAGGCCGAGTTCGGCATTCTCAACGCATCACTGAACGGCCCGAAAATCTGGATGCCCGACTGGACCGAAATCGAAGTTGGGAAGGAACAAGTTTTCAATGGTATGTCCACCGCCTGGGTCGCCCAATTGAACATGGGTGAGAACGTCGGCGGGGTGGAAGCAACCGCGCCCTACACACCCCAGACCATTGCTCGCAAGAGCGCCCTGGGCTGGAACAAGGGGACGACGGTCATGCTGCTTGACGATGCCGAGGGCAACACCTGGATCCTGAAGGGCTTTCAGTTAGGGCTCAAGCCGAAGCACACCTTCGACGAGTTTCTTGCTGGGGGCGCAGCCATGTTCAAAAAGCTTCCGCAAGGCTGGGGCAACGTCCGCGTGAAAGTACTCGAAAGGGACTTGATCGAGACGCCGGTGACGGGCATCGCGACGATCATGGCCGACGAGCACTTCAATGTCTGGGATAAGACCGGCCCCGGCATGACCAACTTCGTACCGTGATAACCGCCGCGCCATCCCGATGCAACACGATCGCCTCGGTCTTGGCAAACAGCGAGATTGGCGGTGTCCTGAACGACAGACCTGAGCCGACTCGACACGACGAGACCTTGTCATCGAAGCCATCGGCGCTGAACAAATTCGCAGGATGAAGCCGGTGCCGACCCGGCGTCGGCCGGCTGACGATGACCCGAACACGCCGCGATTGAGTTGATGTTACACACTATCGAAAGAGGCCGGCCGTGACCACGCGATTCCCGTCAAGACCCGTTCCCGTGGCGATCTTGCTGATGATGGTTTTACCAAGCCTTTCGGGGTGCGCCTCGAAGGTGGCGTTCGAATCGGTGCCGCAGGATATGCTGGACCAGGCGGCCATCCCCGGCATGCCGCATGTGCGGACCTGGGGGGACCGTGTGGACGAGGCTTTCATTGACTCGTTGGGCGACGCGGTGCGGCAGTACCACGCCTATCTCAAAGCAAACCCGGACCAGAAGCTTCCTCCCACGGCCGATATCCTCGCCATCTCCGGCGGCGGGGCGGACGGCGCTTACGGGGCGGGCATCGTCTGCGGCTGGACGGAGCGCGGTGATCGCCCCGAATTTCGCATCGTCTCAGGCGTCAGCACCGGTGCCCTGATCGCCCCGCTGGTTTTTGCCGGCCCCAAGTATGATCAGGTGCTTCGGGACGCCTACACCACGCTCAGCGAAAAGGACCTGGTCAAGCCGCGCGGTTTGCTGGCGATGCTCAGCAAAGACGGGCTGTATGACACCGACCCGCTGTATATCCAAATCGGCAAGTGGGTCGATGATGACATGATTCAGGTCATCGCCGCCGAACACGCCAAGGGCCGACGCCTGCTGATCGGCACCGTCAACCTCGAAGCACAGCGCCCGGTGATCTGGGACCTGGGGGCAATCGCTTCGACCGGCCACCCCGAGGCGCCGGCACTCATACGGACCATCATGCTCGCTTCGGCCTCGATCCCCGCGGTCTTTGAGCCGCAATACCTCAACGTCGAAGTCGATGGCCGAACGTATCAGGAGATGCATGTGGACGGCGGGACTTACGCGCAGGTGTTTCTGTTCGGCGGTGGGGTTGACTTGAACACGATTATCAAGCGATCCGGGATGGAACTGACACCCCGCCCGGTACGGCTGTTTATCCTCCGCAACTCCCGCTTCGATCCGCAATACCTGAAGATGGAGCCACGGTTCAGCCCGATCGCCGGCCGCGCGATCTCCACCCTGATCAAGTCCCAGGGCATGGGCGATATCTTTCGGCTGTACCTGCGCTGCCAGCTCGAAGGCATGGACTTCAACCTGACCTCCATCCCGCCGCAGTTCGACGTTCACGCCGAATCCATGTTTGACCCAAAATACATGAGCGCTCTGTTTCAGCTCGGTTACGACCGTGTCGCCGCTGGGGAGGCCTGGGTCCAGAAGCCACCGTACCTCGAAGAGTGAGCAAGTGAATCGACGGATCGGTGACCTGCTCACGGTTCACACTGCCGTTGGTATGGCTCGAAATGACAGCCTCCCGCGAAGCGCTCACCGTCAGACCAACTCGACAGACTGTCCAGAAAAAAGCGGCTCGGTGTTCGAGATACCGCAAGCATAAGGCCAATGAGCGCCGATCTTGGCTCACCCTCAACAAGGATAAGCAACAATGACACGCTGCATTCCCTCGTATGGCATGGGCCTTCTTCTGACGATCCTGATGTTCGTCAACATCGGCTGCGCGACTAAACCGAATGCGGTGCAGACCGGTTTCCTCAAGGATTACTCGCGTCTTACTGCGGAAAGCGAGAACCGCGCCGCGTATCGCTCGCAGAAACTGGTGGACTATGACAAATTCATGGTGGACCCGGTTGAGGTCTTGATCCCCGGCGAAAAACTAAACGCGGCCGATCGCGCTGAGGCGGCCCGTTACTTCCGGGCGACGTTGATTGAGGTATTGCAGAAGCAGGGCTTGAGCCTGGTCAACGATCCGGCACCGGATACGATGCGCTTCCGTATCGCTTTGACCGACATCGCGAAATCGACGTGGTGGCAAAAGATTCATCCCGCTTCACGGGCGCTTGGTGCGGGCACCGGCGGTGCCGCGATGGAAGCCGAGGTCATCGATGCGGTGACGGGCGAGCAACTGGCCGCGGTCGTGCAGGCCGGCAGCGGTAATCAGTTTGACTTCACCGCCTTTTCGACCCTGGCAGACGTCAAGAGCGCGATCGACGCCTGGTCGAAACAAGCCGGAAAGAATCTGGAACGTCTGCGTTCTGAAACCCGGTAATAGCTTCATCACACGGATGCATATCGGGCTTCAATAATACACGCACCCGGGCCGATCACCTCGTCATCGGCTCGGGTCCTTTTGTACATGAAGGACGCGAAGCGCGGCAGTTATGTACTGGTCAGGCGAAACCGGGGGGAAAGTGAGCACAACGCCGGGGACTTACGACGGCCGGTAGCCGAGAATTTTTGAGATGGCCGTGGCCTGTCGTTGTCATTGAGCGAGTGAGAACGGTTCTCCCGCACTTTTGGTGAAAGTAAACAGTGTGATGTCCGTTGGCCCGAGGCTGGCGTTCGTCGGCTTGCATCGATGCGGCACCATCTCGGGTCTATGGGCTCATGGCTTTGGTCCGATAGCGGGCCGCCTAACCCGTCGGGGATGCGTACCCGAGCGCGGATCGTGGTGGCCCGGCCTGGGTGAGGCTTGGCTCAAACGGCATACAGGAATCGTGATCGCAGCAGATCGAAGTTGGCGCGGCCGTACATCTGGCGTTTGACGAGTTTGAGTCGGTTGATCTGCCCCTCGACCGGGCCGTTGCTCCATGGCAGCGTCAAC
>CAZTLX010000088.1:0-15487 GCA_964614575.1 uncultured Phycisphaeraceae bacterium | reverse complement strand
TGATGCCCAGCTTCGCCTCGCCGATCTTCTGCGCGACCTGCGTGAGCGTGTCGGTCGAGCTGATAGCGACGACGCGTTCGAAGCTGCCGTCGAAATCCTTGCCGGGGACGGAGGTCTTGCCGAGCAGGCCCAGGTCCTTGGCGGTGGTCGAGCCTTCCTCGGTGATCTCGATGGATTGCGAGCCGGGGCCGTTGTCTTCGATGAGGATGCCGTCGCCGGTGTCGTTGATGCGGGCGTTGATAAGCAGGCCGCGGGAGTTGATCTCGCCGATCACGTCGCCGAGGGTGACCTCGTTGCCCTGCGTGAGATCGACGATGGCGGTCGCTCCGCCCGAGTCGCGGATGCGGAACTTGCCCGACGCGACGCCGAGCTGATCGAGCCGGGTCGATTCGGTGATATAGCGGAACTGGAGGTTGCGTCCCTCGGCCTTGCCGTCGCCGAACGTCCCGGCCAGCCCCAACTGCTGCGCGAGCACACCGGCGCTGTCGCCGACGGTCAGGTCGCCGGTGCCCCCGGCGGTGTCGGTCAGCTTCAACCCGTTGCCCGCCTGGTTGAGCGACGCGGTGACGCCCAGGCCCGCATCGTTGATGAGCTTGATCACCTCGCTGACACTCGCGGCGGCGGTCAGATCGACCGTCCCGCCGCCGCCCGCGGAGTTGGTGATGCTGATGGTTCCGCCGGCCGCGACGGCCCCCGCGGGGGTCAGGTCGGCCCCGAGCACGGTGGAGACCTTGCTATCGACCGCGAGACCCAACTCGGTCGCGGCCAGCGCACCGTTGGCGCCGCGGATGGTGAAATTGGCGGCCGCGCCCGTGGCATCGGTCGCGCGGAGCTTGTTGCCGGAGATCGTGAGCTGCACCTTGCCGCCGGTGGCGGTGTTGACCGCGTCGATGAAGTCCTGCACGGTGGTCAGGGCGTCGAGGTCGATGCCGTAGGCGGCGGAGGTGCTGTCGCGGGCGAGGAACTCGATGTCGTTGTCCGCGTCGCCGGAGGTGCTCAGCCCCGCGCCGCCGAGCAGGTCGGCCAGAGCGGTGTCGCCGGTGAGGAAGGCGTTGGTCGAGCCGCCGAACGCGGCCAGCCCGTTGCCGCCGTTGAGGTTGCGCAAGAGCTTGGAATTGATCGCGGCAATCAGCGTCTGCCCGGCGATCTGCCCGTCGCCGTCGCCGTCATCACCGACGAGGCCCAGGTCCGCCGCCGCGCTGCCGTTGAGGCTGCTGATCGTAAACCCCGCGCCGCCGCCGGTGTTGTCGGTGAGCACCAGCGTCTTGCCGTCGGGCGCGATCGCACCGGTGACGTCGCCGGCGGTTTCTTCCTCGATCTTGTCGATGACATCGCCGAGGGTGATCGCGCCTTCGAGGTTGATATTGACGCTGGTGCCGCTGGCGGTGGTGACGCGCAGGTCGTTGGTGCCCTTGGTGATGCCGACGCCGTTGCCGTCATTGAGGGTGGCCAGGAGGGTGTCGCGGCCGACGCGGTTGATCTGCGTGCCGGTGATCAGGCCGCCGGCATCGGACCCGGCGATGCCCAGGCTCGTCGCGGTGCCGGTGACGCCGACGTTGGTGATCGCCAGCGTGCCCGCGCCGCCCGAGGCGTCGGTGACGGTCAGGGCGTCGCCCTCGACCTGGGCCAGCACGTTCACGCCGCTGGCCTGATTGATCTTGTCGATCACGTCATCCACGGTGACGGCATTGGTCAGGTCGACGACGCTGGTCGCGCCGCTGCGGTCGGTGATGCGGAGGAAGCCGCGGTTGACGCCTGCGCCGCCGTTGAGCTCGGCGAGGGTGGTCTGGCGGTCGAGCCGAGCCTCGCCGCGCTCGAAGGTGAGCACCGCGCCGTTGGGGGCGACGGGGGTGGCGTTGGTGTCCTGAAATCCGCGGGTGATGGTCTGCTGGCTGCCGACCAGTTGCGCGACACGGAAGGTGTAATTGCCCGGGGCCGCGGCCGAGGTGCTCGACGCGGTGAGGATCGACTCGTCGGAGCTAAACGCCTTGGTCTTGCTGAAGGAACTGGCGGTGGAAAGCGAGTTGGCCGAGAGCTTGAGGGACAGGAGGTTGGCGTTGATCTCCTGGAAGGCCGTCTGCTGAGCACCCAGGACGTTGTTGCGGTTGGTCAGCAGGTTCTTGGGGCGCGACTCGATCTGGATGAGCTGATCGACGATGTCCGCGAAGTTGAGGCCGGAGATCAGTCCGACGCCGGTGGTGATCTGTCCCATGTGAGCAAGCCGCCTGACGGAGGCGTGGCGGGCGGGGGCTGCCGCAACGGGCAGAGTATCCCCGCAGGCCTCCACTATGGCTATCGACCGGATCGAGGCCGCCCCTTGAACCAGTTATCGGGACACAAACCGTCGCTTCTCACCCCATCTCCCCCGTCACCCTGCTTGCGGCGCAACGACGTTTCACGTGGAACATTCCACCCAAAAACCGCGACCGGAGGCTGTGAGGGCCGATTTTCCCCAAAACGTTCCACGTGAAACGTCGCAGGATTTCGGATTCTGCTCGGTCCGGCCACCCCGCCCCGCCCCGGCCACCCCGCCCAACCCCGCCTCCGCCCGGGCAGGCCCACGAGCCCCCGCGTCCCCCGCGCCATCCCGCCGCAGGTGCCGACACCCACGCGATATAATCACCCCATGACTTCCGGCCCCCCGTCATCCCGACCCGCCCCGCACCATTCAAGCGTCAGACTTATCCGTTATCCGATATTCGGAGCGGCCCCGTTTCGATACCCCCGTTTCGATACCTCGCTTCCTCCAGAAGCGCGGCAGCGTTGCCGAAGTCGAGCTATTCCGCGTCTTCAACATGGGCATCGGCTACACCCGCGTCGTCCGCCCCCACTTCGCCGACGCGGTGGCCGAGAAACTCACCAAGGCCGGCGAAACGGCCCATCGCCTCGGCGAGCTCGTCCCCGGCAAGGGCAAAGTCAGACTCGCCTGAACGCCCCAACCCCCGGAATTGCATCCGCAATATGGAGTGTACTTCTACGGGCGTCCAAGAACTGAGCCGAGAGGCTTACGGCGCGAGATTGGCTCATGCTGATCTAATATCCCTTGTCGGTCCGTGCAGAATATCTCTGACTTGCCATAAAGTATTTGGTGGGGGATGGAGATGGGGTTATGCTGCAAATCAGCGTTTGGCACGATTCGCGGTGCCCCGCGCCGGCCAGGCAGACTCGGGGTCTGTCTAACACGCCAAGTCCAGTGATAGACGTGACCCGCCCAATCAACCGCTGGGCAGGACGCGGCGTTTGCCAAGGGTGATGCTTGATGACGCGGATGGCCCATCTACCGAAGTCGCTGACCCCCGATGATCGGCTGGGACACATTCCGTATGCGTTCCGGCACACGAGCGCGACACTCGGCTGGCATGGGCTTCGGGTCGAACACGACCCGAACCATTCCGCGAGCGACTACGTCCACCCGCCCCTGGAATGTCTGTGGCTCGTCCTCATGGGTGAGGTCATTTCGGAGTGCTCCGATCACCGCTGCGATGGTGCCCGGTATCGCGGGGACGGCTTGCCGCACGCCGTGAATCTCGTGCCGCCCGGCGTCGAGAGCCGGTGGCGGTGGCGCAACACGGGCGACTTTACCGATTCGACCCACTATCAGATTTCCCCGGCCTTGATCGCCAAGGTGGCCCAAGAGGCATTCGATCTCGACCCGGCCCGCGTTCATTTTCCCGTTCGCTACTACGATCGATCCAGCCCCGAGGTGATCAACACCCTCACCGCCCTTCGGCAAGAGCTGCTCACCGGCGGGCCGAGCGGGCGGCTTTGTGCCGAGTCGCTGGCGAACGTGCTGGTCGTCCATCTGATTCGACAGATGTCGACCAGGCAGGGCTCGAACGGGGTCAGCCGCGGGTCGGGCGGCCGACTGGCGCGACATGCGTTGCGGGAGGTCGAAGCGTATATCCACGCCCACCTCGACCAGAACATCGCCCTGGCCGACCTTGCCGATGTCGCCCACCTGAGCGAATTCCACTTCGCCCGGCTGTTCAAGCAGACGACCGGCCTGCCGCCGCATCAGTTCGTCATCCACCAGCGCATCGAGCGCGCCAAGCAGCTCATCGCCGCGCGGCGGCTCTCGCTTGCCCAAGTCGCCATCGAGGTCGGCTTCAGCGATCAGAGCCAACTCACCCGGCACTTCAAACGGCTCGTCGGCGTCACCCCCAAGCGATTCCTCTGAAGACCGCAAGAATCGCCAAAAAGTCAGCAAGAACCGCCGATACCCCCCTGACCCGGCCATCTATTTTGTGATGCAGATATCGCGATGCCGCGGTGCAATACAGAGTACGCTTGTTTTAAGGAGATAAACATGGCCAAAGTCAACAAGTGGATGATCGACCCGGACGATGCGGTGATGCTGCTCATCGACCATCAGAGCGGGCTGTTCCAATTGGTCAAGGACATCGAACTGCCCGTCCTGCGGGCCAACGCCATCGCCCTGGCGAAGGTGGCCCGCCTCGCCAAGATCCCGACCATCTCCACGGCCTCGGTCCCCGACGGCCCGAACGGCCCGCTCATCCCTGAAATCCACGAGAGCAATCCCGATGCGGTCTACATCCCGCGGACGGGACAGGTCAACGCCTGGGACAACCCGCCGTGGGTCGAGGCGATCGAGAAGACCGGCCGCAAGACGCTGCTCATCGCCGGCACGCTCACCAGCGTCTGCATGGCGTTCCCAGCGCTCAGCGCGGTGACCGCCGGATACAAGGTCTTCTGCATCATCGACGCATCGGGCAACCACTCGCAGATGGCCACCGACCTGACACTCGCCCGCATCACCCAGGCCGGGGCCATGCCCGTCGACACCTTCGCCGTCCTTGGCGAACTGATGAAGACGTGGAACCGCCCCGACGCGATGGACTTCGCGGGAGTGATGGTCGACCTCGTGCCGCACTACCGGGCGTTGATCGAGAGCTACGACAAGGCCCAGAGCGTGCAACGCGACGGGCACGAAACCAAGATGGACAAGTTCGAGGCCGGCCAGGCGAAGAAGTGATCCACGCCGCGCGTGGGGATCGCCGCCTGCCCGCACGCTGCAACGGCCCCGAGGGGCCGTTGCAGCGATTTCCGCATTCGCCACAGCACTAGCGCCCACCTTCCCACCGGCCTTCGGATCAGATGCCCGGATGCCGATGTTCGATCCGGTCACGCCACACAATAACTCAGCGGGTGAGCACAATCACAACGCGCGACGGCGTACCGATTTACTTCACGGACTGTCCATCACGACCTGCTCGAGCCTTGTCAGAGCTGATCATTCGCTCTGTCACGACTCCCCGAGTATCAGACCCAGGCATCTCAATAACCGGGACCGAGCATGCAAGGCGGAAGACAAGGAACGGCTAGTCCGATGCACGACGGTGTCTTGAACGTACTGATCCTGCGCGATGTGATTCCGGCGCGCCGAACACAGTTTGAAGATGTTGTGCGCCGCTGGATTCCGGAAGCGGTCCGCTTTCCGGGTCACCAAGGGGTGTTCATGCTGACACCGCCCCTGGGGTCGAACCAGTACGGGGCCTTGCTGAGATTCGAGACTCAGGAGGCGTGGGAGGCGTTCTCGCGATGGGACTCGTACCGCGCGTTTTTGGATGAGCTTCGTCCGCACCTTGCCAGCGAACCGCGAACAGAGCTGATGCATGGGCTGGAGGCGTGGTTCCCCGCGGTGCGCACGCATAGTCCTCCTCGCTGGAAAATGGCGGTCCTTACCTACGGGGGTGTCTGCGCGATGGTGTGGCCGTCTTCGCAGATCGCCGGGCTCGCGCTGGCGGACGCACCGTTTCTCGTGAAGTACTTGATCGTCAACGCCCTCGTTGTCGCGGGGTTGACCTGGGTGGTGATGCCACGACTTGCTCGTCTCGCCAGGAGCTGGCTCGATTTTCGAAGAGGTGGAGCATGAGCTATTCGCGTACGGCGTGCATAGCCCTGCCTTGCATGAAGTGCTGGAGCCTGGTGGGGGGACATCACGGTTTATCGACGACGCCCGGGCAGATGCTCCCCGTCCCCGCTCGTCGGTTACTCCGACTGTGGGCGTCGTGAGGCGGTGGGCATCAGGTTTGCGCCGCTGCGCCACGCTTCGAGCGGCATGGTGCCCAGGGCGATGAGGATGGCTTGGGTGGTGAGGAAGGCCATCATGCCGGTGAAGGCGGCGTCGGTGAAGCCGTAGGAGTGCAGGCCCGCGCCGAGCATGTTGGTGCCGAACCACGACCAGGCGCAGACGACGTTGCCGAAGATGGCGAGCACCGCGATGCCGCGCTCGCGGACCAGGCCGCCCCAGCGTGCGTGGAGGATGATGGCGCACCAGAGGACGATCATCAGCGCGCCGTTTTCCTTGGGGTCCCAGCCCCAGAAGCGGCCCCAGGACTGGTCGGCCCAGATCCCGCCGAGGATCGTGCCGACGAACGACGCGATGGTCGCCAGCGCGATGATGCCGTAGGTCGCGCTGGTCAGCTTCTTCGCCGTGGGTTTGTCGAGGCCCTTGCTGAACACGCCGAGCAGGACGAAGAGCGTGCCGAGGCCGCCGGCGACGAACACCGCGACGTAGCCGATGGTGATGACGATCACGTGCGTCGCCAGCCAGAAGTTGGTATCGAGCACGGCCTGGAGCACGGCGAGCGTGTCGCCGTCGGCCGACAAGCCCTGCGCGATCAGCAGCGTCGCGACGCCCACCGCGCAGCCGACGATCAGCCCCAGCCCGCGCCGCAGCATCAGCTCCAGCAGCAGGCTCAAGGCCACCACGCCCCAGCCGATGAACACCGCGGAGGAATAGAGGTTCGTCACCGGCGGCCGGCCCGAGAGGTACACGCGGACCACCAGCGCCGCGGTGTGGGCGATCAGCCCGACGAGGATCAGCGCCAGCGCCGAGCGGCGCAGCGTGTCGGGCAACACAACCCACGAGATCAGCACCAGCAGGCCCGCCACGATGTAGAGCACCATCGCCTTGTAAAACGGCGAGACCTGGTTGAACCGCCACTCGACGGCGGCTTTGCGGGTGACCTGCGGATAGTGCTGTTGGAAATGGTTGAGCAGCTCCGCGCTGCGGGCGTTGAAGCGGGCCGCGTCGTCGGTGTGCCAGGCGTGGTAGAGATCGCGGTAGGCGTCGAGGGTTTGGCTGCGTCCTCGGGCGGAGCCGAGCACCGCGAGCGAGTCGGCGTAGGTGGCCCAGTCGTTCATCGCGGGCAGGGGGATGGTGCGGGCCGCGGCATGGGCGCGCAGGGTTTCGAAGAGCGTGAGGTCCTGCGCGAGGGACAGCAGTTGGTGCTGGAAGGTGGAGCGCAGCGCCCGATCGACGTTGGCCGCTTGCCGGGCGAGCTGGTCGATGTTTTGCCGGGCGGGCTCGATCTGGCGGTAGCTGAAGCGTTTAGCGGTGGAGCCGTCCTGCCCGAAGAGGCTTCGCACCTCGGGGTGATCGACGCGGAAGACGGGGTAGCCCGCCGCGTGCTGCGGCTTGGTCTTCACGTCCATCAGCCAGGCCAGCGGCGGGAGGGGGGTGCCGTTGGGCTGGCGGGCGACGCGACGCCAGATCGCCGTAAGCGTGCCGACCGGTTCGGCGTCGAGGACCAGTTTTTCGCGGCGGTTGAGGATCAGCAGGCTGTTGCGGGCAACGGTATCGATGGGTTTGTAGCGCCCGCCGTAGGACACCGGAAGCTTGCCGAAGGTGTTGAGGTCAAACCCCTCGTAGGGCGCGGGGCTGCGCACCAGCGACGAGCCGAACCACGCCGCGGCGAGCAGCGCGACGATCGCCGCGACGATCCAGCTCCCCTTGCCGAGCTTGGGCGTGGGGTCGTTCATCATGCCGCCCCCGCCTTTCGCTCCCGGCCTTTGCCCAGGTGCTTGACGAGGCTGATCACGAAGTGCGCCAGCAAGCCGACCCCGCCCAGCGCACAGGCGATGTAGGGCATCGTCGAGCCGGGGTTGCGCACGACCTGCAGCACCGTGCCCAGGTCGTTCTGGATATAGCCGGACTGGAAGAAGGTCTCGCCCTCGTAACGCAGCGGGTGATTCATCTTGATCTTGACTTCGCGCTGCTCGCCGGTCTCCAGGTGATGGATGCGGATATCGCTGGCGTAGTTGCGCGGCACCTGCGTGCCGGGGTAGAGGTCGTGGTGGAACTCCAGCAGCTCGAAGGTGTAGGGTTTGTAATACCGCTTGAAGCGCAGGCTGATCTGCCAAGGCTCGCCGCCGTGCATCGGCACGTCCTGACGGATGAAGTGGTACACGTCGCCCATGACCATGGTGAAGGTGGTCACGGCGAAGCGGCCGTGGCTGTGCCCGTCGTGCATCACGCGGACGATGGCACCGGGCAGGTTGATGAGCTGCTCGCCCACGCCGCTGGCCTCGGGTCGCGGCATGAGCGCGAACTGTCGGCCCAGGCCCTGCATGTCCCGCGGCGGCTGTGTGCCTTGCGGGTAACGCGCCATCACGCTGTTGATCATCCACTGCTCGACGACGACCTCGAAAGGCATGTCCGGGTGCGTCAGCGGCCGACCGGTGACCGCGGCCCGCTCAAGCATCGCCTGCGGGAACACGATCACGCGCTCCGTGTCGTTGTCACGATTTCCGGGGGCGGGGGCGATCAGGGCCAGCTCGGCTTCGCGGATGTCATGCGACCACTGAAGGCTCTGGCCCTCGTAGATCGGCATCTGAGTTTCGAGGGCGGTGCCGCGCGTGACGCCCTCGCCGACGATCAACAGGACCAGCGACAGGTGGATCAGCACGATGCCGAAGCGTTTGCCAAAGAGCAGGTACGCGCCGATCAGTGCGGGCAGATACGCGACCAGGCCGACCGCCAGCATGCCTGAGACGCCGATCGACGCCTTGAGCGGGTTGATCACGCCCCAGCTCTGGAACCAGATGATGATGGCGGTGCCCAGGAGTGTGACCACGATGCCCGCCGCCAATCGTGAGCCGCGGGCCTTGAGCCTGAAGCGCAGGCTGTGGGCGGCGAGCAGGTTGATGAGCATGATCAGGCCGAGCGTCGCGCCGCCGGGGAAGGGGATCGAGCCGGGGATGGTTTTGGCGGCGGGCGCGAAGATGTCGAACGGCACCCACAGGCCCCAGCTCGTGAAGTATTCATCCATGACCCACCAGATGCCGCGGGTGCGCTGGGCCCACGTGCCGAAGAAGATCAGCAGGATGAGCAGCGCGAGCACGACGACGGTGAGGCGCAGCGACGCGAGGGGGGCGATGAGTTTCCGAAGCGACTCAGGCATCGCCGTCCTCCGGCGACACGGCCGGGCTGGCGGGTTCTGCTTCGGATTCGGTTTGGGAAGTGGCGGGGGCCGGCTGGACCGAGGCGATGAGTTGGGCGAACGCCGCGGCGTGCTGCTCCATCACCTCGGGGGTGGCGACCGCTTTGAAGAACCAGTGGTGCGTGCCGTCGCTGAACCACGCGACGATCAGGCGCACCGGGCCTTCGCTCGGCCCCTCGGGTGCGGGCATGCCGGGCATGGCCGGCGCGGACGCCTCGCCGGTCAGGTCAATCATCAGGCAGGGCACAACGCTATCCTCGATCGGCTCGATATCCTGCATCACCCGCTCGGCATCGACCGGCTCAAGCCCCACCTGCCGCCGCCAGCGGTTGACGTTGGCCAGCAGCCCGCCGATGTCCCCGGCAAAGCGGGAGACGGTGACGGTCAATGTGTCCTCGGCCGCGGGGTCGCCGGAGTAAAGCGTTGCGTGCCGCATCGGCGAGTCGCCGGGCTGTTCGCGCCACGCGTCGGGCAGCGTCCACGCCAAGGCCTCGGCCGAGACGCCCGCCTCGGGTGCGGCGGGGGTTTGCCCGGCCGCATCGGGCGGTGACTCACTGAGGATCGCCGGCCGCGACTCGACCGGCGCTTGATAAGTCCGCGGCTGCGGCTGTTCATCGCATCCGCACAGCGTGGCCAGCACGGCGGCGGCCCAGATCGCGGTGAGCTTGGTCATGGGGGAACCTGATCGCTTCATTCGTGGGTCCCGATTATAGCGCGAAAACCATCGGAAGACAGGCGACGCCTCGGCGTCGATCGGCTAGCCTGTTGCGGCATGGTGACGACCGGCGGACGGCCGGTTCCCGGATGACAACCCAACCCCAGGAGTGTTCCGATGACGCGTACCCCGTGCCTGCTGCTGGCGGCCATCACGCTGGTGGCGGTGTCGATGCCCACCCTCACCCGCGGCCACGGCGATCACCCCCACCCGCACGCCGCGCCGCCGGCGGTCAACCCCACACAATTCGGCCGCGTCATCCCCATCCTCAATGTGTCGAGCGTGGAGAAGAGCATCGCGCACTACACGCAGGTGCTCGGGTTCAAGGCCGACTGGGACTGGCCCGCCGACGAGGCGGACAAGACCTTTGCCTCCGTGACCAACGGCGCGGTGACGGTGTTTCTCTGTGAAGGCGGGCAGGGCGGGGCGGGCGTGTGGACGTTCTACCACGTCGCGAACATCGACGCGCTGCACCGCAACTACCGCAAGACCGGCGCGGAGGTGATGCAGGAGCCGCGCGATGAGCCGTGGGGCATGCGCGAGATGCTCGTGAAGGATATCGACGGCCACGTGATGCGCATCGCGCAGCCGCTGCCGCACGCCGGGCATGATCATGCGGGTGAGATTTGAAGGTCCCCGTATCACCCGCGCAGGTGCGCTTGCATCGAGCATGAAAAGGCCTCGGTCGCGGCCGAGGTTTTTCGTTTGGGTGAAGGGGTCACCCTCACGCGCTCACACCGCGACCGGGGCCGGGGTTTTGCCTGGGAACCGACCCGCGAACCCGCCGACGTCCCGCCCCCGGTTCGCCCCCGGTTCGATTTGCGAGGGATCACGCTTGGCGGGCTGCGGGCGGCGGTTCGCCGTGCGTGCGCCGCAGCGATACAATCCGGGGCTTAGCCGGTTCCCACCCGCGGCGTTGGCAGCACGGCCGCACGACGCCGGGAGCCGGGCATGAGTGACCTTACGCAAGGAATCGCAGATATGTCCACATTGATCCCGATGGTGATCGAGAAGACCGGCCGCGGCGAGCGGGCCTACGACATCTACTCCCGCCTGCTCAAAGACCGGATCATCTTTCTCGGCGGTGCGGTGACCGATGAGACGGCCAACCTCATCATCGCCCAGTTGCTGTTTTTATCGAACGAAGACCCGGATTCGGATATCCACTTCTACATCAACTCACCGGGCGGATCGGTCTCGGCGGGGCTGGGCGTGTATGACACGATGCAGTTCATCCGCCCGAAGGTGCAGACCTTCTGTATCGGTGTGGCGGCGAGCATGGGCGCGGTGCTGTTCATGGCCGGGGAAAAGGGCAAGCGCTTTATGCTGCCCAACGGCCGGGTGCTGCTGCACCAGCCGCTGATGGGCGGGGTCATGCAGGGCCAGGCGACCGACCTGTCCATCCAGGCCAAAGAAATGCTCCGCACGCGCGAGCGGCTTTACAAGCTGATGAGCCATCACACCGGCAAAGACACCGCCACCATCACCCGCGACTGCGAACGCGACAAGTGGCTCGACGCCGAAGAGTCGGTGTCCTACGGCTGCGCCGACCAGGTGCTCCAGCACATCCCCGACTCGCTGGCCGGCGGCAGCGGGGAGAGCGATGATGATTGATCGTTCCCGTGGCGAGCCGGATGTTTAGCGGGTGTCACGAAGGGCTACGCCATGATGTTCCGATTCCCCAAGGCAGGGACACTGCGTGTCACCCGCTAAACGCGAAAAGGGCGGCGTGAAGTTGGCGCGAGCATATCCCCTGATCATTCTGACCGCCGCGTTGTTGACGCTGCCCGCCTGCCGCGGCCCGCGCAACTTCACCAACGAAAACGACCGCCTGCGCGAGCAGAACTTCGTGCTGCAGGAGTCGGTGCAATCGCTCGAAGCGGCGTTGGCCCGCAAGGACGCCGAGCTCACGACCGTGCGCGAACAGTTAGACGGGGCACGCCCGCTGCCGGGCATCGCGGCCCCGCGGCTCACGACCGTCGCGTTGGACCGCTACTGCGGCCCGGTCGATACCGATGGTGACGGCCGTGATGATGTGGTGCGCCTCTACCTCAAGACCCTCGATCAGCACGGCCGCACGCTGCCCATCGAAGGCAAGGCCGAAGCAAAGCTGGTGCTGCTCGGCGACGGGGAGGACGAGCCGACCACGCTGGTGGGCAAGCGTTACGACGCCGAGCAACTGCGTGCCCACTACCGCAGCGGCTTCACCGGCACGCACTACACCTTCGAGCTGCCGCTGGACACCGCGCCCACCGGCTCATCGACCATCGCCGCCCGCGTCACCCTGACCGACGCCGCCACCGGCGTCACGCATGAAGCGGCGGGGGCGTACACGATTTTCCGTTAATGCCTGTTGCGCCCGTTGCATGGCTCAAACTCATCGTGGCCTCATGCGTGTTCCGCTTATCCATCTGCTTGGCCTGCTCCTGCTGGTCGCTTGCGACGGCGAAACCAGGCCCAGCCAACTGCCGGCCGCGGCGTGGTTGGACAACCCGCGGGGGTGGGTCGATCGCACGCATGTCTTTGATGGGGCCGACGACTGGGACGCTGGCACGCATGCGCACACGGCCGTGGTGTCGGCGGGGCGGTTGATGATCGCGGATGACGCACCGCAGACATACCCCGTGCGCGGCTCGTGGACCAGCGCGACCATCGAAACCGACCTGCCCTTCACCGAGTTGTTGCCGTCGTGGAACCTGGCGGTGTCGCAGGAGAGTGGCGCGGCGCTCTTCGTGCGGGCACGCGATGCGGGCGATGGGGTCTGGTCGCCTTGGTTGTATCTCGGCTCGTGGGGCCGCACGACCGATGCGGGGAAGGACACGACGGCGTTCGACCGCGGGCGCGTGGCGATCGATGTGTTGGAGCTGGATCGCCCGGCGGATGCGTTCGCGTTGCGGGTTGATCTGCAGCGGTTCGGGTTTGCGACGACGGATCGGCCGACGGCAGGGCGGGTCACGGCGGTGGTGTCAGGACGGGTCGATGATGAAACGGAGCGTGCGCGGCTCGATCCGCCGCGGGCTCGGGCGAGCGGCTGGGCGCGTGACCTGCCGGTGCCGTTCATCCCGCAGCGTGACGGGCCCGAGCCGATGTGGAGCGACATCTGCTCACCGACGTGCATGGCGATGGTGCTGGCGTTTCGCGGCGTCGAGCGGCCGCTGACCGAGCATATCGCGGGCGTGTATGACCCGGAGCACGAGCTGTTCGGCAACTGGGGCCGGGCGATTGCGTGGGCGGGGGCGAACGGTTTGGAGGCGGAGTTGACGCGGGTGCGGGCGTGGGCACAGTTGGAACGTTACATCGCCGCGGGCCAGCCGGTGGTCGCGTCGATCCGCTTCGGCTCGGGTGAGTTCCCCTCCAACGTGATGGATTCAACCGACGGGCACCTCATCGTCATCCGCGGGTTGACCGATGCCGGCGACGCGATCGTCAATGACGCATCGGACGCCGAGCGCGGCAACGGCGTGGTCTACCACAAGGACGAACTGGCCCGCGCCTGGTTCGGCGCGGGCGGGGTGGCGTACATCGTCCGCGGCGAAGCGGTTTCCTCGCCGTAAAGCCGCGGCAAGCCGGCGTGTCTTACCCCCGCTGCATCGGCTCGGTCTCCGCCGGGGCACGCCAGATGCGGTAGCGCACCTCGGCGTCTTCGGGGAGGTAGATCACCACGGGCAGCTTGCTGTTGTAGCGGATGAGGTATGGCTCGCCGCCGAGCGTGATGAACCGCTCGACCTGCGGGGCGTTGGGATCGGGAGCCATGAGCGTGCCCGCCATCGGCCCGAGCTTGTCCACGTCGTAGCGCGGGAAGCCCCAGCCCTCGACGGTGGATGCCTTGATCTGACCGCCGAAGAAGTAGCGGTTGACCGCGTCGGTGGTGACCGTCTTGCCGACGATCAGCTCGACCTTAAGCCGCGACTCGTCTTCCGTTTCCGGCAGATTCAAGACGTAGCGGGTCATGCCGTCTTCGGCCGGGGGGTAGGCCTTGAGGTTGTCCGCGGCCAGGGCGGTCGCGGTGGCGGCCAGGGCCAGCAGGGTGAAGGTGAGCGGTCGTTTCATGGGGTGGCTCCGGGGTATGGTGGCAGGCCGGATCTTATCGGCCCGGTCCTCTAGACGCGGCCGGGGCGATCCGGTTCCCCCGCCGGGGGATGTCCACTATCATGCGAGGCTCGCCGAAGCCGGGACCAAGGCGGACCGATGGAGGTTAGACCCCCGCAGCCCAGTTCGAGTAGATGATGCCCACCCCGACCGTGTCCCACGCGCAGACCGTGCTCCCGCACACCCTGACCCACCTCAAGCAGCTTGAGGCCGAGTCGATCCACATCATCCGCGAGGTCGTCGCCGAGTTCGACAACCCGGTCATGCTCTTCTCGATCGGCAAAGACTCGTGCGTGATGCTGCACCTGGCGCGCAAGGCGTTCTACCCCGCCAAGCCGCCGTTCCCGCTGTTGCAGGTTGATACCACCTGGAACTTCCAGTCGATGTACACCTTCCGCGACCAATACATCGTCGGCGAGCTGGGCATGGAGTGCCTGGTGTACATCAACGAGGAAGGCCTCAAGCAAGGCATCGACCCGTTCAAGCACGGCTCCAAGACGTTTACGGATGTGATGAACCTCGGCGCGCTGCGCCAGGCGCTGGATAAGTACAAGTTTGACGCGGCGTTCGGCGGCGGGCGGCGCGACGAGGAAAAGTCCCGCGCCAAGGAACGCGTCTATTCCTTCCGCGACAGCAGCCACCAGTGGGACCCCAAGAACCAGCGCCCCGAGTTGTGGAACCTGTACAACGGCATGGTCCACAAGGGCGAGCAGATCCGCGCGTTCCCGCTCTCCAACTGGACCGAGCTGGACATCTGGCAGTACATCCATCTGGAGAACATCCCGATCGTGCCGATCTACTTCGCCGAGCAGCGCGAGGTGGTGCGGTTCGAGGGGAACCTGATCGCGGTGGACGACGACCGCATGCCCGCGGAGCTGCGCAAGACCGCGCAGAAGGAGTGGGTGCGCTTCCGCACGCTGGGCGACTACCCGCTGTCGGGCGCGACGGTCAGCAAGGCCCGGACCCTGCCGGAGATCATCCAGGAGATGCTGCTGGCCACGCGCTCCGAGCGCGAGGGCCGTGTCATTGACAAGGACCCGGGGGCCAGCATGGAAGAGAAGAAACGGCAAGGATATTACTGAGGAATTACGAATGACCAAACCCGAATGACGAAGCTCAGAACCCGCTCACCCGGCAGCCCGACCATTTCGTCATTCTGGTTTCTTCATTCGTCATTAAGCGAAGCGCTATGTCCCATCAATCCGAACTCATCGCCACCGACATCCACGCCTACCTCGCGCAGCACGAGCGCAAGGAGATGCTGCGCTTCTTGACCTGCGGCAGCGTGGATGACGGCAAGTCCACCCTGATCGGACGGCTGCTGTTTGACAGCAAGATGGTCTATGAAGACCAGATGGCGGCGCTCGAAGTCGATAGCAAGCGCTTCGGCACGACCGGCGGGGCGTTCGACCCGGCGCTGCTGACCGACGGCCTGCGC
>CAZTLX010000087.1:0-15494 GCA_964614575.1 uncultured Phycisphaeraceae bacterium | reverse complement strand
TCTTCCGGCCGCACGTGCCGATGTATGCGCCGCCGAAGTGGTTCGAGGCGTACCCCGAGGGCAAAACGACGATGCCCGAGGTCGGTCCTGCGGATCGCGATGATGTGTCTGACTATGCCATGAAGCTGACGCACGCGGCGGTGGCCCCACGGCACGCGGACGTGCTCGAACTCGGCCAGTGGGAGCACGCGGTGCGGTCGTATCTGGCCAGCGTCAGTTATGTCGATCATCAGATCGGCAAGGTGCTCGACGCCCTCGCGCATAGCCCGCACGCCGCGCAGACCCTCGTGGTTTTCTGGGCCGACCACGGCTTCCACCTCGGCGAGCACCGGCGCTGGGGCAAGCGATCGCTCTGGGAAGAATCGACACGCGTGCCGATGATCCTCGCCGGCCCGGGCATCAGGCCCGGCCGCACGGACCAGCCCACCGGCACCATCGACCTGTACCCGACACTGACCGAACTCGCCGGCCTCCCCTCACGCGAAGGGCTCGATGGCGACAGCCTCGCCCCGCTTCTTACCGACCCGCAGACCACCGACTGGCGCGCGGCGACCGTCTGCACCTTCGGGCCGGGCAACCACGGCGTGCGGTCACGACGCTACCGCTACATCCGTTACGCGGACGGCTCCGAAGAACTCTACGACCACGACCAAGACCCGTATGAATGGCGCAACCTGGCCTATGACAAGGCCTACACCGACGTAATCGCCGCCCATCGCCGATCGCTTCCCGCCGAGGACGCGCCGCTGGTGCCGGGCAGCGCGGGGTCCGATTCGCCACTATTCCCATGACGCGATGGTGGTGACTAAAGTCGTAGTGCCGTTATCCCAAAATGCGTGCGGACACTTCAACCGCCCGAACCGACCGCTTCCGTTGTGCCGAGTGGCGCGACCAGCCCACCGGCCAGGTCCGCGCCCGCGAACTCTACGACCACGGCCGCGATCCCGGCGAGCATCAAAGCGTCATCGATGACCCCGCCTACGCCCAGCACCTGCCCACCTTCCAGGCCCTGCTCGCCGAGCTGATGACTACAACCTGACCCACCTGACCCATCATGCCCAACCTCATCCACCCCCACGACCACGGCACCGTCGGCGACGGCGCGACCGACGACACCCAATCCCTGCAACGCGCCATCGACGCCTGCGCCGAGGCGGTCAACGCCGGTGCCGGCCGCGGGCAGGTGCGCCTCGCGCCGGGCGTGTTCCGCAGCGCCACGCTGCACCTGCGCAGCGGCGTCACGCTGTTCCTCGACGCCGGCGCGGTGCTCAAAGGGATCGACGACCCCGAGGCGTACCCCGACTACGACGCCGGCGGCAGCAAGAACCGCTGGCTCCGCTCGCTGATCCGCGCGGACGGCGTCGAGGACGCGGCGGTCATCGGCCCCGGCACGATCGACGGCAGCAAGGTGTTCGACCCGCAAGGCGAAGAAAAGCAGCGCGGCCCGCATACCATCTTCCCCGTCAACTGTCGACGCTTCGCCGTGCGCGATGTGACGATCCTCGACTCGGCCAACTACGCCATCCTCGCCTGGCAGTCCGACGATGTGGACATCCATAACGTCACCGCGCTGGGCGGGTGGGACGGCTTCCACATCCGCGGCTCTGCCGAGCGCTCCTGCCGGCGCGTCAACGTCACCGGCTGCCGCTTCTTCACCGGCGACGACGCCGTCGCCGGCACCTGGGTCGATGACCTGCTGATCCACAACTGCATCCTCAACAGCTCGTGCAACGGCATCCGCTGGATCGGCCCGGCCCGACGCATGACCATCGACCGGTGCCTGATCCACGGCCCGGGCCGCTACCCGCACATCACCCAAAGCCGCCACAACACGCTCATCGGCATCACGCTCCAGCCCAGCGCGTGGTCCGCCATGCCCGGCGAGCTCGACGATATCCGCATCAGCAACATCGCCATGTCTCAGGTGCAGTGCCCGCTGATGATCTTCGTCAAGCCGAGCAGCTCAATCGGACGCGTGCATGTGAGCCGCGTCTCGGCGACGGGTGTTTACCACGCCGCGTGCTCGGTCGAGAGCTGGGCCGAGCAACCGATCGGCTCGGCGACGATCTCGGACATGGATGTCGAGTTCGCTTATCCGAACGAGGCGATCGGCGAGGGCTTCGCGGTCACCGAGCCACGCCACGGATGCCGCCCGCTCCCGGCGTGGGGCTTCTACGCCCGGCGGGTACGGCACCTGCGTTTGCAGGATGTCCGACTGCACCGCACGAACGACGACCCACGCGAACCGATCGTCACCGAGCAAGTCGACCGCTTCGAGCAAGACGCGGTGCGGATGTCTGCACCGGCGGGTGGGACGGCTATCCCCGCACCGTCACCCCCGGCAGGCTGACCTGCGCATCCACCGCCATCACGTGGAGGTTTCGTGTGAACTGATGCACCGGCGATGCTGGCGGTGCAGAGCGTGGCCTTTGCGGTGCAGACCCCACGGAAGCTTCCCTCTTCGCGGAACAACGCCGTGGGGTAGTGCGCCACCGTGTCGGGCCGACGTGGCGTCGCGGCCTGATCGCGGGCGTGGTCGAAGTCCGCACCCAAACCGCGTAAGGCCTGACAACAGTGCGATGCTGTTCAAGCCCGATTCTGGAATGTCAAGCCTACGGAGGAGCTTTACGACTGCCAGGCCGACCCGCACAACGCACGCAACCTCGCCGACGAAGTCCATTATCGAGACGTGTTGGAGCGCATGCGCACCGCCAACCGTGAGCATCTGATGAGAGGTAAACCCACGATCCCGCGTGACCCGCTAGGGACGTTTGGCTGTCGAACGCGCGCTGCCCGGTTGACGCTCAGGCGGTCCGCCATTAGTTTCCGGACATCCCTTTCGCCTGTCGGAGTCCCGCATGGCCGAACCTGCCGATCGCAAGCCCGTATCGATCCTCACCGTCTGGCGCTGGCCGTTGCACTGGCAGATCCTGCTGGGGCTTGTGATCGGTGCGGCGCTAGGCTATCTCTCGGGCAGCACCGCGCTGGCGGTGGCGACACAGACGCTCGGCGATAAGCGCCAAGCCGCGGCCGTGGTCACCGGCGCGCTAACCCTGGCCGAGGCCGATCAACTCACCACGTGGCAAGCACTGGTCACGCGCTGGCTCTACCTCATCGCCGACCTGATCGGCGACATGTTCATCAACGGACTCAAGCTCATCATCGTGCCGATCGTCACCAGCTCGATCATCCTTGCGGTCGTCAACATCGGCTCGGGCAAGGGCTTTGGCCGGCTCGGCGGCAAGACACTGGGCTACTACGCCTGCACCTCGCTGGTCGCCATCCTCATCGGGCTGACGCTGGTCAATATCGTGGCCCCCGGAACATCTCCCGCAACAGCCCCCGGCTCGGCGTCGGGCAGTGAGGATGGCAGCGTCGTGGGTATCCTGCAGGGCCGCGACCTCAGCGCGTTCGCCGATGCGCAGGCGCAGGTCGAAGCCAAGGCCGGGGGCAAGACCGGCACCGACTTCCTCGATGTCTTCCGCGAGATGGTCCCGCCCAACCTCGTCGCCGCCGCGGCCGACGGCAGCCTGCTCGGGCTCATCGTCGTCTCGCTGATCATCGGCTACTTCCTCGCCCGGTACACCCACCCATCACAAGGCATCCTCGTCGGTTTTGTCCAGGGCGTCTATGACATCACGCTCAAGATCACCGATCTGGTGCTCGCGCTCGCGCCGATCGGCGTGCTGGGGTTGCTGGCCGCCACCGTGGCCGAGCAATACGCCAAGCTCGCGCCCGATGATCGCTTCGCCGATTTCCTCGGGGGGATCGTGAAGTTTGCCGCGGTCGCGCTGGGGGCGCTGGCGATCCACTTCCTCATCGTCCTGCCGCTGATCCTCTGCTTCATCGCCCGCGTGAATCCGCTGCGGCATTACAAAGCCATGGCCCCGGCGCTGATGACGGCGTTCAGCACCGCGTCGAGCAGCGCGACGCTGCCGCTGACCATGGAATGCGTCGAAGACCGCGCCGGCGTGTCCAACCGCATCGCCAGCTTCACCCTCCCGCTGGGCGCAACGGTCAACATGGACGGCACCGCGCTCTACGAATGCGTCGCGGCGATCTTCATCTGCCAGGCGTTCGGCATCGACCTGACCCTCGGCCAACAATTCATGATCGTCGTCGTGGCGCTGCTGACCAGCGTCGGCGTCGCGGGCGTCCCCGCCGCGTCGCTGGTCGCGATCATCGTCATCCTCCAGGCGGTGCAGAACCAACTGCCCGCGGGGGCATTGCCCGAGGGTGTGCTGCTCACCGGCGGCCTCGGCCTGCTGTTTGTGTTCGACCGCCCGCTGGACATGTGCCGCACCGCCGTGAACATCTTCAGCGACAGCGTCGGAGCGGTGACGATCGCCAAGTCCGAGGGCGAGACGGATATCTTGACCGTTTAGCGGGTGGCACGAAGTGCCCGCATGGAAAAGCCCGAATGACGAATCCCGAATGACGAATGTCAGAGATGACCCACGCCTGCAACCTGCCATATCATTCGTCATTCTGATTTCGTCATTCGTCATTGCCAAGGAGCCCCCATGGCCCGCCTGATCCGCCACGACGCCACCGGCCCGATCGAAGTCCCGCCGCAGGAAAAATCGGTCTGGGTCTGCGCCTGCGGCCTGTCTCAGAACCTCCCCCATTGCGACGGCAGCCACAAGCTCTGCAAAAAAGACGGCGGCGAGGAAGCCGGCAAGCTCTACATCTACAACAAAGACCGCACCGCGGTGGTGCGGGTGGATGCGGATGCCTGACCGCCGTTTTGCGGGCGGCACGCAGCGCCCCTCTTGTGAGTGCCGAAACCCGAAGCGCGAAATCCGAAAAAATCACGAATACCGAATCAACACACACCGATTGTTTGAAAGTTTCTCATTCGCCATTCTTTCGGATTTGGGCCTTCAGGTTTCCAGAACCGGGGCACTCCGTGCCGCCCGCTAAACATTGAGCACTCGCGGCGCTCAATACGGATCGATCGCGTCACCACCGCCCCGGCACCGGCAAGGCGTCGAGCGGGAACGGGGGCCTTGCCAGCGGGCGCAGCGCGAGCTGCAGCAGCGCCAACTCGCGATCGTCGCCCGCGATGCGGTTGGCGTTGATCAGCTTGCAGCCGGTGCAGCGGTAGAGGATTGCCCACTCGCCATCCTCGCGCACCTCGATGCCGATCGGCTCCATCGGTGCGCGGCAAGGCGACCGCCGATCGCCGGGCTGCTCGTCGAGGTGACGGGACCAGAGGCAATAGGGGCAGTGGTTTCGATGGCGCGTCCCGGCCGCGCGCTGCTCGACGAACTGCCGACAACGGATGCAGGTGAAGCCGTCGGTCTGTGGACGGTGGTTGCGATGCGATGGCATAAGCGTGTCTCGCTTGCCGCGGCGACATCAAGGGCCGGCGCACGCCGACCGCCGCGGGGGGGATACAACAGGAACTCATCGATTCAAGCGGGACCAACCCGGCGCTGAGCAATGGCCGCGAGCGCAGCCACCACCGTCACCGCCCCGATTCGGGGAAGGCACGGCATCAGACCGGGTTGTGCATTAGAGGGTGGCCATGAACTAATGAAGATAGCACCGTGCCGAAACCAAAGCAACGCAAATTATCCGGTTGTGCGGACTATTTAACGAGCGCCACGGAGCGCCCCGTGGTGAAACCCGAAATCTCAACTTCGAAATGCGAAAGAATCATCAATCATGAAATAAATCGTGCCGACCATTTCAACATTCGAGATTCCTCATTTTTTCGGATTTAGGATTCGGATATCGCAGTTCACATGCGGGGCACTCCGTGCCGCCCGCTAAACAGGGACGATGGCTCAATACCGATCAATCGACTCGCCGCCGTCGTCCTGCATGCTGAACGCCAGTTCGCGGCGGGGGGGTTGGTATTGGGTGGCCTGGGCGATGTCGTCGGTGCTGAGTTTGGGCGGGCCAAGCAACTGGCAGCGGGCGGTGCGGTCGTCGAGGTTGCTCATCACGGTCTGGATCGAGGCGACGAGGTCGGGATCGACCGGGACGCGGCTGCCGTTGAGCTTAAGGGCGACAACCTTGCCGGCCTGGTGCAGTTCGAGCACAACCTCCGCATTCCCCCCGCCCCCGGAAGAGCCATTGCCGTTGTTGCGCATCGCGGATTGGCGCAGCAATTCGCGCAGACGGCCGAACTGTTCCTTGGACGCGCCGTTGTGCCGGCCCGGTTCGCCGTGGTCATGGACGATGATGCGCAGCGTGCGGGTGAGGCGTTCCACGGCCTGCTCGATGGGGATGACGCGATCGACCAGCAGGCCCGGCTCCTCGCGGCCGCGATCGATCTTGCCTTCTAAAAACACCACGCGGTCCTGTTCCAGGTGCAGGTAGTGCGACGCGAAGACGTCGGAAAAGACGGTCGCGTCGATCTTGTTGCTGGCGCTGTCTTCGAGGGTGAGGTGGGCCATCTTCTGGCCCTGCGACCGGCCGCGCTTGACGATGGTGGGGCGGACGCGGCTGAGCATCCCGCCGACGATCACCTTCACGCCCGCGGGCAGGCCGTTTTCCTTGATCTGCGGGATGGTGATGGTGCTGTAACGGTCGAGCTCGGCCTTGTGGTCGTGCAGGGGGTGGCTTGAGGCGTAGAGGCCCAGCACTTCTTTTTCGTGGTCGAGGAGTTGTTTTTTGGACCAGGGGGAAGTGGCGGGGAGGGTGGGTTCCTGGTTGGTTGGATCCCGCCCTTCGCTGCGCTCAGGACGGGCGTTGGTGGGCGCGGCGCCGCCGAAGATCGACATCTGGCCGGAGGCTTTATCGGCGGCGGCGCGTTGGCCGACCTTGATGGCGGTCTCGAGCGCTTCGCACAGCGCGGCCCGGGCCTCGATGCCGTGGACCGTGTCGAACGCGCCGCACTTGATCAGCGCCTCGGTGGTGCTGCGGTTGACCGCGCGCAGATCGACACGTTCGCAGAAGTCGTAGAGGCCTTTGTACGGGCCGTTTTTGTCGCGCTCGGCGCGGATCGTGAGGATGGCCTTCTCGCCGACGCCTTTGACGGCAGATAATCCGAAGCGGATGTGCCCGTGCGCCGCGTCGCGGGGCTCATCGTCGCGGTACACCACGGTGAAGCCGACGTCGGACTGGTTGATATCGGGCGGCTTGACCTCGATACCCCGTTGCGGTTCTCGTCCGGGCGCGGCGGGGCGGAGCACGTGGGCGCACTCGTCCATGTACTCGACGACCTTGTCGGTGGAGACCGATTCGTAGGTCAGCAGCGCCGCCATGTACTGAACGGGGAAGTAGGTCTTGAGGTACGCGGTCTGGTAGGCGATGATCGCGTAACCGGTGGAGTGCGACTTGTTGAAGCCGTAGCCCGCGAACTTGAGGATGAGGTCGAAGAGTTCGTTGGCCTGCCTGCCCGAGACGCCGTGGGTGTCGGCACCCTTGACGAAGTCGGCGCGGGCGGCGTTGATGGTTTTTTCTTTCTTCTTCGAGATCGCCTTGATAATGGAGTAGGCTTCGCGGAGCGGGATGCCGCCCAGCTCATTGAGCACCTGCATGACCTGCTCTTGGTACACCATGATGCCGTGCGTCTCGGCGGTCAGCCGATCGACGATGGCGTGCATCTGCGGGACCTGCTCGCGGCCGTGCTTGCGGTTGTTGTAATTGGGGATCAGCTCCATCGGCCCGGGGCGGTAGAGGGCGTTGGCGGCGATGAGGTCTTCGAGCCGGTCGGGCTTCATCGCCATGAGCAGGTTGCGCATCCCGCCGGACTCGAACTGGAACACGCCGGCCGTTTCGCCGCGGGCAAACAGCTCGAACACCCGCGGGTCGTCGTAGGTGAGGCGGTCGAGGTCCAACGGATCGGTTGTGATTTTCGATTGTTCAGTCGGTTGAACATCGCGCGAGATCGTCTCGCGGATCGTCTGCTCGTCCAGCGTTTGTCGGATGAGCAGCTTGGCGCGTTCGATGATGGAGAGCGTGCGCAGGCCCAGGAAGTCCATCTTCAGCAGGCCGACCTTCTCGCACGTCGGCCCGTCCCACTGCGTCACGATCTGTTCGGTGCCGGGCGGCTGGTAGAGCGGGACGATGTTGTCCAGCGGCTGGGTGGCGACGATGACGCCCGCGGCATGAACGCCCGCGTGCCGCGCGAGCCCTTCGAGCCGACGGGCGGTGTCGTACATCGTGCGGTGCTGGGGCGAATCTTCGAGCAGCTTGCGCAGGTCGGGTTCCTGCTGCTGGGCTTTCTCGAGCGTGGTGCCCAGCCCGTCGCCGATGAGCTTGCAGACCTTGTCGACCTCGGGCAGGGGCATGTCGAGGACGCGGCCGACGTCGCGGATCGCGGCTCTGGCCTTGAGCGTGCCGAAGGTGATGATCTGCGCGACGTGGCCGTACTTCTCGCGGACGTAGGCGATCAGGTCGCCGCGGCCGTCCTGGCACATGTCGATATCGATATCGGGGTATTCGGAGCGGTCGGGGTCGGTGAAGCGTTCGAAGAGCAGGCCGTACTCGACCGGGCAGGCGTTGGACAGGCCCAGGCAGTATCCGGTCATGGTGCCGACGCCCGAGCCGCGGGCGTTGACGGGGATGTCGCGGCGGCGGGCCTCGTTGACGAAGTCCCAGACGATCATGAAGTAAGCGCTGATGAGCTTGTCGCGCAGGACGGTCAGCTCGCGCTCCATGCGGGCGCGCTTCGCGTCATCGACGCCCCCGCCTTGACTTCCGGGGGTGCCATAACGCCAGATCGCCCCGGCCTCGGTCAGCAGACGCAGCGCGCCGTCGCACTGCTGCTTCAGATCGTCGGGCGAGTCGCTGTCGGTCTCGCTGTTGAACGGCTGCACGCGGATGGTCGCGCAAAACGCCTTGTACCACGCGGTGCTGCCAACGGGGTGTTCACAGTGCTTTGAGAACCGCTCGATGACTTTGATCGCTTCACCCGAATCGGCGGGCAGCTTGGGCAGGT
This sequence comes from uncultured Phycisphaeraceae bacterium, assembly GCA_964614575.1. Taxonomy (GTDB): domain Bacteria; phylum Planctomycetota; class Phycisphaerae; order Phycisphaerales; family Phycisphaeraceae; genus JBGTLW01. Next base: position 6,598 of record CAZTLX010000087.1, on the reverse strand, counting down.
CGGTCTCGATCTTTACGACCGGCGCGTGGTTCGCGCCAAAGTCCAGCTCGACGTTGCAGCGCTCGGCGATCCGCCGGGTGTTGTCGATCGCCTCGGGCAGGTCGAGCTCCTGCACGAAGCGCTTGCTCATCTCCTCGGGCGACTTCACATACAAGTCGCGCGGGTACCGCAGTCGGTTATCCTCGGTCTTGAGCTTGCCCATCGAGATGCAGCAGAGCGTGTCGTGCGCATCCCAGTCGTCGGCGGTCAGGAAGTGGGCGTCGTTATCGCACACCAGCGGGATGTCCAGCTCACGGGCGAGCTGCACGATGTGCGGGTTGATCTGGTCCTGAAGTTTCTCGGCGTGCGATTGCAGCTCCAGGTAAAAGCGTGGCTCGCCTTTTTCGTTGGTGCCGAACAGATCGCGGTGCCAGATCGCTTCCTGGCGGGCGGCCTCGAAGTGGGCTTCGTTCTTGGTCTGCGTGTACTGCACGAGGTAATGCGCGATGGACGAGCCGAGGTGCCCGTTGATTGCGATCAGCCCGTCGTGCCACTGGGTGAGCGTGGTCTTGTCCATGCGGGGCTTGTAGTAGAAGCCCCTGATGTAGGAGTCGGAGGAGAGCTTGAGGAGGTTGGACCAGCCGAGGTTATTTTCCGCGAGCAGGACGAGGTGGAACCCGCCGTCGGACACGCCGGTATATTCGCGCGAGAGTCGGTCGGAGGGCTTGCCGCTCAGGTCGGGCGCGACGTAGGCCTCGATGCCGAGGATCGGCTTGATGCCCTCGGCCTTGGCCTTGGTGTAAAACTCGACGGCCCCGAAGAGGTTGCCGTGGTCGGTGACGGCCACCGCCTCCATGCCCAGCTCCTTGACGCGGGCGACGAGCTTGTCGAGGCGGTTGCCACCGTCCAGCAGAGAGTACATGCTGTGCAGGTGCAGGTGGACGAACGAGCGTGGTCGAGTGGTTTTGGCCATCCCTGGCGGCGCTTCCGGGTTGAGGGTGTCGCGGGCGAGAAACGCGGGCCGACGCGGGCGGACCCGAGCAGGTAGTTTAGCAGGTCCACCCGCCCAAACGGCGGCGGCAAACCGCTAAACTGCACGGGGTTTTTATCTGCCGCACCCACCAAGAGCTACGACAGAAGCGACGAGAGCCACACCATGCGCAAGTACATCATCATGGGCCCGCAGGGCTGCGGCAAGGGCACGCAGGCCAAGCTCCTGGCCGAGGCCTACGACCTGACCCACTTCTCCGTGGGCGACATCTTCCGCTGGAACATCCAGTCGCACACCAAGCTCGCCGCCCGCATCCAACGCATCATGGCCGACGGGAAACTGGTTCCGGATGAGATCGTCGAGGAGATCATCACCCGTCGGCTCGAACAGCACGACTGGAACTTTGGGTTCATCATCGACGGCTTCCCGCGAAACTCCAGCCAGGCCGAGTTCTTCCTCGAAAGCTACGACGTCGACGCGGTGATTTATCTCGACGTGCCCGACGCGGTGACGCGCGAACGCGCGCTGTCCCGCCGCAAGTGCGCCGAGTGCGGCCTCGACTACAACCTCATGCACCACCGCCCCGAGAACGAGGGCGTCTGCGATGTCTGCGGCGGGCAACTGATCGCCCGCGACGATGACACCATCGAAGCCTTAGAAGCCCGCCTCCACGATTTCAACACCAAAACCAAGCCGACGCTCGATCTGTTCGAGCGCAAAGAACTGGTCGTCCGCATCGACGGCACCGGCAGCGTCGAACAGACGCAGAAGCGCATCCGCTTGGCGCTGGACCTGGGGTGAAATTGCCTCGTAAAGGAATCGTCGTCGGTTGGAACGGCATCAGTCGAGTCGCTCGTGGCGGTATCGACGTCGCCGTCGTGCCTCACGCCGCGTCGTTGATCTCAGTTGCGGGGAACGCCATCGCCTCGACCAACGCATCGACCGCGTTTTGGCATTGATCGAGAGACGCGTAGGCCTCCGGCGATTGGGCCAGTCGCTCGCCATTGACCGCTTTGAGCACCCAGCGATATCGGCCGTCGTCGTCGCGGACAATCTGCACCGTGCCGGTGGACGGCTGCTCGCCGCGTGTGGTCGGCGTCGAGAGCGGCTTGTCCTTCAGCCGTTCCGCATAAGGATTCGGCGCGGCGTTTGAGAAGTCGTATTCGTTCTTCATGACGCCTCTATTCTAGCCGATTTGGCGGAAATACCGCGCGGTTTCCGACCGCGTCGCACGTCGGGCGCTAATCAGCCGAACGACCATCGATTCGATCTGTACATGCACGACGACCAGTAAACGCAGGCGTTCGCTGTGGCCCAGCAAGACCCAGCGATCCTCCTGCATTGATGAGTGCTGGATATCTGGAATGAGTTGGCCGGCGGGGTCACGGAATGCAGAGGCAGCTTCATCGAATGTCACACCATGCTTTGCCGCATTGGCGCGCCCTTTGGCCGGGTCCCACTCAAAACGCAACTCACCGGAATCGTCTGGCTCCATACTTCACACCAACCCCGCGCTGCCCGTGGTGATCGGCTCGCTGACATATTCGCGCGGGTCGGTGACGTAGCCCCGCAGCGCCGAGGCCGCGGCCGTCAGGGGTGACGCGAGATAGACGCCGGCTTCCTTGTGGCCCATGCGGCCGGGGAAGTTGCGGTTGGTGGTGCTGATGCAGTTGATCGGCTCGTTCAGGCGGCCGAAGGTGTCCACGGGACCGCCCAGGCACGCGGCACAGCTCGCCGGGCCCAGCAGGCAGCCCGCATCCTCCAGCGCCTGCTGGATCGACGTCGTCGCCTTCTTGTCGCCGGTCTTTTGCACCGGCTCGCCCAGCAGGTTCAGCCGCTGCATGTCCGCGTGGACTTCCGTCGAGCCGGGCACCACGAACGTCGGGATCTTCACCTGCTCGCCGAGCAGGATGTTGGCCGCGAACAGCATGTCGGTGATCTTCCCGCCGGTGCAGCTGCCGATGTATGCGCGGTCAAGCTTCACATCGCTGCAGTTGCGCGCCAGGTCTCGGTTGTCGGGTGAGTGCGGCTTGGCGACCAACGGCTCGAGCGTGCCCAGGTCCCACTCGTGCTCGAAGATGTATTCTGCGCCTTCGTCTTCTTCGACCACGTTCCAGTCCGGACGGTTCGAGCGTGCGCGGACGTAGTCGAGCGTCTTCTCATCGACATCGCAGATGCCGTTCTTCCCGCCCGCCTCGATCGCCATGTTCGTGAGCGTCATGCGGTCTTCGAGCGAGAGGCTGTTGATGCCGCTGCCGGTGAAGTACATCGCCTGGTAGGTCGCGCCCGCGAAGCCGATCTCTCCGATCACCGCGAGGATTAAATCCTTGGCGGTGAGGTAGGGCGGGATCTCGCCGTGGAACGCGAAGCGCATCGTCGGCGGGACCTTCATCCAGGTTTTGCCGGTGCCCATCGCGAACGCCGCGTCGGTGTTACCCACGCCCGTGGCGAACTGCCCGAACGCGCCGGCGGTGCAGGTGTGGCTGTCGGTGCCTAGCAAAATCTCGCCCGGCCGACAGTGCCCTTCCTCGGGCAGCGCTTTGTGGCACACGCCCTTGTAGTTCGTCTGCGTCGGGTCGCGGTAGGGGTTCGGGAACCCACTTCCGGGGGTGGGGTCGATGAAGTCGGGGTCGTAGTAATACTTGATGCCCTGCTGCTTCACGAAGTCGCGCAGGATCTGGATGTTGCGGTGGCACTTGTCGTCCGCGGTGAAGATGTAGTGGTCCGGGATGATGGGGATGCGCGTCGGGTCCCACACCTTCGCATCGGGGCCGAACTGCTCTTTGAAGATGCCGATCGTGCCCGGCCCGCACACGTCGTGCGTCATCAGCACATCGATGTTCACCCACACGTTGTCGCCCGGCGACACGTCCGCCCGGCCGTCCAGGCTGTGGGCGGCAAAGATCTTCTCCGTCATCGTCATCTTGCGCGGCATTAGGGCTTCCTTTTTAGCTCGTCCAAGTCGAGCCAAGCATTGTAGCCCCGCCCCGCCCCCCGCGAAAACCCGCTGCCATGGCCGCTGAACGCCCATCCGCTCCGCGGGTGGGTCTTTGAGATACCCCACCCCCCAATCCCCGGGCGAGGCGAGGCTCGCCGGCTATCTCCTGCGCGAGCACTCTCCACTATCCTAAACGCTATGCCCAATTCCCCCGCCACCGCCGATCGTCCCAACCTCCTGCTCATCACCACCGACCAGCAGCGCTTCGACGCGATGGGCATCAACAACCCGCCCTCCGCCCTCCGCACCGCCAACCTCGACCATCTCGTCGCCACCGGCGTCAACTTCACCCGCGCTTACTCCACCTGCCCCGTCTGCATTCCCGCGCGGCGGACCCTCCTCACCGGCCTCCACCCCGCGACCCACGGCCTGCTCCGCTATCAGGACGGCCTCGAATTCAACCCCGAATTCACCCTCCCCGGGCTCCTCCGCGATGCGGGCTACCAGACCGAACTGATCGGCAAGTTCCACATGCACCCCCAACGCAAGCGCTTCGGGTTCGATCACCTGACCCTCTCCGAATCGCCCAACCACCGACCCGAATCACAACACCAGGCGATCAACGATTACACCGAATGGCTCGAACAACAAGACCTGCCCGGCGAACCCAATAACCACGGCATCAACGGCAACGGCCGCATCGCCCGCCCGTTCAATCTGGCGGAAAACTATCACCAGACTTCATGGACCGCTGATTGCGCCATCGACTTCCTCACCCGCCGCCGCGACCCAAACTGCCCGTGGTTTTTGCACCTGTCCTTCTGGGCGCCGCACCCGCCGCTGATCCCGCCCCAGGCCTACTGGGATTTCTACAAGGACCTCGACCTGCGCCCGACGCTCGGCGAATGGACGCCGTCCCAGCCGACAGTCGCGCCGCGCGGCGTCGCGCCCGATGCGGCCGTCGGCCCCTACGACCCCGAGGAAATCCGCCGCGCGATCGCCGGGTACTATGGCCTGATCCACCACATCGACGACCGCATCCGCGCGGTCCTCGAACGATACTTCCTCTATGGCTCGGACCGCGCCCACGAACCCACCCTCATCGTCTTCACCTCCGACCACGGCGAGATGCTCGGCGACCACCACCTCTTCCGAAAATCCCTGCCCTACGAAGCCTCCGCCCACGTCCCCTTCTTCATCTCCGGCCGCAATATGGATATACAGCCGAGCTCATGCGACGCCCTGGTCGGCCTCGAAGACGTCGCCGCGACCTTGCTCGATGTCGTCGGCCTCGACCTGCCCGAGGCGTATGCGGGTGAGCGCGAGAGCAAATCCCTCGCCCCCGCCCTCCACGGCCAAACGCTCCACACCCGCGACCAACTCTTCGGCCAATACGCCGCCGGCCACGCCAACCTCTTTACCATCCAAGGCCCCCATAAATACCTCCGCTTCACCCACACCGGCGAAGAACAACTCTTCAACGTCCTCGAAGACCCGAACGAACACCACGACCGCTCCGGCGAGATGGACCTCACACCCTTCCGCGACGCCATCACCGGCTACCTCAAAGAAACGGGACAGGACGTGCCGGACCACGCGACGCTCAGACCCTGCAACAATCAACCCCCGCGAGTGTTTTGGGCGAACTGATTCCGTAATTTGGCTCCGCGAGACCCGAGGACGATGACCTCGGCCCGCAAAGGTAGGACAGGAATTCCTGCCTGTCATGCTGATCCAAAATAGTCCTCGGGCGTGCCGGCTTCAGCCGGCATGCCTGACGCACGCGTTTTAACTCAAATCCGTATGAGAATAGCAACAGAGCCGTAGCGTTCCTGTATCGATACTTGTATTAAAAGACCCTCGTCTCGCGACGAGGGTCTTGCTTGTTATCCAGTGGTTGGTTTGTGGTCGAACGGTGCTTTACACCGCTGCGCGGCCGCGCCGAAGGATGGCGAAGCCGGCCAGCCCCAGGAGGGTGAGCGTGGTAGGCTCAGGGACAAAGTTAGTGAGGACGACACTGTTGGGGTCGAACGCCGAGCCCGTGCCGTAGTGGACGGTGAAGGTCCCGAAGCCCGAGTCGAGCGCGAGCGTGCCGCCATTGGCGACGTTGGTGAAAGCGCCGCTGAGCAGATTGGATGTGATGATCGTGAACACGTCGCTGTTGTCGGGGATGAAGCTGTTGATGAGCGATACGGAGAGTTCGCCGCCCAGCGCAAGGGTATTGGTGACGTCGAGCAGGTCGTAATCGGTTCCCTGCGTGGTGCCGCCGATCTCAAGTTGCAGATCGGATGAGGCCGCGAGGGTGGTGGCGGCGTTGAGGATGAGCGATCCGGCGGAGGCGCCTGGCGCGATCGTGCCGTTATTCGTGATCGCGCTGGCCTCGATGGTGCCGCGGCCCTGCAGCAGGCCGTTGTTGACCAGCGTGCCATTGACATCGACGAGGCTGGCGGTATCGGCGGTGATGGTGCCGGCGTTGGTGAAGCCTTCGTTGACGGCAAGCGTCGCGGTGTTGGTCGCTCGCAGTTCACCGGTGTTGGTGAAGCTGGAGACCGCATCGATGAGCAACGTGGTGCTGCTCACGTCGGCCTGGATGGTTCCGGCGTTATCGATGTTGATGGTGTTGAAGCCGACTTTGCCGTTGCCGCGGACGGTGTGATTCGCGCCGTTGGTGAAGACGAGCACGCTGGCGG
>CAZTLX010000086.1:0-15773 GCA_964614575.1 uncultured Phycisphaeraceae bacterium | reverse complement strand
ATCAACGTCGGCATCTCCGTCTCCCGCGTCGGCGGCAACGCGCAGATCAAGGCGATGAAAGAGGTCGCCGGCTCGCTGCGGCTGGACCTGGCCGCCTACCGCGAGCTCGAAGCCTTCGCCCAACTCGGCACCGATCTGGACAAGGCCACTCAGGCCCAACTCGACCGCGGGGCGCGCATGGTCGAGCTGCTCAAGCAGGGCCAGTACCAGCCGATGGACGTGATCGATCAGGTGATCCAGATCTTCGCCGCGTCCCACGGCTACCTCGACAGCCTGCCGGTGGATCAGGTCAACGCGTTTGCCACGGCCCTGGTGGAATACTTCAAGGCTTCGGGCAAGGCGTTGCGGGACGAATTGGTCGCCGCCCAGAGCTTCAAGGCCGCGGGGCTCTCGGACAAGTTCAGGGATGCGATCAAGAGCTTCAAGGACGGGTACGCGGCCTGAAGCGGCCGCGGCTCCGGGACGCTGGCGTTGGCGGGCACAACCCCCTACACTTGATTTAGATGATGGGAGAAGACCTGATCAACCTGGATGAACACGTGAGAAGCGCAGCATGAGTAACGCACCCGCGGTGGCCGCCGGCACAGCCAAACTCGAACTCCCCGACCACTCGTTGGAAATGCCCATCGTGATCGGTTCGGAGGGCGAGCACGCCATCGACATCTCAAACCTCCGCGCCCAGACCGGGTACATCACTCTTGATGAGGGCTATCGCAACACCGGCTCGTGCGATTCCAAGATCACCTTTATCGACGGCGAGAAAGGCATCCTACGCTACCGCGGCATCCCCATCGAGCAGGTCGCCCAGAGCCTCACCTTTGTCGAAACCGCCTGGCTGTTGATCTACGGCGAGCTGCCCGACGTCGATCAGCTCACCCGCTTCCGCGCCAAGCTCACCGAACACCAGATGATCCATGAGGGGCTGCGTCAGGCGTTTCAGAGCTTCCCGCCCTCGGGCCACCCGATGGCGATCCTCTCGGCGATGATCAACACCCTCTCGTGCTACCACCCGAACCTCCTCAAGATGGAAGATGAGAGCGACTTCGAGGATGCCGCGGCCCGTCTGCTCTCCAAGGTCCGCACCGTCGCCGCCGCCGCTTACCGCACGTCGCTGGGTCGGCCGATCATCTACCCCGACCCGGACCTGGGCTACTGCGCCAATTTCCTGCACATGATGTTCTCGCTGCCCAACAAGCGAGCCGAGATCGATGAAGATGTGATCGACGCGCTGAACCTCATCCTGATCCTCCACGCCGACCACGAGCAGAACTGCTCCACCTCCACCGTGCGGATGGTCGCCTCCAGCGGGGCCAACCTCTTCGCCTCCTGCTCCGCCGGCGTCTGTGCGCTGTGGGGCCCGCTGCACGGCGGGGCCAACGTCGCCGTCCTCAATCAGCTCAACGAGATCCACCGCTCCGACATCGATGTCAACGAATACATCGAGTCGCTCAAGCAGACTAAGGGCAAGCTCTTCGGCTTCGGGCACGCGGTGTACAAAAACTTCGACCCCCGCGCCAAGCTGCTCAAGGCCGCCGCGGACAAGGTCATGGGCAAACTCGGCGTGAACGACCCGCTGCTCGATATCGCCCGCCGCCTCGAAGAAGCCGCCCTCTCCGACGACTACTTCATCTCCCGCAACCTCTACCCGAACGTGGACTTCTACTCCGGCATCATCATGCGCGCGATGGGCATCCCGCTGAACATGTTTACCGTGATGTTCGCCATCGGCCGCATGCCCGGCTGGATCGCCAACTACAAAGAGGTCCACGACAGCGACAGCCGGATCTACCGCCCGCGGCAGGTATATCAGGGACCCAATCAACGCGACCTGCCCGAACGCCGCGCCTCAAGCCGCAAGTGATGCGGCGCATCGTGGGGTTGCGGGGGCGGGGTGCCGTGTTTGACCACGATGGAGGCCGAGCCCTGCGTCACCTGCCGGCCATCTTGCTGATCATTCTGTTGTGGCCGCTCACGCTGTCGGCGCAACCCGCGCCTGATCCGGACGCCGCCGCCGATGCCGGGCCGGTGGTCGCCCTGCATCCCTTCCCGACCACCGCTTCGCCCCCGCCTTACCAGCCACCCCGTGACCTGCGCGGCTCCTACGCACGCTTCCGCCCGCTGCTGCGCTCCACCGCCGAGCCTGCGCTGCTTAAGCTCGGCCTCGAGTTCGGGCTGACCCACGGCCGGGTCACCGAGGCCCAGCAGGCGGCGCTGCGCGAGCGCCTCGACGCCATCCACGCGCTGATCGCCGACGACCCGGCGTGGGCCACCGTCCCGTCCTCCCTGCCGTTCTGCTTCGACGATCAGCGCGAGCCGGGGGGGCAGTATCTGATGGTGACCCCGCCCGGAGCCGACGCCGACACGCCGGTCATCCTCTATCTGCACGGCTTCGCGGCCAACGATCGGAGCCAGATCTATCTACTGAGCCGGCACCTGCCCGAGGCGATCATCCTCGCCCCCGCGTGGCCCGGGTCATGGGCCGAGGGCAGCCCGATTTACATCGACGATATGCTCAAGGACGCCACAGCGCGCCTCGGCTTCCAGCCCGCAAGGCCAACACTGCTCGGGCTGGCCGACGGCGGGCTGGTCGCCTTCCGCGTCGCCGGCCGTCGACCCGGTGCCTACGCCGCCCTCATCAGCCTCGCCATGACGCCGCGGCAGAGCCAGATCAAAGCCCTCCCAAAGTCGCTGCCCGTGCTGATGATCAACGGCAAAGACGACGACCGCATCGATATCGCTCACGCCCGCCTCCGCGGCCAAGCCCTCGACGCCCACCTCGATCGCTATGACTTAGTCGAACTCGACGCCGACCATTTCTTCCTGCTCACCCATCCCGAAGCCGCCACCGCGGCGATCCGCCGTTTCATCTTCCCCAACACCGCGACGGGCGCAGGGACAGCGCCGATCGACGTGGCCGATTGAATGCTCCACTAGACGGTATCGCCCCGAACGCCGACCGCGTTTCGAGTTGCGGATCGATCCGGGAGTTGAACACTGGCACTCCGGCGCTGGATACAAGCCGGCCCTCGGCTGCCCGAGCCGCAGCGTGTGGCAGCGCTACCGTACATTGAGGCAATGTTGGCCACTGCCCGCGCGTCCCTGGGCTTACGGTCGGGGCATCAGTCCATGCGAGCCTATGATCCGGTGAAACCCCTAAATCTTAGTTGACGCAGGTAGGGGATTCTGCTATAAACTTACCGGACCTAAGACGTCCGTTCCCGCCTTTAATCCTGCCTCGGGGATATTAGTACTTCCCTTTTACGGAGTTAAGATAATGCGGACATCGCCGTCGGGACATCGGGCTGGATTCACCCTAATCGAGCTGTTGGTGGTGATCTCGATCATCGCGCTGCTGATTGGGATCATGATTCCCGTGCTTGGCTCCGCACGTCAAGCTGCCCGCAACTACCTCTTTACGGTCAGCACGCTCACCGCGGGGGATGGCGCGATCCCGGAGGACCTGCGCAACCTTCCCCCCTCTAGCTTTTCGCCGTTCGCCAACTGGTCCGGCGATCACCGTTTTGTGAACATCGATGCCTCGCCCATGGCCGGCACATGGGGCGACTGGTTCCAGGGTGGAGGTCGGCTTTATCTCGATGGCGGCCGTCTCTATGCTGATCCGGGAACCCACACCGGCCAGCCGTTCAAGTGGTGGGACGAGTACTACTTTCGCGGGGTTGAGTTCCACTCGCTTCAATGGGCGACCGAATCCAACGCCGGCACCAAGCGCGGGGCCATGATCGACTGCGACTTCTACGATGTCCGAGAGGACGCCATCCGCGACATCGCCGGGCACATCGAGAACGTGACGATCCACAGCGCCAATCTGTTGCCGGGGGCGCACGGCGACACGATCGACTGGAAGACCGCGGTGGACGGGGCGGTCATCAAGAACCTGCGCAGCGAGACCGGCGTGCTCAACGGGATCATCACCGCGGATGTGAAGAACATCGTCATCGATGGGTACATCCACCGCGGCCACCCCGACCACCTGTCGATCGACATTGGCGGCGACGCGGAGAACGTCATCATCCGCAACTGCAAGCTCTCCGGCGGCATCCGCTTCCGCGGCAAGCAGACCAACGTGCAGATCGATTGGGCCACCGTTCAGACCAATGTCAAGAACTGGTGATCGTCCGCCCGTGTCAGATCACGCAATCCGACTCCGATACCGGCCGACGCCCCGCGTCGGCCGTTTCGTTGACACTCCATCCCGAGGCGCTCACGGCCGAGTCCATGTCCCGATCGGGCCAGAAGTTGGATATTGGATGAAGGATCGCACCGCTCGCCATCGTGTGAGGGACCAAGTTACCTGAGCGTCTCGCCGGGGGAGGCATCCAAGGCCAAAGCTCGCAGGAGGCGAACGCCTCATGCGCGTGAGGGGCCGCGGAGATCATATGCATGGTCAGTTCGAGCGCGGGCAGGGGGGAGCCGTCGGGCGTGAGAGGGAGATTTTCTCGGATTATTGGAAAAACCCAACACATGCGGCCTACGATCGTCGGCCAAGAACGTTTTGAACGTTTTTGACCGAGGCCGCCGATGACCAACCTCAATCCGCTATGTCGCGTCACCCAGCAGGGCCTGGGCTTCCTGCCCGGCCTTCGAGTCGGGGGCGAGCTTGGCCGCCAGTTCCCACGCCGCGCGGGCGACGTCGGGATCGCCCGCCGCCGACCGCACCCGGCCGTGGTTCAGCAGCGCCGACGCCGCCATGAACGGGGCCAACTCGTCCGCGGCGACGGCCTGCTCCGCCCGCTCGGCGACCCAGGCCAAATCCGCCTCCGCCATCGCCCGACGCTCCATCCACTGCGGCAGGCCCAGCAGCGACATCCCGCGGATGAATCGCACCTCGATGTTCTCTGCTTCGGCGGCCACCGCGTCATCGAGCATTTCCAACCCGGCCTTGGTCTGCTCACCCTTCTTCCATACCGCCCAGGTGCGCGACGCGCGGATCAGGTGGTTCGAGCCGAGGTAGGCCCGCAGCGTCGCGTCGTCGTCATCGGCCTTGATCAATTCGGCCAGCAGCTTGCCCGAGCGTGTCGTGGCCTTGGTATCGCCCGCGACGCCCTTCAGGTGCAGCAGCTTCGCCTGCTCGCGGCGCAGGGACGCGTCATCGGGCGACGTTTTGAGTTCGGCTTCGACCGCATCGATCCGCCCCTGCAAGGTGGCCTGGCGGGCGGCGTCCTCGGTCGGGGCGTTGCCCTGGTCCTTCGGTGTCGCGGCGGCGAGGGAGAGCGGCAACAGGCCAAGGAGCACGGCCAGGGCGAGCGTCGGCGTGTACCTCATCGTCATCTTTCCTTTTCAAGACCAGCGGATCGGATTACTTGCGGCTATTGTAGCGCAGGTTGACCATGTCGTGCCGCGCGATCATCAAGCACAAGGATGCCTCGCATGTCCAAGCGTGTGGTAATCATCGGAGCGGGTCCGGGCGGTCTGGCCGCGGCGATGCTGCTGCGTCAGGCCGGGCTGGAGGTGACCGTCCTCGAACGCCTCGAGCGTGTCGGCGGCCGCTGCTCCACGCTGCGCAGCGATCGGCTCGGCGGGCCGGCGGGCTACCGCTTCGACATGGGGCCGACCTTCTTCCTGTACCCCGCGATCCTCGAGGAGATTTTCACCGCCTGCGGGCTCGACCTTCATCAGGAGGTGGAGATGACGCGGCTGGACCCGCAGTACCGCCTGATCTTTGAGGAGGGGGGGTGGGGCGATCGGGCGGTGATCGACGCGACGCCGGACGTGACCCGCATGTCGGAGCAGTTGGCAAAGCTTTCGCCGCGTGACGCGCCGCACATGCAGCGGTTCATCACGGAGAACCGCGCGAAGTTCGAGGCGTTCAAGCCGATCCTCCAGCGTGAATGGTCCGGCCTCGGCGATCTGATGAGCCTGGACATGATGAAGATGCTGCCGATGGTCCGGCCGTGGGCCAGCGTCGATCGCGACCTGCGGCGGTACTTCAGCGACGAGCGCATCCGCCTGGCGTTCAGCTTCCAGAGCAAGTACCTGGGCATGAGCCCGTTCACCTGCCCGTCGCTGTTCACGATCCTCAGCTACCTGGAATACGACTACGGCGTGTGGCACCCGACCGGCGGCTGCGGCGCTGTGTCCGAGGCGATGCGTCGCGTCGCGCAGCGGATGGGCGTGCGGTTCTCGTTTGCCGATGAGGTGAAGCGGGTCATGATCGAGGGCGGGCGTGCGGTGGGGGTGGTCGCCGATTCGGGCGAGCACCGCGCCGATGCGCTGGTGATCAACGCCGACTTCGCCGACGCGATGACGCGTCTGGTGCCGGACCAACACCGCCGGGCCTGGCGCGATAAGAAGCTGAGCAAGAAGCGTTATTCCTGCTCGACGTTCATGATGTACCTGGGCCTCGAGGGCCGCTACGACGAGCTGCCGCACCACACGATTTTTTTGGCGAGCGACTACCCCGACAACCTCCGCGACATCGAGCAGCGGCACACGCTCAGCGCCAACCCGTCGCTCTACGTGCAGAACGCGTCGGTGACCGACTCCACGCTCGCGCCCGAAGGGCACAGCACGCTGTACGTCCTGGCACCGGTCAGCCATGACCACGCCAACATCGATTGGCCGTCGCAGCGCGACGCGTTCCGCCGCACGGTGCTCGATCAACTGCCCAAGCTCGGCATCGCCGATGTCGAGGACCGTATCCGTTTCGAACAGGTGTACACGCCAAATGATTGGCGCGACGGCATGCGGGTCTTCCGCGGCGCGACGTTCAACCTGGCGCACAACCTCCAGCAGATGCTGCACCTGCGGCCGCGGAATCGGTTTGATGAGGTGCCGGGGACGTATCTGGTCGGCGGGGGGACACACCCCGGATCGGGCCTGCCGGTGATCTACGAATCGGCCCGCATCTCGACGCGGCTGCTGCTCGACGACCTGGGGGTCGGGCAAGGCACCGAAACCCACCGGTTCCCCGCGGCCCACGGCTTGCCGCCGAAACTCGCGCCGGTGATGGACCGCGCGGCCGTGCGCGTGGGATAATGCCTCATGATCGCTACCGCCGTCCCCAACCCGACCTCGGCTGCTGTCCCGGCCCGGCCCGACGATACGCTCGCGCAACTGCGCGCGGCACAAGTGTTGTGGGCGCAGACGCCGATGCGCGAGCGGCTTCGGGTGCTCCGGTGTTTTCGCGCGTTGTTGGCCGAGCACGGCCCGGCGATCGCAGAGCAGGTCACGCGTGCGTTGCCCACGCGCGACCACGCCGCCGAGACACTGGCCGCGGAGCTGCTGCCGCTGGCCGACGCGGCGCGTTTCCTGGAGCGGTCGGCGCGGCAGACGTTACGCACGCGCGCGGTGGGGCGGCGCGGCCGGCCGCTGTGGCTGATGGGGACGCGGTCGCGGGTGCGTCGGGTGCCTTGGGGCGTGGTGCTGATTATTGCGCCGTCGAATTACCCGCTGATGCTGCCGGGCGTGCAGGCGCTGCAGGCGTTGGTGGCGGGCAACGCGGTCTGGCTTAAGCCGGGGCGTGACGGGGTGCCGGCCGCGACGCGGCTGCGCGACCTGCTGCACGACGCGGGGCTGCCGCGCGGCGTGCTGGTGGTGACTGATGAATCGGTCGAGGCGGCGACCGACGCGATCGAGGCGGGCGTGGACCACATCGTGCTCACCGGCTCGGCCGCGACCGGGCGCAGGGTGCTGCAACAGGCCGCGGCCAAGCTCACCCCGGTCACCTGCGAGCTGTCGGGCTGCGATGCGATGATCGTCCTGCGTGATGCGGACCTGGAGCTGGTCGAGCGGGCGGTCGTCTTCGGGATGCGGCTTAACCGCAGCGCGACGTGCATCGCGCCGCGCCGGATCATCGCCGACCGGGCGCTGGCCCCCGAACTGGAGCGCCGGCTTTCCGAGGCGTTCGCGTCGATGTCGCCCGCGCCGAAGCTGATCGCGGACGGCTCGATGCTGGATGAAGATGTCTTCGAGCCGGTCACCTGCCTGGTCGCGGCCGCGGATCGCGACGAGGCCGTGCGCCTCGCCAATGCGTCGCGTTATGCGCTGGGCGCGTCGGTGTTCGGGGGCACCGCCGAGGCGCGCCGGGTCGCGTCGAGGCTGCGGGCGGGGTCGGTCTGTATCAACGATCTGGTCATGCCGACCGCCGACCCGCGCTTGCCCTTCGGCGGTACCGCGGACTCGGGCTTCGGCGTGACCCGCGGGCGTGAGGGCCTGCTGGCCATGACCCGGCCGGTCGGCGAATCAACCCGCTCGGGCACATTCCGCCCGCACTACGACCCGCCGCGTGAGGCGGATTGCGCCATGTTTTCGGCATACCTGCGAGCCGCGCACGGACCGACCGTCGGTCAGCGGCTGCGTGGCGGGTTCCGATTGTTCCACTCTCTCCTGCGTCGAGGCAAAAATCAATGATCATGCTTAATCCTTCCCCACACGACGATCGGGTGATCGTGATCGGCTCAGGCCTGGCGGGCCTGGCCGCGGCCGCCACCCTCGCTGCGCGCCACCACCGCGTCACGCTGCTCGAAGCCAACGACTGGCTCGGCGGCAAGGCGGCGCAGCTCCACGGCGAGGCGTCGGACGGCTCGGGCGCATTTAGCTTCGACATGGGGCCGACCATCCTCACCGTGCCGTCCGTGCTCCAGCGCGTCTTCCACGAGGCCGGCCGCGACATGCACGACTACCTCGACCTGCGCCGCCTCGACCCGCAGTGGAAGTGCTTCTTCGAGGATGGCAGCACGCTGGCGCTGCGCGAGGACATGGCCGCGATGCGCCGCACGCTCGACCAGTTCACCGGCGGCGCCGAAACGGGCGAGAAATACGAGCAGTTTGTCGCGTATTCCAAGCAGTTGCATCGCATCAGCAACGCGTTCTTCTTCTGGCGCAGCGTCGGCGGGCTGGGTGATGTGTTTGACCCGACCAACACCTTCAACCTCGCCACGCTCAAGGATGTGCTGTCGATGCGCATGGGCTCATCCGTCGCCTCGACGATCCGCAGCTACGTCAAAGACGTGCGCGTCGCGCAGATGCTCGACCACTTCGTGCAGTACGTCGGCTCCTCGCCCTACGGCAGCCCGGCCATCCTCTGCTCGATCGCGCACATGCAGACCGATGAGGGCGTGTGGTACCCGATCGGCGGCACGCGGGCGGTGCCCGAGGCGCTGGTGAAGCTCGGCGGCGAGTTGGGCGTGGCGTACCGCACCGCGGCGCAGGTCCAGCGCATCACGACGCACGACGGCCGCGTCACCGGCGTCGAGCTGGCCGACGGCGAACAGATCGCGGCCGGGGCCGTCGTCTCGAATATGGACGCGGTGCGCACGATCCACGAGCTGATCGACGGCGAGCCGAACCGCGGCTTCGCCCAGCCCGATGACCGCGAACCCGCGTGCTCCGGTGTCGTGCTCTACCTCGGCCTCAACAAGGCCTACGACCACCTCGCGCACCATGACTTCGTCTTTTCGCGCGACCCGCACGAGGAGTTTGAGGCGATCTACCAGCGGGGCGAGCCCGCGCCCGACCCGACGTGTTACTTGGCCGCCCCGAGTCGAACCGAGCCCGGCGTTGCGCCCGACGGCGGCGAGGCGTTGTACGTGCTGGTCCACACGCCGTATCTGCGCGCCCACCACGACTGGTCAAAGGATGGGAAACTCTTCCGGGGATATCGCCAGACGATCCTCGACAAGCTCAAGCGTACCGCGGGGCTCGAGGACATCGAAGACCGCATCGTTTACGAAAGCGCGCTCACGCCGCAGGACATCCACGATCGTTACCGCGTGCTCAACGGCGCGATCTACGGCCTGGCGTCGCACGGCAAGTTCCTGGGCGCGTTCAAGCCCGCCAACCGCAACAAGCGCATCAAGGGACTGTACCTCGCGGGCGGCGCTGCCCACCCCGGGCCGGGCATGCCGATGGTGATGATGTCAGGCTGGATCGCGGCCGATGCACTGGATACCGACCGCAAGCCTGGATCGGCCCCTCGCCCGCGCCGCACGGCACCGCTCACGCACGCATGACCGAACTGCCCACCATCTCGCCGCGGTTATATGCGGGCTTCACGCGCTACGCGTCATGGTTTGCGCGGCGGAATTTCCATGCTGTGCGCGTGCTACGGGGTTCCGGGCCGCGCGTGCCGGCCGGGCAGCCGATCATCGTGTGCCTCAATCACCCCTCGTGGTGGGACCCGATGCTCGCGATGGTGCTGGTGCGGGAGTACTTCGAAGGACGTCGCCACTATGCGCCTATCGATGCGGACGCGCTGGAGCAGTACCGCTTCTTCCGCAAGCTGGGGTTCTTCGGCGTGGAGCGCGACACGCCGCGCGGTGCGGCGCAGTTCGTCCGCGTCGGCCGACGTATCCTGCGCGAAGCGGATGCGGTGCTGTGGGTGACGGTTCAGGGCCACTTCACGGACCCGCGCGTGCGTCCGGTTGATTTTCGGCCGGGTGTTGCGCACCTGGCGCGGCATCTTGATCAGGGGGTCGTCCTGCCGCTGGCGATGGAGTATCCGTTCTGGGAAGAACGTTACCCCGAGGCGTTGTGCGCGTTCGGCAAGCCGATCGAGGTATCCGAGCACGCGGGCCTGGATGTCGCGGGGTGGCAGGCGCTGTTGTCGCAGCGGCTGCAACGCACGATGGATGACCTGGCGGCCGCGGCGATCGCACAGCAGGCCGAACGATTTGAGATGATTGATGCCGGGAATGCCGGCGTCGGTGGGGTGTATGACCTGTGGCGGCGGGGCCGGGCGTGGTTCACCGGCGGGCGCTTCGACCCCAGCCACGGGACCGGAGGTGTGCCCCGATGAGTGTTTTGGTCTGGATCGTGTTCGGCCTCGCGGCGCTGCCGGCGATGATGACCGCGTGGAACCTGTTTTACTTCCGACGCCTGCGTCCGATGTCGGGCGAGGCCGGCACCCCGCGCCCTCGTGTGTCCGTGCTGATCCCGGCGCGGGATGAGGAGCACGCCATCGGCGGGGCGGTGGCCAGCGTGCTCGAGTCGCGGGCGGTGCAGCTTGAAGTGATCGTGCTCGATGACCAATCGACCGACGCCACGCCCGCGGTGGTGCGTAAGCTGGCGGTGCGCGATGGTCGCGTGAAGCTGGCCATGGCCCCGGCGCTGCCCGCCGGGTGGTGCGGCAAGCAGCACGCCTGCCATGTACTCTCGACGCTCGCGTCCTTTGACCGCCTGGTGTGGATCGATGCGGACGTCCGACTCGCGCCCGATGCGCTGCGGCGGATGTGCGATGAGATGGACCGCCGCGGCGTCGGCCTGCTCTCGGGCTTCCCGCAACAGGAGACGCGGACGTGGCTGGAGCAGTTGGTCGTGCCGCTGATCAACATCGTGCTGGTCGCGTACCTGCCGATCGCGATGATGCGGCGTGATCGTTCGCCGGGCTTCGGCACCGGCTGCGGGCAGTTGTTCATGGCCGACCGCGGGGCGTACGAGAAAGCGGGGGGGCACGCGGCGATCCGTGGCTCGATGCACGACGGGGTGATGCTGCCCCGCGCGTTTCGGCAGGCGGGTCTGATGACCGATCTATTCGACGCCGGTGATCTTGCCACCTGCCGGATGTACCGCAACGCCGCGCAGGTCTGGCAAGGCTTTGCCAAGAACGCCACCGAAGGCATGGCCACACCGCGCGGCATCGTTATCTGGACGGTCCTGCTGCTGGGCGGTTTCGTGCTGCCGTGGGGGATGATCACCTTGTGGGCCGTGGGGCTGCTGGGCGAGACGACCGAGTGGCAACGCGTCGTGCTCTGGGGGGCTTGGCTGATGACGGCCATGACCGCGCTGGGCACGATGTTCCGCTTCGATCAGCCGTGGCTCAGCGGGATCGGTCGGCCGATCGGCGTGGCGGTGCTGGTCGCGATCCAGTGGCACGCGCTGCTGCGAAAGGCCTGCGGGCGGCCCAGCACGTGGCGCGGCCGGGCAGTCCGCATGTCGCCTCACACCTAACCCCCACGCCGCGAACTGCAATACCCCACCGGGCAAGGCCGTTACGATGAGTGCCTGGCGCGGTCCCGCCGAGGAGGTATGCCGAGCGATCGGCACGGCGGAACGAGAGGGCATAGCCGCGGGTACTTTATGATCGAGGCGCAGAAGCACGGCGGGAGGCGAGATCGTTTCGCCGGGATGGCGCTGGACGGCGTGCTGCTGGCCGCGCTCTTCACGCTGTCGATGTGGCTCAACGGCTTGCATGCGGATTTCCCGCCCGATTACCACCCCGACGAACCATCCAAGGCCCGTCAGGTCCTCTCGCACGACTTCAACTTCAACCACCCGCACCTGCTGCTTACCGCGACGCGTGGGCTCAACGAAATCCTCGGCCCAAACCAAACCACACTCGACGCGGCACTTTCACCGCGGGACGCCTGGCGGGATCACCACCAGACCATCGTGCGAAACGGGCGCTGGGTCTCAGCCGCGTTTGCCGCGCTCGCGGCGTGCGCGCTGGCGCTGGCGGCGGGGTTGCATTACGACCGGCTCGCCGGGGCCGCGGCCGGGCTGATGGTCGCGCTCAACCACGGCCTGATCACCCGCGCCCATTACATGAAGGAAGACACCGCGTTGCTCCTGGGCCTCGCGGTCATGATGCTGGGTCTTTCGTGGGCCTGGCGACGCCGGGGATGCGGCGGCTGGGCGGCGGCCGCGCTGCTCGGGCTCGGCGGCGGGCTGGCGGCGGCGGGGAAGTATGTGGGCTTTGTCCCCGCGGCGGCCGGCATCCTCTGGTTCATGGCCGGGCCGTTCATGGGACGCTGGTGGCATCGTCTGATCGGCGGCCTGCTCGCGTTGGCGGTCGGGTTTGCGGTGTTCTGTGCCGCCAACTTCGAGGGCGTCTTCCCCTTCGACCCGATGCGACGCGGGTTCGACCGCGAGTGGCGGCACGTGACCACCGAACACGTCGGCCTGGTCTCCGATGGCGTCGGGCGTTACGCGGTCGATGTGATTCGCCACGAGACCACCTGGCCGGCGCTGTTAGGCGTGGTGGCCTTCGTGATCGGGCGGGCCCTGCGTGGTCGGCGGCCGGACGCGATCGACTGGACCCTGCTGCTGTTCCCCCTGGCGTATGCCTTCCTGATCACCCGTTCAGCGGTGCAGTTTGATCGCTACTTCCTGCCGACAGTGGTGTTTGTGCAGGCGTTGGGCGGGGTCGGTTGGGTGGTGCTGGGGCGTGAGGTGTTGCGGTGGGTCAGCGTCTGGCGGGCGCGGCCGAGCGAGGTCACTCAACCGCCACGCCGGGCGCACGCGGTGTTGTGCGGCATCGTGGTGCTGGTGTTGTGGCCGGGCGCGTGGGCGAGTTGGGCGTGTGTGCGGCAGTTTGGCGATGACGGGCGAGACCGCTTGGCCCGCTGGCTGGCCGAGAACCTGGAGGCGGAGCGCGGCCGCCCATATGTCGTGGCCGACGCCTACGCCAAGGTCGATTACCGCGCGCTGCGGGAAGCGGGCCACCGCACGGGCCGACGCACCCTCGATTTCCGCCGTTACACGCTCGATGATCTGCGCGAGGCCGGGGTGACGCACGTCATCGCCTGCAACCTCAACTACGACCGCTACCTCACCGAACACCGCAACCCCGCGCCCGGCGGTGAGGAGGCCTACCACCGAGCCGTGGACAACTATCGCCGGCTGTTCACGGAAACCAACATCGTCTGGCAGAACCAGCCATCGCGGCGCATGCCCTATTACGTCAACCCCACGGTGACGGTCTTCGAGCTGACGCCGCCACGGACGGCACAGCGGTGACGGACGCGCTACACTGTGAACGTACACGCCACCCGCATGAAAAGAAAGGATCATGACGAGCCTGCAAAACCCTCCGCTATCCGCTGACGCCTCGGACCCGCTGCACGCGCCGATGCCCACCCGCGCCCTGGGACCGACCGGCCACCACGCCAGCCTGCTGACCCTCGGCGGGGTGAAGTGGGACACGCAACTCCCCGAAGACGACGCGATCGCCCTGGTCCACCGCGCGATCGAGCTGGGCGTCAACACCTTCGACACCGCCGCGGGTTACGGCAACGGGCAGAGCGAGGCCCGCCTCGGCAAGGCGCTCGAAGGCCGACGCGACGGCGTCTGGATCAACACCAAGACCGGCAAGCGCGACTATGACGGCGCCTGCCGACAGATCGACGAATCATTGCAACGCCTGCGCACCGACCGCATCGACCTGTTCTTCATCCACGGCATCGACAACGACGACGACCTGGCCCGCGTGCTCGCCAAAGACAGCGTGCGGCAGGCCATCGAAAAGTACCGCGATCAGGGCGTGATCCGCTTCGCCGGCGTCTCCGGCCACTGGTACAAGCACAACATGCAGCGGCTGCTCGAAGCGGTCGAGCTTGATGCGGTGCTGCTCCCCGCCGGGCTGTTTAACGCGGCATACGACTACGACTACTTCGCCGAGGTCGTCCCCGCCGCCCGGCAGCGCAAGATGGCGGTGCTGGGGATGAAGGTCTTCGGTGCCGGCCGCGTGCAGCACGCCGCATCGATCGAGCCTTACCTCCGCTACAGCCTGCATCAGGACCTGGACACCGCGGTCATCGGCTTCGATTCGATCGCGCAGTTGGAGCAGACCGTGCGCATCATCAAGCAGCAACCGGGCCCGCTCACCCCCGCCGAAATCGAGTCACTCAAACCCGAAGCCGTCGCCGTGACGCAGGAGTTCGGCAAGGGCGAGTTCGGGTGGGTCAGCCACTACCGGAAGCAGGGATGATCCGGCGACAAGCCGCTCACGCAGCGCAGCACGATACTGATCCCTGCGATTGTTCCGCTGGCACCTGCCCCGTTTCCCCCACCAACCGCCGTGAGTCGGCATGGTTGATCCGGGTAATCCGTTCACGCGTCGCTCACCGTCGCGTGGCGACGCGGATCGAATCTCGATCGATCTTTCCTGTATCAACTGCGGCTACAACCTGCGCACCAAGGCGAACCAAGGCCGTTGCCCCGAGTGCGACACCGCGATCTCGGAGTCACTCGCCGCGCATGACCTCGGGGTCGCGCCGGACAGTTGGGTGAAGCGTCTGCGTGCCGGGCTGAGTTGGATGCTGGTGGTGGAATTATTTGGGGCAGATTCAATTCCCACGCGCAATCCCGTTCAGGCGTGATCGACTTCCAGCAGGCGCGGGCATTGGGTCGCTTTACGGGGTAGTGGTTGCGCACCCGCTGGACCGGAGCGAGTCGGGGGCGGCGCTCGGCATGGGTGGATTCGGGTAGATGTATTGCCGAGGCCTCCCGGGCGGGCCTGGCAGGGGAAGTTCGAAGCGTGGACGCCGGGCTCAGGTTCGACGGCTGGCCCGGCTCCGCGGCTACAGCTCGCGATGATGGCCGTCTGGCGAGATGGGTGTGTCACTCCGAACCCCGTTACCGGCCCAAAACAGCACTTATCCAATACCAGATGATATTGAGTTTCTGTTGCAAAATTCTTCGGTACCCCTTCACAAGCGTTCTGCAGACACTAAACTCCGTGCTTGGGCGTGGTTTGCGCGCCCGCACCGACCGACCCCGCCATGCCGACCGACACGACCCGAACCATCGCCCTGATCGATCTGCCGCCGCGGCGTTGTGCGGCGGTGGCGGCCTTGGACCTGGACCCCGCGTCGATCGACCGCCTCGCCGGGCTTGGCGTGTGTGTGGGCCGACAGGTCGAGCTGGTGCAGCAAGGCGACCCGATGATCATCCGGGCATGCGGGGCGCGGATCGGGCTGGCCGGCGAACTGGGCCGAGGTATCCGCGTGGTCGCATGCGAGATGACCTGTGCCGAATCGCCGGCCGGGACGGCGGGGCTGGCGGAAGGTGGGGCGGCAGGGGGGGCGGCAGGGGGG
>CAZTLX010000085.1:0-15892 GCA_964614575.1 uncultured Phycisphaeraceae bacterium | reverse complement strand
CCATGGGACGCCTCAACCGCCCGTCCATCATGATCTACGGCGGCACGATCAAGCCCGGCTGCGCCACCGTGCAGGGGGAGGACCGCGTGCTCGACATCGTCAGCGCGTTCCAGTCCTACGGCGAGGCGATCACGAAAAAGATCACCGAGGACGAGCGCAAATCGATCGTGCGCAAGTCGTGCCCCGGCGCGGGCGCCTGCGGCGGGATGTACACCGCCAATACGATGGCCGCCGCCGCCGAAGCGATGGGCATGAGCCTGCCCTACTCCGCATCGACCCCCGCGGAGGACGGCGGCAAATACGACGAGTGCGTGCGGGCCGGTGAAGCGATCCTGCGGCTGATGGAAAAGGACATCAGGCCACGCGACATCATGACCCGCGCCGCGTTCGAGAACGCGATGGTCGTGTGCATGGCGATGGGCGGCTCGACCAACCTCGTGCTGCACCTGCTGGCGATCGCGCACAGCGTCGAGGTGCCCATGACCATCGACGACTTCCTCTCCGTGCAGAAGCGCATCCCGCTGCTGGCCGACCTCAAGCCCTCGGGCAAGTACGTCATGGAGGATGTCCACAAGATCGGCGGCACCCCCGCGGTGATGAAATACCTGCTGGCCGAGGGCCTGCTCGACGGCTCGTGCCTCACCTGCACCGGCCGGACGCTCGCGGAAAACCTCGCCGACGTGCCGGACCTGCCCGCCGATCAGCAGATCATCCACCCGATCCAAAGCCCGCTCAAAGCCACCGGCCACATCTCCATCCTCCGCGGCAACCTCGCCCCGGAAGGGGCCGTGGGAAAAATCACCGGCAAGCAGGGCCTGAAATTCCGCGGGCCGGCGAAGGTGTACGACTGCGAGGAAGACATGCTCGCCGGGCTCGAGCAGAACAAGATCGAGCACGGCGACGTGATCGTGATCCGCTACGAAGGCCCCAAGGGCGGGCCGGGCATGCCCGAGATGCTCACCCCCACCAGCGCCCTGGCCGGCGCGGGTTTCATCGACAGCGTCGCCCTGATCACCGACGGGCGTTTCTCCGGCGGCAGCCACGGGTTCATCATCGGACACGTCTGCCCCGAAGCGCAGGAGGGCGGCAACATCGCGCTGGTGCGGGACGGCGATATCATCACCATCGACGACACTTCGCACGAGATCAGCGTGGACCTGAGCGATGACGAACTCGCCAAACGCCGCGGCGCCTGGACCGCCCCGCCGCTCAAGGCCAGACGCGGCACGCTCTACAAGTACATCAAAAACGTCCAGCCCTCGTCGCGGGGCTGTGTGACCGACGCGTGATTCGCTAATGGATCGGGGGTCGCATGATTCGACTTATCTGGGTTCTGTCCTGCCTGCTCACGCTGTCGGCCGCGGCGGTCTCGCCCGGCGATCGCTGGGTCGGCTTCCGTGGCGATGGCGATTCGGCGACCGCGGCCGAGGGCCTGCCGATCGAGTGGTCGGCCCAGCGGAACGTCGTCTGGCGGCGGAAACTGCCGGGCCACGGGCAGTCGGCGCCGATCGTCCACCGCGGCGTGGTGTATGTCACCGCGGTGCAGAGCGATGCCGGCGACATCAAGCAGGGCCTGCAGGCGATCGCGATCGACGCGGCGAGCGGGGAGGACCGCTGGTGGGCGGGCTTCACGCCGAGCGTGCGCCAGTCCTCCAAGGGCAACGCGACCAAGGCGGCCCCGACGCCGATCGTCGCGGACGACGGGCTCTACGTCTTCTTCGAGACCGGCGACCTGGCGGCGATTGATCTGGACGGCGAGGTCCGCTGGGAGCGGGCGCTGGGACGGGAGCACGAGCTGGCCGAGGGCGGCTTCGGTTTGGCCGCGTCGCTGGCGCTGACCGATGAGTCGGTCGTCGTGCTGATCGACCAATCCAAACAAAGCTATCTTTTGCTGGCCGATCGCGCGGACGGCAAGACGCGGCTCAAGCGCGACCGCGACACCAAGACCAGCTACAGCACGCCGGTCGTGGTGCGCGACGACGCCGGCGTGCGCCTGCTGGTCACTTCCGAGGGCGAGGTCGGCGAGCTGGACGGTGAGACCTGCGAGCCGATCTGGACGATCACGTGCGACGGCTCGGAGGGCATCGCGACGCCCGTGCTGGCCGGGGACCGCGTGATCATCGCCGATGCGTTCAAGAAGTCGGCCGCGGCCGTGGGCCGCGGCGGCGCGGGCGATGTCACCGGCTCACACATCGAGTGGCGGCTGCCCGAGTTCGACATCGGCTACCACTCGCCGCTGGCGCACGGGGGCCGGCTGTACATGGCCGACTACGAGGGCAAGCTCGTCTGCGTCGAGGCGGCGACCGGGCGCAAGCTCTGGGAGCATCAACTGACCGACGGCTTGTGGACCGCGCCGATCGGCGCGGGCGACGACGTGTACTGCTTCACCGATGAGGGCACGACGCACGTGCTGCGGCCGGACGACGAAGGGCCCAACGAGGTCGCGATCAACCACCTGCCGGGCATCAAGCGCGTGTATGGCGTCGCGCCGATCGACGGCGGGTTCATCCTCCGCACCACCGACGAACTGATCCGCATCGGCACCCCACCCGCGCCCTGACACCACCCCAAGCCCGCCGATGCGCCGCGACCCCCGGGAGCGAAGCTTCGGCGGGATCTGCGGCGCTTCACCCCCGCACCTTCCCCAGAATGATCTCCCGCACCGCCTTGGGGTTCGCCTGCCCGTTGCTCAGCTTCATGATCTGGCCGAGCAGCGCGCCGATGGCCTTGTCCTTGCCGGCCTTGATGTCCTCGACGATCTTCGCGTTCGCCTCATCCGCCAGCACCTGATCGACCCAGCCTTCGAGCGCGCTGTCATCGCTGACCTGCAGCAGGCCCGCGCGCTCGGCGATCTGCGTGGCTGGCTCATCGCAGTCGCAGCAGCGTTCGAGCAGCGCGGCCACGGCCTGGTTGTTGATCTTGTCGTCCCGCGACAGCTTCACGATGTCCGCCGCCTGCTGCGCCGTGAAGCCGCAACGGTCGATCGACGTGCCGCGCGCGTTGGCCACCTGCATGCCCTGGTTCAGCAGCAGCGCGGCGCTGCGGCGCGGCTCGCCCGATCGCTCGGCCACCGCATCATAGAAACGGCAGAGCGTCGGCTCATCGACCAACTGCTTCGCGTCCGCCGCGCTGAGGCCGACCTGATTGCGGTAACGGTCGAGCTTCGCCAGCGGCAGCTCGGGCATCGCGGCCCGCAGGCGCTCGCGCATCGCCTCGTCGGTCGTGACCTCGACGAGGTCGGGGTCGGGGAAGTAGCGGTAGTCGTGGGCGTCTTCCTTCTCGCGCTGCAGGAAGGTGACCATCTTCACGTCGTCCCAGCCGCGGGTCGACTTCGCGCCCGCGCCCATCTCGCGTTTGGTTTGGAGCCATTCGTCGATCTGCCGCTGGTATTCGTGGTTGATCGCGCCGTGGACCGCGCGGAAGGAGTTGAGGTTTTTGATCTCGACGATGGGGGTCTTGTAGAGCTTGCCGTCGGGGTCTTCGAGGTGGACGTTGATGTTGGGCTCGAAGCGGATGTGGCCCTTCTGCATGATGCCCTCGGTGACGCCGAGGTGGCGGCAGATATCGCGCAGGGTCTGGCCGAAGGCGACCGCCTCGTCGGCCGAGTGCATGTCCGGCTGGGTGACGATCTCCAGCAGCGGCGTGCCGGAGCGGTTCAGGTCCACGAGCGAGCCGTCGCTGTAGCCCCCGCCGGGCAGTTCATGCAGCAGCTTGCCCGCGTCTTCTTCGAGGTGGGCGCGGATGATGCCGATGCGTTTGGTGTGGAAACCGCCGGACGCATCGCCCTCGCCGCGCTCGAAATCGTCTTCGCTCAACGGGATGTCCAGCGCGCCGTCGTAGCACAGCGGCTGGTCGTACTGGCTGATCTGGTAGTTCTTGGGCAGGTCGGGGTAGTAGTAGCTCTTGCGGTCCCACTTGCAGCGTTCGGCGATGGTGCAGCGCAGCGCGAGGCCGACCTGGATCGACATCTCCACCGCGGCCCGGTTCATCACCGGCAGCGTGCCGGGCAAGCCGATGACCACCGGCGAGAGCAGCGTGTTGGGCGCGGCCTCGAAGTAGTCGCGGTGGGCCACGTTCGGGGCGCTGGTCCACATCTTCGAGCGCGTACACAGCTCGACGTGGACCTCCATCCCCACCACCAGCGTCGCACGATATCCGGCAGGCAACTCAGGCATAAAACCACTCATTCTCAGGATCACATCTCGCGATAGCCGGGCCGCTACGCGGCCCCGGACCAACCTCACCCCCCTCACGGCCCGGATTCTACCGGCACCAGCCCCAGCATGGCTTCGAGGTCGGTGAACAGTTCTTCCGCCGCGCCCGGCCGGCCGACGATCACGTCCTGCCCCGTCGTGCCCAGCACGAGCTTGGGCAGCCGATCGCCCACCCCCGCCGAACGCCCCACCGCCAGGTTCACATCGCACCCGGCCTTGAGGAACGCCGGCACCCGCGGGTCGGCTAGCGCCCGATCCAACGCCTCGGCCGAGACCAGCGTCTCCGCGAACGCCCGGTAGTGCATGCGGTCTCCCGCCGCGTCTTCGGAGGCCAGGTACGCGTCCATCTGCGGCGCGGCCGCGGCATCGACCAGCCACACCGCGAGGAACGCGCCGGCCAATTCACAAGCGAGTTCGTGCGCGGGTTCGGTTTCGGTGAGGTGCGGGTTGCAGTCGGCATCGAGCGGGGCGGGTGAGAGCGCGACGGCGAACTGCCCGTCGTATCGCCGCACCGCCTGCCTCAGGTAGCCGTGGAGCACCCGGCAGTGCGGGCAGGTGTAGTCGTAGAGCAGCAGCGCGACGTGCTCGGCCTGCGGGTCGCCGAGGATCGGGTACTCGCTGACGACGATGTCGATGCCCGCGTGGGTGAGGATGCGGTGCTGGACCATGCGCGTGGGGAACGCGAGCTGCCCGACGATGAGCACGAGCAGCACCGGCAGCGCGACGGCCAACTGTTTAAGCGGCAGGTGTTCGGAGCCGAGCATCGCGAGGAAGAGCATCGCCAGCGCGAGCGTGTGGGCGGCGATGCAGTAGGGGCACAGCGCCCCGAGCCGGGCGATCTGCACATAGACGAACCACACCGCCGCGCCGCCGAGGATCAGCGATGCGAGGATGAGCAACCCGCGTTGGCGGGTGAGGGCGGCGAGCAGCGCGACCAGCCACACCGCCAGCGCCGGCAGCGCGACCGGCACGCCCAGCCAGTGGGACCACGCGCTGCTGAGCACCATTTCGCAGCCCGACCCGCTGCCGCAGCCGGGCAGCGCGGTGTTGGTCAGCGACTCGAAGAGCAGGAACGCGGCGAGGCCGACGCCCAGCAGCGCGGTGATCCCCCGCAGCAGGTCGGCGGGGGTGCGGCGGTTGGGCGCAGCGGTCGGCTCGGCGGTCGAAACCTCGGGCGTGATCTCGGACTCAGGCATGCCTTTACTCTAGTGGATTGGCCGCTCGCGTTGGGGGTCGCGGGTTTTTGCCGCCTGTAGCGGTTATGCAGTTAAGTCGGTCGGCGAGGCGGTCGATGTTGCGGGTACCGACGCCGCGGTCGCGGTACGTCTGATTGGGAGTCCGCTTCGTGTTACACCGTCCTGAGAATCCGAACGACGTGCTGGGCCGCATCGATGGCGGCGGTGCGGCAGCCTCGCCTGGGGGCCTGGATGTGTTGGTGGTGAGCACCGAAGCGCTTTGGCCGTTGGACCGTGACGACCGCGGGATCGGTTGCCGGGTCGCGCGGGAGTTGAATCACCGCGGGCTGCGGGTCGGGGTGGCGAGTGTGGCCCCGACGCCGCGCAACGCGCAGGCGTGGCTCAGCGCGATGCTGCTGCGTTGGCCGGAGGCGGACGGTGAACAGACGCGGCGTTTCCTCGCCGGCTGGGCGGGCCCGGGCAAAGACCTGCGCCACCTCATCGCCCGCCGCCAAGGCTTAAAACCGATCCAACTCGCGGGCCTCGTCGCCCTGCTCGATCGATACACCCCGAAGCTGGTGATCGGCCTGGGCCAGTCCGCGCCCGCCCTGCTGGCCGGGGTGAAATCCGCCCACCCCGAGACGCACACCGTCTGGCTCGGGCCGGATTGCCCGAGCGTGTCCGCGGCACGACAACTGCTCGATATCAGGCGGCGCCGCCTGCCCGGCGCGGCCTGGCACGCGCTGGGCAAGACGCTCGAGACCGCGGTGTTTGCCCGGCGGGTCGATCGCGTCCTCGGCTACACCCCCGCCGACGCCCTCGGGCTGCGCCTGCTCACGCTGACCCCGCGCGGCGGGACGCTGCGGCGGGGCCTGAACCTCAAGCGATATTTCCCCGCCACGGAACCGATCCGCCCGTGTACCGCCGTGACCTGGGCCGCGGACCTTTCCGACCCTGCGCTGGCCGACGCGATGGTGCGCTTCGCCCGGGCCGTCTGGCCCCGGCTGTTGGAACACTTCCCCAACGCGCGTTGGCGCATCATCGGCCCGCACGCGCCGGCTGCGCTCAAGGCCTTGGAAAAAATCGACGGGATCAAGCTGGTCGGCCCGCTGGCGGACGTGCGCCAGTACGCCCGACGCTGCCGGGTGGCGCTGTTCCCGACGCGGCAGCTCCAGGGCGGGGGCAAGGCGATGGCCGAGGCGTTGGCGCTGGGCGTGCCGACCGTCGCCGGTTGGGCAGCGGCGCGGGCGCTGGGCGTGAAAGCCGGGCCCCGACCGACGGCCCGCAGCCCGATGCTCGCCTGCGGGACGAGCCGGCAGTGGTTCGAGGCGGTGGCGCGGCTGTGGACCGACCCGGCGTGCGCCCAGACGCTTTCTCACCACGCCCGCGCCTGGGTCACCGAACACGCCGACGCGTCGATGTTGTCACAACAACTCGCGGCATTGCTGCCCCTGCCGCAGCCGATCCTGGCGAGGGAGGCCGAGAGCCTGCCCAGCTCCGAACCGGAGCGTTCGCACGCCGGGGAGTCGGAAAACTTCTCCACGCCGCGGGTTATAGAACCGCCGGAAGAGCTGCCCGAAGCGCGCTACCGCAGGGCGGCGTGAGCGAACCAGACAAACCGCAGCCGCGTACACGGAATTTCACAGAGCCCAAACCTGACCGCGATAAACTCTCATTGATCACGCGGGGCAGACCCAATACGCGTTAACCTAGGGAACTAACCGATTGCATCGGATCGCCCCGGCGTCACAATACCACCATCGATCGCGGATCGATTCGTTCGGGCCAAAACACCTGCCGCAAGCACTTCCCAAGGGGCCTTTTCATGAAGACACTCAACGGTGAAACCTGGCGATTTTCCGTCAACAGCCCGCGGGCCGATCGGGCGTTCCTGGTCCAGCGTTGCGGCGAGGGCGTCAGTCGATGGATCGAGATGCTGCGGGATGAGCTGGACCAGTTCTCCGTGGTGCATCAACTGCTGCCCGGTCATCAC
Organism: uncultured Phycisphaeraceae bacterium; assembly: GCA_964614575.1. Taxonomy (GTDB): domain Bacteria; phylum Planctomycetota; class Phycisphaerae; order Phycisphaerales; family Phycisphaeraceae; genus JBGTLW01. The sequence goes on along the minus strand of CAZTLX010000085.1, from coordinate 8,510 downwards.
CGCTTTCATTATTTCGTGGTGGAGAACGGCGCTTACCTTAACTGCGGCACCGAAGGCCTCTTCGCCGACCGCCTCTGCGAACCCGACCCACGCGTCCAGATCGCCCCGCTCAAGGCGATGGCGCTCATCGCGTAAAGCTTCCGCCCTCTGAGGTCCAGCAGATACCCCGCCGAAACTCCGCTGCGCTACGCATCGGCGGGCTTGGGTGGGGATTCATCCGGCCTTTCAAACTCCAGACCGATCCACCGGCGACTTTACCCCGGCGGCAGGTCGCCCATGTCGATACCGGCGTCGGCGGCACCCTCCTCGCCCGTGCGGGCGCGGGCGAGCGCTCGGCGGCCCATCGGAGCCTCATTCCCGCGGGGCATCGCGATCACGCCCGTGCGGGCCAGCTCGATGATGCCGTAGTCCGTCAGCAGCTCGACGAATGCTTCGAGCTTCTCCTCGGCCCCGGCCAGCTCGATCATCAAGCGGTCGGGCGAGACATCGACCACCTTCGCGCGGAAGAGGTTCGCCAGCGTGATGATCTCCTCGCGCTTTTGCGCATCGGATTCGGGCCCCTTGCTCGAGACCTGCACGAGGATCAGGTCGCGCTCGACGTAGGCCACATCCTGGTAGTCCACGACCTTGACCACCGGCACCAGCTTCTGGAGCTGCTTGCGGACCTGTTCGAGCACCGCGTCGTCGCCGGTGACGACGATGGTCATGCGGGAGAGCTCGGGGTTTTCGGTGCGGCCGACGACCAGCGAGTCGATGTTGAACCCGCGGGCGGCAAACATCCCGGCGACCTGGGCCAGGACGCCGGGCTCGTTGGTGACCAGGGCGGCGATCACGTGACGGTACTGAGGGGCTTGTTCTGACATAGCGCGGGCATCATACGCCAAGGCGGGCGTTTGGGGGCGGGCAGATCAAACGCGGCCCAAGCCGATCACCAAGCGGGGTGCCGATTAATCGCAGCTTCGATGTGGATAAGCTGTGAATTAACCGCCGGGGCTTGCGGCCGGGGTCAGCGGGCGTTAGGGCTTGCCGCAGGTCGCTCATCGGGCGCTAATGCCGACCTAACCAGAAAAATCTGCGTTATCCCTTGTTTATAAATAACTTACACTTTCTTGCCCCTCGCCGCCCGCGGCCCGCTGAGGCTTTGCGATCCCACCGCGATACACCCCCGCACGCGTTATGGGACCGGCCCGCGACTCTCGCATGGATTGTGGATAAGCCGACGCCGGCTTCGAGGCTCATCAGAGTTTAACCTACCGCATGATGGGCATTTATCGCAATGACCCCGTCTTCTGCGAAACCCGCGAGCCCCGCCGAATCAGGGGGAGGGGTTAGTAGATCAAGCGCATCCGGCCGAAGTTCGGGAACACGCCCGGTGCCTTGGGGTCGAGCTGATACGGCGCGGGGTAGTAGACGAAGAACGCCCGGCCGACCATCAGCCGTCGCGGCACCCGACCGATGTGTTCGCGGCCGTCGTCGGCGAACATCAGCTCCTCGACCCACGGGTGGATGTCCGGCTCCCCGTACGTCGTCGTCTTCCAGAACCGCGCATCGTCGCTGATCGGCCCGTTGTCGCCGATCACGAAAAACTCGTTCGCGGCCAGCTCTACCGGCTCGCCGCTGGCGATCATGCGCGGCCCGCTGCGGGTGAACGCGCCCAGCGCCATGCCGCTGTGCTGATCGCGAGCGCCGTAGAACAGATCGCGGTCCAACTGCACCTCATAGAGCGTCGTCGGCCCGCCCGCGACCTCGATGGCGACCTGCGGCACGCGTGGCAGCGGCGGGCGTCGGATCACCTGCTCCCATGTCAACTGCAGGCGATGGTCCGCGACCCGTTCGCCGTTGACCCACACCAGCACCGCCTGGTCCACGTGCCAAAGCTCCACCGCCACGGTGCGCCCGGGGCGCAGGCCCGCGAGCCGGATCGGCCCGGCCAGCGGGTCCTCGCCCCATTGCAGCCGCATCGTGCCGTCGGACGAAAACGACGCGACGATCGGCTCGGGCTCGCCCGCGCGTCGCGCGGTGGTGCTTAGCCGCAGCGTCGTGTCGGGCTGATCGAAGCGCACGTTGACCGCGAGTCGGATGTCTTCGATGCCGTCCCACACCGGCCGATCCTCGTCGTCGATGCTTTTGGCGTAGCTGCTGAGGGAGAACGCTTCGCTGCTCTGGTTGTAGGGGTAGCGTGTGGCGGAGGTGCCCGGGCCGAAGAACGCGTCATCCTGCGGCATAAAGCGGAAGGCGAGGCGGCCGACGCCCTCGGGACCCGGCGAAACCATCGCGTAACTGCGGCGGTTTTCGGTCAGCCATTCGCCGGCCTGCGGTTCCCAGGGGCAGGCCCATTCGCGTTTTCGCCGGTCCAGGCCGCCCGCCCCGCCGTCGAGCGGGACGTATCGGCTGTGGTAGATCGGCTGCCAGACGGCGTTCTGGATGTCGCGCCAGCGCGGGTTGGCGTCGGCGTCGATCTTGCGGGCGATGGTGAAGGGTTCGTCATCGCGGGCGACGTAGAGGTTGCCTTCGAGGATGGCGATCTTGTCGCCGGGCAGTCCGACCAGCCGCTTGATGTAGTTCTGGCGGGGGCCGGGCGCGTCGTCGCGGTTGTTGATGCGGTAGCGCGGGTTTTTGAAGACGGCGACGTCCCAGCGCCTCGGCTCGGTGAAGCTGTAGGCGTACTTCTGCACGAGGATGCGGTCGCCGGAGCCGGTGCGGGCCTCGGCGGGGACGCGATTGGGCCAGAAGCACATGGGGCAAGTGGTCGCGATGGCGGTGCCGGCGGTGGCGCGTTCCGAGGCGTCGGTGTCGTAGGGGTAGCCGCACTGCGTGCAGTTGAAGCGCAGGTGCTGTCCCAACAGCGTGGGGGCCATCGACCCGGTGGGGATGACGAACGCCTCGACCACAAACGCGCGGAACACAAACGCCAGCGCAAAGGCGATGATGATCGACTCGATGGTTTCGCGGATCGTCTCGTCGGCGGGCTTGCCGCCCCCGGCGACGGACGGCGAGGGCGGGGCGGTGATGGCGGGTGTCGGAGCGGGGCGGGCGGATGGGTCGAGCGTGTCCACCGATGCCGAGGGAATGGGGGTCGGGTCGTCGGGCATGAGTGGCGTGTTCGCGGGGGTCACGGTCAAAAGCTACTATACCGGCGACCGTGGGGGCCGGCGCGACCGAGCGGTTTTTTCCCTCCGCCTCCCGCGCTCCCCCATCCGCCATCGAACCCGCTCGCGAGCCACCCCACACCATCCGCCCATGCCCACCCTCGAACTGCCCGCTCAATTCGTCGTGTCGATGACCGTCATCCTCGTGGTCATCCATATCATGCTGCTGGCCACCGCGTACCTCATCTTCATGGAACGCAAGGTCGTCTCGTGGATCCAGGACCGCATCGGCCCCAACCGCACCGGCCTGTCCTTCGGGCAGGACAACCTCTGGCGCGCCCTGCGGCTGGACTTCATGAACAGCTTCCACTTCTGGGGCCTGGGCCAGGCGCTGGCGGATGGCATCAAGCTGATGTTCAAGGAGGACTACACCCCGCCCAATGTCGATAAGACCCTCTTCCGCCTCGCGCCCGTGCTCGTCGTCGTCCCCGCGCTCATCGGCTGGGCGGTCATCCCCTGGGGCGGCCTGCTCTACATCCCCACCCACTCGCTGGGCCCGCTCACCGTCGTCGGCGGGTGGACCTCCGTGGCCGTCGCGCCGGTCAACATCGGCGTGATCTACCTCCTGGCCATCGGCTCGCTGGCGGTCTATGGCGTGACGCTGGGGGCCTACGCCTCGAACAACAAATACTCGTTCCTCGGCGGGCTGCGCGCGACCGCGCAGATGCTCAGCTACGAGATCCCCATGGGCCTGGTCGTGCTGATCATGCTCCTGACCTACATGACCGCCGACGCCGGCGCGATCGTCAACCTGCAGGGCGGCGGCGGGGGCGAAGGCGCTTGGGGCATCTTCATGCACCCGTTCCTGGCGATCATCTTCTTCATCTGCATCCTCGCCGAGTGCAACCGCGCCCCGTTCGACCTGGCCGAAGCCGAGCAGGAACTGGTCGGCGGGTTCCACACCGAGTACTCGTCGATGAAGTGGGCGCTGTTTTTCCTCGGCGAATACATCCACATGATCACCGGCTCGGCGTTCTTCGCGCTGCTGTTCCTGGGCGGGTGGGATATCCTCCCGTTCGTCGCGGATGTGCCGATCGTCGCGCCCGAAAGCTGGGGCATCTTCGGCGCGGTGGCGATCGTGCTGCTGAAGTTCGGCGTGTTCGCCTTCAAGATCTTCCTGCTGATCTTCGTGATGATGTGGATCCGCTGGACGCTGCCGCGGCTGCGGTTTGACCAGCTCATGAAGCTCGCCTGGCGCGGCCTGGTGCCGATGATGCTGGTCGCGATGCTGATCGTCGGCCTGATCGTCTGGATCGACCCGCCGGCCAAGGGGCTGTGGTTCCTCGCGGCGAACATCGGGGTGTGCGTCGGCGCGATGATCATCGGCCCCATGCTCCCCAAGGGCCCGCCGGTCAACCGCCGCATCGGCCTCGAAGGCTCCCGCTTCAGCCCGCCCCCCGGAAACCCCGCAAGCCCCTGAAGGGCTCCGGAAGTCTTGTCCTGACGCCACCCCAACGCCCACGCCCCCCACGCCCACGCGCTGCGGGCTTGGGGCCTGCTTCCCCGCCGCCGCCCGATCCGTCCGCACCACCACCTCCGCCGACTTGCGCTGCGTCTCGGGCGCGACGCCCTCGGTCACGCTCAGCTCCGCCAGCCGCATCGCCACCACCCCCCGCACCTTCGCCAACGTAAAGCGGTACCGCGTCTCCTCCATCTGCCACACGCTGGCCAGCACCGCCTGCGTCCGCGGCTGATCAAACCAGTCCGCCAGCTCCTCCGCCCCCCACCCGAACCGCTTGCGCGCCAGCGTGAACACATCCTGGCCACGCACCAGCGCTTCGAGCAGTTGCTGCTGAATCGATTTCGCTTCCATCGACAAACTCCGATCACTTTGCCCCTCTACCAGGGGCCGCGCGCTCGGCTTCGTGCGCACAACCGCGCCAATATGGGGCAAAATCAACGCTGGTGGCCGCTGAGTCACGAAAATTTCTCCCCCACGCGACGACGGCCTCACCAACGCTTTGTGCGCACAAAATGACCTGATGCGCTGGGTAAAATCGCGATTGCGTTACGATGCCCCCGGAACCCCCGGAAGCAGAACCCCGGAAGCAGAACCCCGGGAGCGGAACCTCGGGAGCGGAACCCCGGGAGCCTTGCCCACTCGGAACGCTCGGACCCCGCAACGCTCGGAGCTCGCCTCGGTATGGATATCTATCTCAACGGCCAATTCTTCGCGCCCGGCGCGGCGCGCGTCAGTGTCGAGGACGCGGGGTTCCAGCACGCGGTCGGCCTGTTCGAAACGTTTCAGGCGTACCGCGGCAAGGCCTTTCGGCTCGAACAGCACCTGGGCCGACTCGAAGCCTCCGCGCAGACGCTGGGGCTGGTCCGCGAGCTGGACAAGGCGGCGCTGCGCACGGCGGTCGAGCAGACCATCGCGCATAACAAGCTCGACCGCGCCCGCCTGCGGCTGACGTTGAGCGCGGGCGAGGTGTCGATGCTGCGCTGCGACCCGGGCCAGGGGCCCACGCCGACCGTCGCGATCGTGCCCTCCCCGCCGACGGCGTACGACCCGGCGTACTACGAGCACGGCGTGCGGGTGGTGCTTTACAACCAGGCGGCCAACCCGTTCGACCCGGTCGCGGGGCATAAGACCCTGGCGTACTGGTCGCGCCTGCGGTCGCTGCGGCAGGCGGCGGGGGTGGGCGCGGCAGAGGCGATCTGGCTCAGCGTGACCAACCACCTGACCAGCGGCGCGGTGAGCAACCTGTTCATCGTGCGTGACGGGGCGCTGCTGACGCCGATCGCGCGGGGCGAGGAAGTGGGTGGCGCGCTTCCCGCGCCGGTGCTGCCGGGCATCACGCGGGCGGCGGTGATCGAGCTGGCCGAGGCGGCGGGCGTCACGGTCAAGCGGCAGATGATCAGCGCGGAGGACCTGCTCAATGCCGAGGAAGCGTTCCTGACCAACAGCGGCTGGGGCGTGCTGCCGGTGACGCGGGTGGAGAAGGCGACGATCGCCGGCGGCGAGGTCGGGCCGATGACCAATACATTGCGTGAATCGCTTGATACGTTGATTGAAAAAGAGTGCGGGGAATAGAAGATATACGGATCGTTACTCAAACGGACCGATGTGATGCGGCAAGGGTGGTGAATGACGAATGACGAATGACGAAACCCGAATGACGAATCGAGCCTGAGAGTTGGGTACGTGCATGGCTCATCAGGCTCAAGCATTATTAGTCATGCGGGTTTCGTCATTCGTCGTTATGCGACAAATCGTGCGGTTTTGTCGGTCAGTTTGAGATCGTTGACAGGATGAGCTGATCCCTGATCCCCGGAGCCTGATCCCGCTCTTCGCTGCCGCTCAGAGGCGGGCGTGGGGATCGGGGGTTGTTGGAATCGTCGTGATGGAAGCACCGAAGCGTCAGACATACCGTCATCGTGATCGGCTGCACGGGCGCAACATGTTTGCGGCGGTGCGGGAGGCGCGCTGCCGCAAGAACGCCGGGCCGCTGAGCGTGTTGTCGATGCCCAACGGGTTGGATCATTGCCGGCTGGGGCTGACGGTGTCGCGGCGGGTGGGCCACGCGGTGAAGCGCAACCGCATCAAGCGGCGGCTGCGTGAGGCGTTCCGCCTCGGCCGCGACCAGTGGGCCACGGGCCTGGACCTGGTCGTCGTCGTCCACCCCCACGATGCGCTGGCGATGACGGATTACCAGCGGTTGCTGGGCCAAGCCGTCGCGGCGTGTGCCGCGCACTGGGAACGCAAGGGTCGCAAGCCATCGCCATGAGTGGACAAATCAGTTTCATCGCGGGGGACGCGCAGGCGCAGCGGTCGCGGAGATTCAGCAAAAACAAGGTTAATGCACATCTGATGCGTCGTTGCGGTTTGCTCATTCGTCATTCGCCATGATGGGACCGATCGGTCGGCCAGTTCACGCCGGCTACCTCCCCCGCCCCCAATGAAACACCCCGCTGGCTTCGGCGCGCAGCCGAGCCGATAATAAGACCATGGCTACCTGGGTCGGCATCATCGCCCGCCGCACCGCCAGCTTCCTCGCCCGCCCCGGCGAGGAGCTGACGCAGTGGCAACGCGTCGCCCGCTACATCCTCGAACTGGTCCGGCACTGCGGCCACCAGCTCATCGAGCACCGCGCCAACCAGATGGCCGCGGCCCTGACTTACCACACCCTCTTCTCCCTCATCCCCACCCTCGTGCTCATGCTCGTGGTCGGTCGGCTGTTCGTCGGCGAGGCGGAGCTGGAGACCTTCCGCGAGTCCACGGTCAGCTACGCCCTGCAGTGGCTGCAGGAGTCGGCCGGCGCCATGGCCGCGGGTGCCGAGGCGCAGACCCAGGCCGCGAGTCAGGCCGAGTTCGCCGAGACCGCCGGCATCCTCAGCGAGCAGATCGACAACTGGCTCACCGAGATGCAGAACATCAACTTCGGCGCGATCGGCGTGGTCGGCGTGCTGCTGTTCCTCTACGGCGCGACCGGCCTGGTCACCACCATCGAACGCTCGTTCAACCGCATCTACAACGCCCCCAGCAACCGACCGCTGCACATCCGCGTGCCGATGTACTACACCGTCATCACCCTCGGCCCCCTGCTGCTCGCGCTGGGACAGTACCTCCAGAACCTGCTCTTCGGCTGGCTATACGGCGGGCTGTCGGTCGTCACCGAACAATTCCACGAGGTCCGTGGCGACTCCCCCGCCCAACCCCCACCGACGCCCCAGGACACGACCGAACCCGCCGCAAACCAAACCACCGGCATGGTCGGCGCGGGCGACATCGGGTGGTTCGGCGAAGCGATGATGAACATCGTCATCTTCCTCTCACCGATGATCTCCACGTGGCTGGTCATCTGCGCGATCTACTACTTCCTGCCCAACACGAAGGTCAAGCTCCAGTCGGCGGTGATCGGCAGCTTCGTCGCCGCCCTCGGCGCCGTCGGCGCGATCGAGCTCTTCGGCATGTACGTCCGCGGCGCGGCGGTCACCACGCTCTACGGCCCGCTCGCCCTGATGCCGCTGTTCCTCCTGTTCCTCTACCTGCTCTGGCTGGTCGTGCTCTTCGGCCTGGAACTGACCAGCGCGCTGCAGACGCTGCCCAGCGAGCGGTTGAAGCGGGGTGCCCGCGGGGAGGACGAGGACCTGGTCATCGATCCCGACTGGATCATCCCCGCCCTGGCCGTGGCCGCGGACGCGTTCGCGCGCGGCGAAAAGATCACGCCCGACTCCCTCGCCCAGCGCACCGCCCTGCCCAGCCGCGTCACCACGCGCCTCGTGCAGCACCTGGCGAAGGTCGGCCTGCTCAACCGCCTCGAAGGCGCGACCAATCAGTACTGCCTCGCCCAGCCCGCCGACCAGATCGCCCTGCCCCGCATCCGCGAAGCCGCCCGCGCCCCGACCCCCGCCCCCCCC
>CAZTLX010000084.1:0-15983 GCA_964614575.1 uncultured Phycisphaeraceae bacterium | reverse complement strand
GGCGTCGACGGCTGCGCCGGGCGGCAGGGGCTTGCCCTCGCGCTGGAACTGCTGCACGCGTCCCATCGCCACGGTGCTCGTCGCCCAGTCGATGCAGATGGGGAAGCCGATGATGTCCTGCGTGGGGAAGCCCCAGGAGTGCGGGTTGGTGCCGAGCGTGGCGCGCTTGCCGCCGAAGGGCACGACCTCGGCGAGCGCGGCGGTGCAGTTGGTGTAGGCGATGTAGCCGCGCTTCGCGCTTTCCATCACGTACCCGCCGCCCCAGAGGTAGTGGAACGCGTCATCCACGCTGACGATCCCCACGCCGTGCTTCTCCGCCATCTTCTCGCACGCGTCGATCGCCTCGAAGGCCACCGCCTGCCCGAGCTTGCGGTGGGCGTTCCACTTCTGCGCCGCGTCGAAGCGGGATTCGAGCTTCTCGATCTGCGCACCGGGCACGCAGCCTTGCAGCTTCGTGTTCCCCGAGCCGAAGAGGTGGTCCAGGTGCAGGGCCTTGATGGCGTTGTGGGTCTTGATGCCGTGGTGCGCGGCCAGCTCGCAGAAGCGTGCGGCCTGCTGGGCCTCGTCGTCGGTAAAACCCCGCTTGCGGTACGCGGCGGCGACCAGGTCGTTGTGTACGTCGATCGGGAGGATGCGTTCGGGCATGGTGCTTGGTGGGTTGGGGCTGGAAAGCCGTGATGATAGCGAATCCAAGCCGAGCCCCGAGCATAGCGATGGGGCCGGATGGGTTCCACGCGTGCATGCGGCCCTTCGCTGCGCTCGGGGCTCGGCTTTTGCGGGGAGATTCAGTGCTCGTGGACCGGCTGGGGCGGGACCCGGTCGGGGTCGAAAGTGTCGTCGAAGATCGTGCGGTCAAGCCACGCGGGCAGCTTGATCGTTTCGCTCTGTCGCCAAGCGGTGAGGAAGATGCTGGCGGTGAAATGCGCCGCGGCACGGGTGCGGTCGATGGTGAACGCGCGAGCCGCCTCGTCTTCAAGCTTCAGGTCAGCGGTGGCGGGCAGCACGTCGGCCAGCTCGTAGGTGCGGTCCACCAGCGCGTGGCTCTTGAGCAGCTCCGCCTTGATGAAAGGCATCAGCTCGTCGTGGGCCTTGGGCGCGGGCAGCGGCTCGGCGAAGATCACGTTGTAAGGCAGCTTGGTCGGCAGCGCATCGACCTTGGCGTGGATGCCTTCGTGCTGCTTGGGCGCGTCGGCGACGGGCTGGCCGTCGGCGTCGAGCGTGACCCGGCCGTTGAAGTGGATCGTCGTGTGCAGCGGCATGTGCAGGTCGCCGGTGTAGTGCGACAGCTCGCCGGCGATGACCAGGCACTTGCGGCGGATGTGCTCGTTGTCCGGGTGCTTGCGGTGCTCGGCGAAGGCCATGGTCAGCCGCTGCGTCAGCTCGGCGATCGCGTAGGGCAGGGTGCCCGCTTTGTCCGGCTCCACGCCCAGCTCCCGGCAGAGGCGGTAGTAATCGAACCGCGTCGCCGGCCACGCCCGGCCCCGCAGGTATTCCAGGTCGAAGAAGTGCTCGGGATAGTTCGCCGCGCGCAGTTGCGGCAGGTCGCGGCTGCGGATCACGTCCGCGTCGAGCGAGCCGTGCGCCACCGCCGCGGGCGCTTCGCGGAAGAAGGCCGGCACGTCGTCGGGCAGGGCCTCGACCGCGGCGCGGGCGATGTAGGTGTGCCCTTCATCGTGCCAGGCGGCGGCCCACGGGGCGGTGAATACCCACATCACGATGAACCACGCGCGGATCATGATCGCTCTCCACATATTTTGCCAGTGTATCCGGGCCGGGGACGCGGCGGGGTGCCGGGCGCTAGGAATGGGTGAGCGCGCGCGAGCCGTCGATCACTCCGCTTCCGGGGCATCGGGCAGAGGCAGGGGCTTGCCCTCTTCCAGCCGGGTCGGCACCACGCCGGGCGAGCCGACATCCTGCCCCGTGAAGTGCTCGGTCTTTTTGCAGGTCCAGGCGCCGTCGAGGCCGGCCACGGAGCGGGCCCAGTTCGCGCCATTGTCGTTGGCGATCGGGTCGTAGGCGTGGCGTTTGAGGTAAATGCTCGGGCCATCGGGCTGATCGCTGGGCCAGTCGCCCTCGTCGTCGTAGTTCACCTGATCGATCATCTTTCCCTTGGCGTCGCGCAGCTCGAGGATTTCGTTGGTCGCCGAGGGGTTGTTGCCCAGGTTGTTGAGCCCGCCCCGGCCCCAGCGGGTCAGCGGCCAGGCGGTGATGCCCTCGCCCCAGGCCGCGTGAAACTCCGCGACCGTACACTCGGCGGGGATCAGCACCACGGTTTGGCCGGGCTTGATCATCGCGCCCTCGGGCAGCCCGCCGGTCTGACCGTCTTCATCCGCCAGGTGCCAGCCGGTCATGTCCACCGGCTCGTCGCCCGTGTTGTGAATCTCGACCCACTCGGTCCGCGTCGGCTCGCCCTCATCCTCCGGGTCGCTGCGATCCGGCACGCGGCCCTCCGGGCTTTTGGGGTTGTACATGATCTCGGTGATGATCAGGTCCGCGGCAGCGGGCAGCACAAAGCAAGCGGCAATGATCGTCAGGGACACCCAGCGGATCATCATGAATTTCCCCACAAGTTGCGTCAGCCCGGGTCGAGTCCGAGTTCCCGGCAGACCTCTTCGTGAGAGAGTCGTGTGCCGTCGTCTTCCGCCCGTGCTTCACGGATCGCTACGAGGTCTTCGAGGTCTTCCAGGCGCTCCATCAGCGCCTGATATTCCAGCCAGGGCAGCACCGCAAATTCCGCCTCCTTGCCTTTGCGGATAATCTGCAGGTTCGTGGATGGCTTGATGGTGGTGCTCATCGGTAGCTGTCCCGTCGATGCTTAACGCGTTTGACAACGATTTTACTGGTCTTCAATGTCAAATAGTATCCGGTAGTCGCCGACTCTCAAGCGAAATGCGGGTTCGACGGCCGAGAGTTTCTTGACATCGCCGTGTCCCGTTTCCGCAAGTCGTTTCAAGGCCGTAACGACTCGTCGCCGGGCTTGTTGGGGCAGGGATTTGAGGTCCCGTAACCCGCTTTTCGCGTAGCTGATCGTTTTCGCTTTGGCCATAAGTGCGACCGGCCCGCGCCGACCAGGGGCTTGTGGTGTGAATGCGGTGATGTCTCGTCACGCTCAGGCCTCGATCTGCGGGCGCTTGGGTTCGGGCCAGTCCACGTGGAAGAACTTGCCGCGGGGCTGGTCGGTGCGCTCGTAGGTGTGGGCACCGAAGTAGTCGCGCTGGCCCTGGAGCAGGTTGGCCGGGAGCACCGCCGAGCGGTAGCCGTCGAAGTAGGCCAGCCCCGACATGAACGCCGGGCACGACACGCCGTGTAGCGCCGCGAGGCTCACGACCTTGCGCCAGTTGTCCTGGCAGCGGTGCAGCTCCTTCTTGAAGAACGGATCGAGCATCAGGTTCTGCAGCTTCGGGTCGTTCTCATAAGCCTCGGTGATCTTCTGCAGGAACCGGGCGCGGATGATGCACCCGCCCCGGAAGATTTTCGCGATCTCGCCGAAGTTCAGGTCCCACTTGTATTCCTTCTGCGCCTCGGCCATGAGCTGGAAGCCCTGGGCGTAGGCGCAGATCTTCGAGCTGTAGAGCGCGTCGTGGATCGCCTCGACCAGCTTCTTCTTTCCCTTGATTTCCTTGGTGTTCTTCGGTCCTTTGAGCTTCTTGCTCGCGGCGACGCGCTCGTCCTTGATCGCGCTGAGGCAGCGGGCGAACACGGCCTCGGCGATCGCGTTGGCGGGGATGCCCAGGTCCAGCGCGCTGGTCGAGGTCCACTTGCCCGTGCCCTTTTGCCCCGCGGTGTCGAGGATGACATCCACCAGGAACTTCTTCTTGTTGGTCGGGTCCTTCTGCTGGAGGATGTCGGTGGTGATCTCGATCAGGAAGCTGTCGAGCAGGCCGGTGTTCCACTTGCCGAAGACCTTGGACATCTCGTCGGGCTTCATGCCCAGCAGGCTCTTCATGAGGTTGTAGGCCTCGCAGATCAGCTGCATGTCGATGTACTCGATGCCGTTGTGGACCATCTTGACGTAGTGGCCCGCGCCGTCGGTGCCGATGTGCGTGGTGCAGGGCACGCCGCCGGTGATGGGCTTGCCCTTCTGGTAATCCTCCATCGCCTTGCCGGTCTTGGGATCGACCTTCGCGGCGATGGCTTCCCAGATGGGCTTGAGGCTCTGCCACCCCTTGGCCGAACCGCCGGGCATCAGCGAGGGCCCGAAGCGTGCGCCAAGCTCGCCGCCGGACACCCCGGACCCGATGAACTCGAAGCCTTGGGCAGCGAGTTCCTTCTCTCGGCGGATGGTGGCGTTCCAGTTGGAGTTGCCGCCGTCGATGATGATGTCGCCCTTGTCCAGCAGCGGCAGCAGGCCCTGGATCGTCGCGTCCACCGCGTCGCGATCGTTGGGCAGCACGGCGGTGGACTTGACCAGTAGCACGATCTTGCGGGGGCGCTTGATCGCCCGCACGAAGTCGGCCAGCTCGGCGTAACCGCTCACGCGCTCGGCGGAGGGCTCGTTGGCCTTGCAGTCGGCGATGAACGCCTCCATCGTCGCGGTGGTGCGGTTGAACACGGCCACGTGGAAGCCGTGGTCCGCCATGTTCAGGACGAGGTTCTGACCCATCACGGCCAGGCCGACGAGGCCGATGTCGGCGTTTGCGGAAGTGTTATTCATGTAGGTAGCTCCTGTGTATGGGGTCAGTGATAGCCGATTACGGTTCGCCCGCCAAACGCCGGGCTTCGGCGAGGATTTCTGGGGACACCCATAGCCCGGTGTCCTGCAGTTGTTTGATGAGTGTGGTGGCCGAATCGATCAGCCCCGCACGTTTTGCCCGGATCACGATGCCCAACGTCCCAAGGGTCTGCACGCCGATGGCTTTGGCCGCGTGACGTGCGGCCCGATCATCGAGCAAGGCAATCGCGCCGGAGTTTCGGGCGAGCGAGATGACCGCGGTCTCACCGGCGCCTAGCCCCCATTCCACCAGGTCTTGGTCCGGCGTCACGTACCGGCGTTGGCCCCAGCCCGCGGCGAGGTGGCGACGGGCGGGATCATCGGCAGGTCCGGCCAACACTTCCGCCACGACCTCATTGGGGATCACGACCTGGTCCGCCAACTGTTCCAAAAGCGACAACGCACCGGCCTGAGCGAGCAGGATCAGCGGCGATGCGTTGCTGATCCACATCTCAGGCAAGATCAACCTCGTTGGTTAGCTCCTCCGCCGTGACCTGAACGGCCGAGACGCTCCAGCGGCGCAGCTCATCCAGGAACCCACGCCGAGACAGGCCGGCTAACTCCGCGGCACGTTCCTGTGACAGACGCCCCGTTTCATACCACTTCACCGCCGCCGCAAGACGCAACTCCGCCGCCAAAGCGGCGGGTTCCCGGCGCAGGGCGGCAAACGCTGATTCGGGGATGTCGATCTGCAGGTGGTGCATGACGGTATTCTATCGATCGTCCTTCATCGCCGCGGACCGTCCGCTTCGGGTTAGAATCCGGCTTATGCCGATCCGTCGCATCGATATCACGCTGCCCCCGGACGACGAGACCACCGTGGAGCAGCTCTGCGGCGAGGAGGACTGCACGATGGATTCTTCGGAGTTCACGCTCTGCGACGGCCGGCGGTTCCTGTCGCTGCTGCTGGACGCCGACGCCATCGAGCCGGTGCTGGATCGGCTGCACGAGCGGTTCGAGGGCAACGACCATTTCCGCGCCGCGGTGATCGAGGTGCTCGCCCGGCTGCCCGACCCGACGGAAGAGGCGGACAATAGAAAACCCAGCGACGCGGAGGCGGATGCGGAAGAGTCTTCCAGCGGCAACGGCCGCATCTCGCGCAACGAACTGATCGAGCAGCTCAAGCCCGGCACGCAGGTCGGGCGGCTGTACCTGCTGACGGTGTTTCTCTCGGCGGTGATCGCCGCGGCCGGGCTGATGCGCGACTCGGCGGCGGTGGTGATCGGCGCGATGGTGATCGCGCCGCTGCTGCTGCCGAACATGTCGCTGGCGCTGGCGACGACGCTGGGCGACCTGCGGATGGGCTGGCGGTCGCTGCTCACCAACGCCGTCGGCGTCGGGCTGGTCATGGGCTTCGCGGTAGCGGTCGGCTGGTTCGTGCCGTTCGACGAGACGGTCCGGCAGATCGCCATGCGCACCGAGGTCGGCGTCTCCGATATCGCGATCGCGCTGGCGGCGGGCGCGGCTGGGGCGGTGGCGGTCAGCTCGGGGGTCTCGGCGAACATGATCGGCGTGATGGTCGCCGTCGCGCTGCTGCCGCCGATGGTGACGCTGGGCCTGCTGCTGGGCGCGGGGCACTTCCACCTCGCCTCGGGCACCGGCATCCTGCTGGCGATCAACATCTCCTGCGTCAACCTCGCCGCCGTCGCCACGTTCCTCACCCGCGGGGTGCGGCCGAACCGCGACCGGGACCGCGCCTTCGCCCGCAGCGCTTCGATGGTCGCCCTGGTCATGTGGCTGATCGTCATCGGCATCACCGCCTGGCTGATCTGGCTCTCGGGCGCGTTCGATCAGTAGGTCTAAAGCAGCGTCCCCGCCCTATCCCCCGCAGACCGCCGGCATTGCCAGCGCCACCCCTTCCGCGGTGCGGTCAGAACTTGTTCGCCTGGATGTAGTCGCTGTCGCCGCTGAGGAAGTTGATGATGTTCTGCGTCGCCCGCATCGCCTGGCGCTCGACGCTTTCGAACGTGCGCGAGCCGACGTGCGGGGTGACGAGGATGTTGTCGATGTCCTGGAAGGGGTGGGGCGTCTGGATCGGTTCGTGGGCGAGCACGTCCGTGCCGTACCCACCGATCTTCCCGCTCCTGGCCGCGGCCGCGACATCCGCCTCCTCGACCAGCGTGCCGCGGGCGGTGTTGATGATGACCACGCCGTCCTTGCAGAGCTTGAGGCGCTCGGCATTGATGAAGCCCTTGGTCTGCTCGGTCGCGGGCATGTGCAGGCTGATGAAGTCCGCTTCCTTGAGGATGGCCTCAGGCGTCTCGCGCCGGCCGACGCCGTGCTGCTTCGCGAAGTCGTCATCCCAGTACAAGTCATAGGCCAACGGCTTCATGCCGAACGCCACGCCGCGGGTGATGACCTCCTTGCCGATGCGCCCCATGCCCAGCACGCCCAGCGTCTTGCCCGCCAGCTCGTTGCCCGTCTGCCGCTTCCACTTGCCTTCCTTCACCGCCCGCATGTGCAGCCAGAAGTGCTTGGAGCAGGCGATCATCAGGCCGATCGCGTGCTCGGCCACGGTGGTGTGGTTCACGCCCGGCGTAAAAAGCACCGGCAGCTTCTTGCCCGTCGCGTGGTTCACATCGATCGAGTCGAGCCCGATGCCATACTTCGCGATGACCTTCAACGGCGTCTTCGCGGCCAGCGCAGCATCGATCACCTTCGCGGTGATCTCATCGTCGCCGTTGAGCAGGCCGTCGAAGCCCCCGGACGTTTCGATCAGTTTCAGCATCTCGGCTTCCGGGAGCGGCCCGCGGGCGCGGACGACTTCGAAGCCGGAGGATTCGAGCAGCTTGTGGTGCTCGCCGGGGGTATCCTGATAGCTGGTGGTGGTGAGGAGGATCCGCATCGGTCAGGCCTTTCGTGCGTAGGAGAACGCGCCAATCCGATCGCCCGATCTGCCGGGACAGTTCCGGGGGCGATCCGCGTGACGCACGTCCCTCCTGACACCCCTCCACGCCCTGCGGCAGCAACGAAATTGCTTCCGGGGGCGGGGGGGCCGACGACCTCCGTGCGGGAAGCTCAGAAAATATCACCCCCGGTTCACGTGTCAAACCGTCGGCGGTTCGTCCCGCAGCAACAACCACAGCGCGTGGATCATCGCGCCCAGGCCGAGCGTGAAGATGACCAGCAGCAGGTTGATCACGAAGTGCAGGCCCAGGCCTTCCTTGATCAGCACCGCGACCGGCGGCAAAAAGATCGCCAACAGGATCATCACCAGCTTGTTCATCACAAAGCTCCAGTAGAAGAGTTGACCTTCACGACCCGAACGCCCACGGCCTCAGGCCGTGGGGCCGTCGAGCCGTCGGCCCGCCATCGCCCGAAGCGACGGGCGTTGATAACAATCTTAGCCCTGCCCCTCCAACTGCCCCCGCACCAGCGTCAGCCGCCGATCCGCGGCCGCGGCGACCTTCTCGTCGTGCGTCACCATCACGATCGTCTGACCCTCCGCGTGCAGCCCGCGGAACAGGTCCATGATGCCCACCGCCGTGTCCGCGTCCAGGTTGCCCGTCGGCTCATCGGCCAGCAGCACGTCCGGCTGATTCACCAGCGCCCGCGCGATCGCCACCCGCTGCCGCTCCCCGCCCGAGAGCTTGCTCGGCCGATGCTTCATCCGCTCGGACAGGCCCACACGGTCCAGCAGCGCGGCCGCCCGATCCTTCAGTTCCTTCCTGATCCCGAAGTAGCGCGACACCGACCGCCCGACCATCGCGCCGATCAGCACGTTCTCCAACGCGCTCAGCTCCGGCAGCAGGTGATAAAACTGAAACACCAGCCCGACGCGCTGGCTGCGGTAACGATCCAGCGCTTTGCCGCGCAGGCGGAAGACCTCCTCGCCGTTGAACGTGACCCCGCCCTCATCCGGCCGGTCCAGCCCGCCGAGCAGGTGCAGCAGCGTGCTCTTGCCCGACCCGGACCGACCAAGGATCGCCAGCCACTCCGCCTCCGCGACGCTCAGATCAACCCCACGCAACACATGCAGGTCCTGCCCGCCGAGGCGGTAGTGCTTGTGGAGGGCGGTGGCGCTGAGTAGAGGATTGGGCATGGTTAAATCCGAACTCCGAACTTCGAAATCCGAAAAAATGAAGAATGAGCAAAATCTAAAGGGGATCAATTTTTGTCGTTATTGTCCTGGCTGTTGCGGTACATCTTGCCGAAGATCAGGTTGAGCTCTTTCACTTCCTGCCACAATGTGCGGGCTTCGTCGGCGACGGTTGGGTGAGCCCGAGCAATCAGACGCAGGAAGTGTTTGCACTCCTTGGACTCCTTTCGGCACACCCTTACCCGATAGCGGAAATCCTTCTGCGACAAAGCGTCATTCGCTTCGATATAATTCGCGCCGACGCTGCCGGAGCATCGGGAAAGCTGGTCGATCAGGCTCCGGGTGATCGCCGTTTCGGGTACACGTTTAAGCATATCAATCACCTGTTCCCCGAAGATTGCCGTGCGTTCCTCCAGATCGTAGGGTTTATCCGGTTTCTCGCTATCGTTCCCCATGACTTTCCCCGTTGATGGTTTCTCAATTCTTTCGGATTTCAAAGTTCGGATTTCGGATTTCCACTACTCATGCCGTAGCGCCTCCACCGGATCAAGCCTCGCCGCGATCAGGGCCGGGATCAGCGCACCGACCACCGACGAGACCACCGCGCCCGCCGCGATCGGCAACGCTTCGCCCAGGTAATCGACCCGCGCGGGGATGGTGTCGAAGGCGTAGATCCGCGGGTCCCACATCTGCCAGCCGAACCACGCGTTGAGGTAGTACTGGATCTCGTTGAGGTGGGTCACGATGCCCCACGCCAGCGCGAAGCCCGCGACGCTGCCGACCAGCCCGATCGCCAGCCCGTAGCCAAGGAACACCCCCGCGATCCCGCCTCGCGACGCGCCGATCGCCCGCAGCACGCCGATGTCCCGCGTCTTCTCCAGCACGATCATGTAGAACGTCGTCGCCACCATCACGATCGCCACCACCGAAATAATCACAAACAGAAAAGTCACCAGACCCTTCTCGTTCTTCACCGCCCCCAGAATCACCGCGTTTTCTTCCTCCCACGTCGAGGCGTACAACGGCGGCAGGTCGTCGGACCCCGACTCAAATTCACGGATCACGCGATTCACCGCATCACGCACATCCTCCAGCGCCACGCCGGGCGCGCCGCGGACAAAGACCTCGCTCGCCCGGCCGGGCACCGACACCGATCCGCCCGTCTCCTCGCCGGTCTCCGGGTCGATCTTCGGTGCCTCGTACGCCTCCATCCGCAGCATCTGCTGCAACTCGTCGAACGGCACGAACACCAGCGACGAGTCGAACTCGTAATGCCCGCTCTTGAACTCGTTGGCGATCACGAACCGCCGCAGCACCGGCTCCTGCAACGCGCCCTTCTGCGTCATCGGCACGACGGTCAGCGTCACCTCGCCGCCCAGCGCGTGCTGGCTGACCATATAGCGGCCGAGCTCGTCACGCCGCGTGAACGGGATCGCCGCCACCCCCGGCACCATCCCCGGCAGCGCAGCGGTCGCGTCGTCCACCACCCAGTATGGATTCACCCGCATCGCCATGCCGTCGGCCATCAGGTCGAGCGTGGCGTATTCCGCTTTGCGCTGCTCCAGCATCGAGCGCACGAACGCGTCAGTCTCCGGGTCGGCCAGGCGGCGCTCGGTATCGGAGATGAATTGATCCGAAGACCAGTACAGGCTGCCGCGGAAATCGACGATGCGGTCCAGCTCGCCCGGCCGCACGCCCATGACCATCACGTCATTGCGCCGCCCGGCGATCTGCATCAGCCCCAGCGTGCTGACCACCGGCGTCGCCGCCTCGACCTCGGCCGCGGCCTCCAGCCGTTCGCAAAGCTCGTCGTACCGCGGCACGCCGGTCATCGTAAACGTCCCGACCTTCACCGCCGGCGAAAGCCGCTGGATCGATTCCTGCAACTTATCGAGGAACCCGCCCATCACGGAGATGACGATGATCACCATCGCCGTGCAAAGCGTCACCGCCAACGCCGCAAACAACGGCGCAAGCTTGCGGCGGAGATACTTCGAGATAAGCAGGAGTTTGAACATGGGGGTTAAAACGGAAAAGCCAAAAAACGGATAAGCGGAAAATCAAGGCAATGAGATCACTTCCGCGTTCATCATTTTCCGTTTTTCCGTTTTTCCGTTTTTCCGCTTTCCACCGGCCTCATCAGCGGGAAAAGGATCACGTCGCGGATGGATTCGGCGCCCAGGAGCATCATCACCAGCCGATCGATCCCCAGGCCCAGGCCCCCGGCGGGGGGCATGCCGACGCGCAGGGCTTCGAGGAAGTCCTCGTCCACCTGCTGCTGCTCGGCCTTGTCACCCACCTGCCCCCGGAAGTTTTGTTCTTGCACTTGCGGGTCGTTGAGCTCGGTGTAGCCGGGGCTGATCTCGACGCCGTTGATCGCCAGCTCGTACACATCCGCGAAGTATGGGTCGTCCGCGTTCTTCTTGGCAAGCGGGATAATGACGCTGGGCACATGCGTCACAAAACACGGGTCGATCAGCGTGGGTTCGATGAGCTTTTCATACACCTCGACCAGTTGCTCGGCGGGTGACATTGCTCGAAAGCGTGACGAGAAATCGTCAAGAGCGTTTTCCACACGTTGCTGGTCGTTGATTAATGAGAACGCTTTATGGATCTGCTTTACGCGCCCTAACTCCATTGCGATCAAATCAAGTTCACTTGTAACCCCACGATCTTCCGAAACAGTCTCCGTAGGATCGATCAAAGATAGCTTTGCTTGCAAATCAGAAACTTGGCTCGCAAGGAAATTCCCAATCTCTGGCTTCAGCGCCTCAAATCCCGCAATTGAATGTACTGGTTTGAAAACTTGCGAGAAAACCGGACTCAGCTGGCATGCTTGGTGTGCGAGCTGTCGGTATGTTCGTAACTCAATATGTTCAAGAATTTGCCTCAATTCAGATGGAGTAGCCCTGTTTTTTTTAAACGTCCACCCCGTCCGCTCCTCGACCAGTTCATCCATCCGCACCCGCCGCCAGGGCCGTGTCAGGTTGATCGTTCTCTGATTCCCCTTCGCGTCTTCGCGGTTCAATATCAACCCCCCGCAGACCTGCTCCGCGACGGTGCAGATCATGTCCTCGACCAGCGCGGCCATCGTCTCCCAGTTGCCGAAGGCCTCGTACAACTCGAGCATGGTGAACTCGGGGTTGTGGCGCGGCGAGATGCCTTCGTTGCGGAAGTTGCGGTTGATCTCGAAGACCTTGGGCATCCCGCCGACCAGCAGCCGCTTGAGGTACAGCTCCGGTGCGATGCGCAGGGTCAGCGGCAGGTCGAGCGCGTTGTGGTGGGTCTGGAACGGCCGGGCCGCGGCGCCGCCGTGGATGCTCTGGAGCATCGGCGTCTCGACCTCGGCAAAGCCTCGGCCGCGCAGATAGTCGCGGATCGCGTCGATGATCGCGATGCGCTTGCGCATCGTCTGCATGACGTCGGGGTTGGCGTAGAGATCGACGTAGCGCTTGCGGTAGCGGGTTTCGGGGTCGGTCAGCCCGTGAAACTTTCCCGGGGGCAGGGCGAGCGACTTGGAGGCGATGGCGAAGCCCGCGGCGAGCGCATCCGCGCTCGGGTACGCGCTCGGATCGGCGAGCCGGGGTGCGAGCCGGGCCGTGTCGGCCCGGTCTGGGTCCGGGTCTGGGTCTGGGTCCGGGGCCGGGACCGGGGCGGCACGCCCCGGCTCGCTTGACGCGCTTGATACGCTTGACTCGCCCGGCTCGCTCGACACGCTTGACGCGCTAGTTTCGCTCGGCTCGCTGGGCGCCGCCCAGACGGTGATCTCGCCGGTCTTGGTCTTGGCCAGCGGGCCCGCGGCGGCGACGATGTCGGACAAATCCGTCATCTTCGCGATCGAAAACGCCGGCTGGCCCACGGCCTTCTTGGACACCGCCACCTGCAGGTCACCCGTCGCGTCGCGCAGGGACATGAAGATCAGGTTGCCCATCACGCGGTGGGCCATCACCCGCCCGGCGACGCGGACGGTGGGGCGCTCATCGGTCTCGGGGTTGTCCTTGTTTGCCAGGTCCGCGGCCTCGTCGTATTGCGCGGCGGCGTCGGCGAGGGTGGTCAGCCCGTCGATCCGTTGGCCGTAGGGGTCGAGGCCGAACTCCTCGCGCAGGCGGTCGAGCTTGCGTCGGCGGTCGGCGAGCAGTTGCTCGGTGGAGTGTTCGCGTTCGGGGGCGTTGGGCGGTGGGGGGGCTTCATCGGGCATGGCGGGGGCATCCTACCGCGCGTGGGAGAAAGGCGGGAAGCGGTGGTGGGGAGGGTGTTGAGCGTGCGGATATCCCGCCGAAGCTTGGCCGCGACCGCGTCCGGCGCATCGGCGGGCTTGGGGTGGGGATGGCGAGGCGCAAGGAAAAAGCGCAGGCGTTGTTTCCTGCGCTTCTGGTGTTCTCTGCGGTTTCTGCGGTTTATTCCGCGGGGGCCTCGGCCTTGGCCGCGGTCGCGGTTTCGAGGCCGCGGCGTTGGTCGCGGAGGCGGCGCTTCTTGCCCACGCGGTCGCGCAGGTAATAGAGCTTGGCCCGGCGGGCGTCGCCGACGCGCTTGACCTCGAACTTGGCGACGCGGGGCGAGTGGATCGGGAAGGTCCGCTCCACGCCCTCGTTATCGACGATGCGGCGGACGGTGATGGTCTCTTCCAGGCCCTTGCCCTGGCGCTTGAGGATCACGCCGCTGAACACCTGCACGCGCTCCTTGGCGCCTTCGATGATCCGGGTGTGGACATCGACGGTGGCCCCGACGGGCAGGTCCGGCAGGTCGGACTTGAGCTGGGACTGCTGGATTTCGGCGATGAGGGTGTCGCTCATGGCAAGGCTCGCGGGCTGGGGGTGTTCGTCTGCGGATTCGCGCCGCCGCTGCGGTTTCCGGGGGCTGCTTCCGGGGGCTATATCCGGGGGTTACTTCCGGGGTGCTACTTCCGGGGGGCGAATCGAGCCGCGTATCTTAACGAGGACGGCCGGGCGTGTCGAGTGGGGGCTAACGCGGGGCAAAACGCCGCGCGGCGGGGACGCCGCGGCTGAGCATGGGCCGGCCGGCGCGGCCGCGCGCTCCGCCCCCGGCATCGTGGCCGCGGGGTGTGCGTTACACTACCCCGTTCGACCCACCCCGACCCCCGAAACCCAGGCCCGGAGCCTCCGTCATGTCCGCCGATCTCGCGAACGTCCGCCCCGAAGATAAGTCCATGGAGGAACTGGTCGCGCTGTGCAAACGCCGCGGCTTCGTCTACCCCGCGTCCGAGATCTACGGCGGGATCAACGGCTTCTGGGACTACGGCCCGCTGGGCACGCTGCTGAAAAACAACATCCGCGACTGGTGGTGGAAACGCCTCGTCGAATGCCCCCCCATCGGCCCCGACGGCGAGCCGGTCGATATCGTCGGTTTGGATAGTGCGATCATCCAGAACCCCAAGACGTGGGAGGCATCGGGGCACGTGGGGGGGTTTAGTGATCCGATGGTGGATGACACAGAAACGAAGCAGAGGTTTCGGGCGGATCATCTGTTCGGACTTTTCGTTGCCCCTGTTGAAGAGGCCGATGTTGAAGCTTGGATTGCGGCCTGGCCCAAACGCATGCTCTTGCCAAAACTAACTGTTATCGCCACAAATGTTGAAGAAGCCGCGATCACAATATGGACAGATCGCAAGACACAGAAAGCGTTCGAGCTGCAAGAGACTATTGGAGGTGTCAGTTCGCATGGAGCAGTACAAGGCCGATGTTCTGTCAGCGGTGAAGACCGCCGATGGTTCGTGTTGCCACTATCTCCGGTATTTCAGAGCGAACACCACAGTCGCATTCCATCCCCTTTCACGGCTAAGGCAGGCACCCTTACCGAGCCGCGCGAATTCAACCTGATGTTTGAGACGTATGTCGGCGCGATTCGTAACGAGGACAGCAAGGCCTACCTGCGCCCGGAGACCGCGCAGGGCATTTTCCTCAACTACAAGAATGTCCTCGACACCATGCGGGTCAAGATGCCCTTCGGCATCGCGCAGGTGGGTAAATCGTTCCGCAACGAAGTCACGCCGCGCAACTTCATCTTCCGCTCGCGCGAGTTTGAGCAGATGGAGATGGAGTGGTTCTGTGCGCCGGATGACGCGGCCAAGTGGTACGAGTTCTGGAAGCACAAGCGCATGGAGTGGTGGCTGTCGCTGGGCATCGACCCCAACAACCTGCGCTTCCGCGATCACGATGATGATGAGCTGGCGCACTACTCCAAGATGTGCGTCGATGTCGAATACAAGTATCCCTTCACCGCCCCCGGGTTTGGCGAGCTGGAAGGCGTGGCGCACCGCGGGTGCTTTGACCTGACCCAGCATCAGGAGCACGCGAAGGTGAAGATGGAGTACTTCGACCAGGAAAGGCAGCTTGCTGCGAAGGCGGCGGGTAAATCGAAGGAAGAGATCGACGCGGTGAGCAAGTACATCCCGAATGTCATCGAGCCGGCCAGCGGGCTGACGCGGGCGGTGCTGGTGTTGCTGTGCGAGGCGTTCACGCCGACGCCGGATCGTTCGGGCAGCAAGTACATCCTGCGGTTCAAGCCGCGGTTCGCGCCGATCAAGGCGGGGATTTTCCCGCTGGTGAACAAGGACGGCATGCCGGAGGTGGCGCAGAAGCTGTACATGCAGCTCCGCGAGACCTTCACCTGCGAGTACGACGCGAAGCAGTCGATCGGCAAGCGTTACGCCCGCATGGACGAGATCGGCACGCCGACGTGCATCACGATTGATGGCGACACCCTGCAGGACCAAACCGTCACCGTCCGCGACCGCGACACCTTGGCGCAGGAGCGGATTCATCTGGATCAGGTTGAGCGTTATCTGGCGGAGAAGATGGCGGAGTAGGGTGGGTAGGGGGGTGTTAGTCCCGCCAAAGGGGCTTTTGAATAAACGGCTGGATATCCCGCCGCAGCTTTGCTGCGCTGCGCATCGGCCGGCTTGGGTGGGGATCAAGCCCCATAACCGTGGCTCGATATGTGCTCAGGTCGGGCGGTGGATTGACCGATCTTCCGGGGTATGAGGACGAGACGATCGAAGGGACCGGCGTGTCGGCCGCGGCTCGGTGCGGCCGCGTCGGCGGTGGCGGGTTGCGCGATGGTCGCGGTGGTGGGGGTGCATGGGGCGTTCCTCTCGCCTCGGGCGGCGGATGCGGCGGTGCCGGTGGGCATGCCCGCGGCCGACCTGGGGGCGGCGCTGTGCCTGGTCGGGGTGATCGGCTGCAGCCTGTGGCTGTGGAGCGGTCTGGTGCGGGG
>CAZTLX010000083.1:15966-16186 GCA_964614575.1 uncultured Phycisphaeraceae bacterium | reverse complement strand
CCCGCCGCCGATATCCACGATCATGCTCGCGGTCGCCTCGACGATCGGCAGGTTCGCGCCGATGCCCGCGGCCATCGGTTCTTCCACCAGGTACACCCGCCGCGCCCCCGCCCGCTCGGCCGAGTCGAGCACCGCTCGTTTTTCCACGGCGGTGATGCCCGAGGGCACCGCGATGACGACGCGGGGCTTGACGAACGGGCGCTTGCCGTTGACCTTGCGG
>CAZTLX010000083.1:0-15956 GCA_964614575.1 uncultured Phycisphaeraceae bacterium | reverse complement strand
CCGAGCATCGCCTCGGTGATCTCGAAGTCGGAGATCACCCCGTCTTTCAACGGACGGATCGCCGTGATGCTTCCGGGTGTCTTGCCGAGCATCTCCTTGGCGACCCAGCCCACGGCGTTGCCGCCCTGGAGCACCTGGTTGGTGCCCTTCTTCACGGCGACGACGGAGGGCTCGTTGAGCACGATGCCCTCCCCGCGGACACAGACCAGCGTGTTGCAGGTGCCCAGATCGATACCCATATCGACGCTGAACCAGGATAGGAGGTTGTCGAAGATCAAGCGGTCGGCGTCCTGATCGGGTTCGGGGCTTGAGGGACAGATGAACGAATAACTGCCGTGATGGTAACGAGCACGAGGCGTTGTAGCCAAACCGTGGCGCGGCTTGGCCTTAGCCCTGCGCATTACATCGGACAGGTGCGGGGGTGGCGGACAGAATTATCGGATGCTTGCCGCGGGCGTTGACGGGTGGGCCGGGGATGAACCCCGGGAGCGGTGGCTCAGGCGAGGCCGAGTGCCCGGGCGGAGTCGAGCAGGGCCGTGGTCGGCACCTTGAACGGTGTGATGCCCAGCTCGTTGAGGCGGATGAAGGCGTAGATGATCCCGCCGAGCAGCGCGGCCAGCGCGACGAACGCGAGGACGGTGTAGATGTTGCTGCTGGCGGAGGTTTGGGTACGGGCCATCGGACTTCGCTCCGTTGCGTCAGGTCAATGCGGGAAACGTGCGTCGGGGGCGGGCGATCAATACGGGCCGGTGTAAACGTCGTCGCCCTTCTTGATGTCGGCCTTGACCAGTTGCATCTTGCCGACGCTGCGGCGGGGCTCGACGCGGTCGATCACCAGCGTGCCCTTGAAGTCGTCGCCCTTGTGGACGAGGAACTCCATGCCCTCGCTGACCTGGTCGCTTTCGCCGATGTTGATCTGCACCAGGACCACGCCGTTGCCCAGGTCTTCCACCGCGACGACCTGCCCGGACAGCGGCTGCTCCGCACGCTTGACGGCGGCCTGCGTCGGCTGGTCAATATACCGGGACCGGACTTCCTGCGGAATGGTCTCCAACCGCTCCTGGGTCGCGGCCAACTGCTCCTGCAACTGAACGCCTTGCTCCTGGAACTGGTTCACACGGCGGACCAGCGTGTTGCGCTCCGAGGTCAACGCGTCATTCGCATCGGCCAACTCCAGCAGCCGGGTTCCTTGGGTCTGGATCGTCTGCTGGGCGGCGGTGAGCTGGTCGCTGAGGGTCTGGGTGTGGCTGACCAGGGTCTTCTGGGTTCCATCCAAGCTCTGGAACGCGGCCTTGAGCTCGACCATGTGCGACTTGGCCTGCTGGGCTTCCGCCTGGGCCTGCACCTTCGCGGCTTTCTCGGAATCGACCTCGGCCCGAAGATCGCTGATCTCCTGGCTCAGGGTGTTGATCGCCAGCGTCGATTGCTTCTGGACCTCGCCGACTTCGGCCTGGGCGATGGTTTGCGACATCTCCGCCGAGGCGAGCTTGTTCTTCGTGTCCTGAAGCTGCTGCGCCAGGTCGTCCTGCGTGGCCATGAAAGGCACCACAAGCGCAACGAGCACGATGGAAAGAATGGTCACCAGAACGACAAGGAACTTCGTGAGGATACTCAAGGCTGGGGCCCTTCCGGCGAGAGTCGGGGAGGAACCAAACCCGCTGGTTACAACCACTTGCGGGTGACGGCAGATCACTATCTTCCGCGGTGATCCCCGGCTTGTCAACCGGGAATTTGGGCGGGTGTTTCATTGGGGCGGGTGGGGTGGTCGGCACCCCCCCGTAAGCGGGCGGTTTGCGGGTTGTGGTGTCTGACCGGGCCCTCCGCCGGGGGCCGGTCTTCGGCCCGCCCAACGCCCCCCGTCCCTACCGCCGAACCTTGAGCACCCCCGCCGCCGCCGCCAAGCGAACCGACGGGTCGGGATCGTCGAGCAGCCGCACCAGCGCGGCCGTGGCATCGGCTCCGCCCAGCTCCGCCAGCGCGAACGCCGCTTGCCCGCGGGCCATCCGGGCGATCCGTTCCTGGGCCGCGGGGTCCCCCATCAGTTGCCGATAGGTCGGTACAAACGGGCTGTCGCGGTGCTGGCGGATAAACGCTTCGGCCTGCTGCGCGACCGCCGCCGCGTCATACGTCGCCGCCGCCAACGCGATCGGTCGGCCCGATTCCACGCCCATCACCGCCAGCGATTGAGCCGCGGCCAGCTTCAACTCGATCGGCGTGTCCTCCAGAAACCCGATCATCGCCCGGGTCATGCTCCGGTCCTGCAGACGCCCCAGCATCAGCACCGCCAGCACCCGCACCTCGTATTCCGGCGAGAACATCGCCGCCCGGATCACCTCGATCTCCTGCTCCTCCCCCAACAGCGTCAACGCCTCGGCAAACTGCAGCCGCACCAGCGTCTCGCGGATCGGTGAGGCGCGGCGCATCGGCCGCTGCGCGATCTCGCGGATCATCGGCACCGCCGACCGGTCGCCCATCAGGCCCAGCACCAGCGCCGCGTTGGCGCGGACCGTCGCCTCATCGCTGCCCAACAGCTTGGGCAACTCGTTCATGTTGATCTGGTGGCCGCAGGCGTGAGCCGCGAACATCGCCGCGGCCCGGACCGAGGGGTCGCGATCATCCTGCAAGCGGACGGCGTTGTTGCTCAGCGCATGCAGCCTCAGCTTGCCCACGGTGATCAGCGCCGAGAAGCGCACCGCGGGGTTCTTGTCTTCCAACGCGATCTGCGTCAGGGGCAGGGCACGCTTGGGCAGGGGTTCGATCGCCTCCAGCGCCTGGGTGCGCAGTTGCGCGTCGTCCGAACGCGACGCATCGAGCACCTCGCGGATCGCCTTGTCCTGGGCCTCGGCCAGCAGTTGCGCCGCCGTCTTCGGGGGCGGGGCCACCGTCGCCTCCTGCGCCTGACCGAGGCGCGGCGTCAGAAGCAGGCCGGCCGCCATCAACAGTAAACCAACCTTCGCGTATCGTTTCATGCGGTTGTTATCCCTGATCGAATCTTTCGGTCTTGCCACGATTCTACCGCCCCGCCGCCCGCCTCATCATCGGCCAAGCACCCAGGGCTTGACCAATGCCGCGAACCCCAGCAGCAGGGTCAACCCGGCCAGCAGCCGCATCGGCCAATCACCCAGCCGGGCATACAGCGTCGTCCGCGGGTCCAGCGACACGCGATGGCTCACATGCCCCGCGACCAGTTGGTGACGCCCGTCGAGCGCAACCAGCGGCCCGACACGCCCGGCCGAATCAATGAACCCCGATATCCCCGTGTTCACCGCCCGTGCCGTCGGCACGCGGTTTTCGATGCTCCGCAGCGTCGCGATCTGCAGGTGCTGGGTCTGTTGCGGCGAGGGGGCATAAAGGTCCGTGATCGCGGCCGGGTCGTCCGTCACCGCACCGCGCTTGCCAGAGGACCAGAACCAGCCGTCGTTGGTCTGGTTGATCAGCACATCCGCCTTGCCCGCCCCCACGTTCACCACCCGGCGGCATTGGCGCGCCACCACGTCCTCGAAGCAGATCGCGGGCGAAAGCTGCGCGACGGCTGGCTCGCCGGTTGCTCGGGTGTAAGGCAGCGCGAACCACTGCGGGCCTTCGCCGCGCTCCAGCGTGTGGTCCCAGTCCCACGGGCTGAAGTAATCGAGCACCAGCGTCTTGATCAAGGGCAGCGCGTGCGAGCCGGGGATGTACTCACCGAACGGCACAAGGTGCATCTTGTCGTAACGCGTCGGCGCGAACAGGCCGTCGGCGAAGATGTGATACACGCTGTTGCGTTGGCGGCCGGGCACCTCGAACGTGCGGCCCTGCGCGTCGGTGACCGGCTTCCAGTCGAACCGTGCCGACGCGCCGACCAGCAGGTCCACCCCCGCCCGCCGCGCGATCGCCCCGAGCTGATCGCGGAACAGCTTCGGCGCGGGATAGCCGGGGTGCAGCGCGACCGATTCGTCGTTGATCGACACCGGCACCGACGACTCGGGCCAGACGATGATGTTCGGCTGCGGGTTCGACAGGGCCGCGGCCTGGGTCAACGCCCGCAGGTCGGACCACTGCTGCATCTCCGCCTCGGCGGTGGGCATGGCGCGGTTGTCCAGGGGCTGGTTGGGCTGGATGACGGCGATGACCGGGCCCGGCGTGGCGAGCCGATCGGTCTGGGCGACGCGCCAGTACCCGTAGCCGCACGCCGCGACGACGAGCAACGCGGTGATCGCGAGCGGGCGTGTCGCCTTGCGGCCACGCAGGCAGGCGTCGGCGATGGCGCCGTTGATCGCCGCGACCAGCAGCCCGACGCTCTGCTCGCCGAACAGATCGGCCGATTGCGCGAGCCAGGTGGGTGAGCCGCCGTCGGTCCACGCGGCCTGGGTGTGCGCCAGCGCGAACCAGCCGAACCCGCCGCAGGGGATCGTCCCGCGTAAAAGATCGACCGACACCCACGCCAGCGGCAGCGCCAGCGCCACCGGCAGCTTCCATCGCCGCACCAGCCCGACCAGCAGCGCGATCGCCCCCAGCGTGAACATCGCCTGCACCGCCGCGGTGCCCAGCCAGCTCGGCACGCCGATCGTCCCCAGCCAGCGCAGTTGCACGACCCACCACGCCGCGAAAACCAGCCCCCCCGCCACGACAAAACGTCCCCCGCGCCCCGTCCGCCCCGCCGCCCAGCCCAGCGGCACCAGCGCGACAAAACTCAACCACCACCCCCCGATCCGCGGGTAGCACAGCGCCAGCAGCACCGCCGAGGCAATCGCCGGCAGCGCATGCACCGGCCACGACCGCAACCGCAGCCTCGCCACCCGCGCACTGTGCAACGTCTCGGACACGCGGGTCATGGTAGCGTGAGCCAAGCACCCACCGCGCGACACCCTGAAAATAGCCGACGTGCTACGCACGCCTGGACTCCCGGACCCCCGGACCCCCCGGAAAGCACCGGGCGAGGCGTAGCTCGCCGGCTATGGCGCGGTGTCGTTGTTGTCAGGCTTGCGCGGCGGGTCGGGGTGCTGCTCGATCAGCTCGGTCAGGTCGAACCGCCACAGCAGCCGCCGGTCATCGTTGGGCAGGTCATACCACCCCAGCACCAGCAGCGTCGGCTCGGTCTGCGCCTCCCACGCCCGGTCGATCGACACATCATCACCCAGATCGATCTTGTGCAGCAGCTTGCCGGTGTTCAGCGAGATGATCTCCACCCCCACCTGCCCCGTCGTCGCATCCTCTCCCCAGGTGATCAGCCAGCGGCGCGATTCGGCGATCTTGAAGTCGGGCACCGAGCGTTCAAATTCCATCGCGTGGACCAGACGGCCATCATCCGCATCGAATATGAACAGCTTGTCCTGCGCGAGGGTGTCACGGCGATGATTGGGAATCAGAAGGTGTCGGCCATCGCGCATGAAATCCGCCCGCGTAAAATCGAGTTCGCTGGGAATCGTTTGCCCACGCAGCCAGTTGCCTCGGTCATCGGCCGACCACAGGACCCGGTCACGCCCCATCTCTCGGACCAGCGCCACCAGCCCGGTGCGGCCCGGAGGCGCATAGAGGCGATCGGTGCCGTCGGGCAACTGCTCCTGGCCGAGAAACGTGCCATCCCCATCAAGCCTGAAGCGATCAACCGCAAGTGTCGAGCGCCACAGCATCAGCGTCTTCTGGGAATAATCCGTAAACACGCCCTCGACGATCTCATTTGAGTTGGTTGCATACACCTGTTCATCGCGCAAGGTCGTCGCATTCAATGCCCGCGCGACCGTAAAATCCCGGAGATAGATGCGACGACGATCAAGACTGAAAAATGGGGGCTGCGAGGCCGAACCAGATAGAAAGCGCCTGCGTGGTCGCGTCTTCATCAGACCGGTGTCCATATCGACAGGCACGATGACATACGTCTCGCGTTCCCAATCCTTGAGCCGATCTATGTTCAATTTCTCGGCCCAACGCGCCACGGTCGCGCTGTGCCAGTCGAACCACGCGCTGACCACGCCCTGCCGGGGCACGCCGCCCAGCAGCATCGCGGTGTAGCCCAGCGACAACAGCACGGCCCCGATGAACGAGTTGCGGATCAGTCGGCGGCGGACGCGTTTGCCGATGACGATGGTGCGCTCGGTGAGGGCCGCGCCGCACTCGGGGCAGCTCTCGGATCGCAGGCCCGTGAGCTGGTAGTTGCACCGGCGGCAGTGCGGCTCGCCCACGGCACGGGGGCGGCGGTAGCGGAGGATCATCAACAGTGTGGCGATCAACAGCCACAGCCCCGCGATCGCGCCCAGCCAGTACGGCCACGCCTCGATCAGCGCGGGCCAGATCGCGACCACCGGCTCTTGCTGCCAGTGCGCCATCGCCCGGCCGTCACGGCTGACGATGAGCTGACCCTCGACCCCCGAGATCACCACCGGTTCGGCCATCGGTAAAGCATAACCGACGCGCGTCGGTTGGCCGCGCCGGCGTTTAGAGCAACTTGCCTGATTGTTCTCCACGCATGCTTTGGATCAAACGATAGCCGGCGAGCTACGCCTCGCCGGGGCGGACTCGCCCGGTTGCTGCGCAACCGCCCGGCGAGGCGTCGCTCGCCGGCTGGATGTCACGGGGATGGAGGACCTTCACGCGAATGGCTCTAGCTGAGCAGGAACGCGCGGAGGTCGCGGACCGGGGCGCACCAGATGCGGGCGTGGTGGTCGCCGAGCCAGCGGAGCAGGGCCGCGTGTTGATCTCGACCGAAGGCAGCGAGCGTGTCGGCGTCAAAGCGGTAGATCACCCAGCCGTGCGTGGCCATCACCGCTTCGATGTCACGCTGTAGCGAGGCCAACTCCGTCGGCGGCACGAGCGAGGGCAGCGGATCGGGCGGCGTGGCCGGCGGCGAGTCGATCGTGCCGGGCGCTTCGCTTAATCGATAGAGCCGATCGCCGGGCTCGCCGTTGGCCGAGTGGGTTATAACGATGCCGCGCTCGGGTTTGCCATCGAGGGCGGTGAGTTTCGCGGGTGCATCCTGATCGTGACCGGCCCGTAACGCGAGGTCCCAGTTGCGGGTCGCGACCTCGGCGAGGCCCGGCGTGTCGGGATCAGCGGCGACGGTTGCGCGGATGCCCACGGCCGCGTGATGCGCCGCGACCGCGGCCAGATCATCGGCTTCGAGGTTCACGTAGGCGAGGCTGACGCCGCCGACGCGTCCTTCTTTCCAGGGGCCTTGGTGGTTGGGCATGGGGATGTCTTTCGTGGGGAGCGTTTGGGCGGATGATAGTGATGAAAAAGCCCCGCGCGGGGGCGGGGCTTGGGGGGAGTCTTGGTTTTGATACCCCACCGCAACTCGCTGCGCTCGCAGCGGTGGGCTTGGGGGGGCAGGCTTGCGTTACACGGCGCGGGGGTGGGCCTGGTCGTAGGCGGTGCGGAGGCGCATCGACGAGAGGTGCGTGTAGATCTGCGTGGTGGAGAGCGACTGGTGGCCCAGCAGTTCCTGCACGCTGCGCAGGTCGGCACCGTTGTCGAGCAGGTGCGTGGCGAAGGAGTGGCGGAGGGTGTGCGGGCTGATCGACGGGTCGAGTCCGACGCCCTTGAGGTACTTATCGAGCTTGCGGCGGACCGAGCGGGAGGACAGCCGCCCGCCGTTCTTATTGACGAACAGGGCGACCGCGGGGTTCATCATCGATTCCTGCCGCAGCTTGGTGAAGCGCTGGTCGGGTTCGAGGAGGGTGAGGTAGTGACGGATCGCGGCCATGGCGTGGCTGCCCAGCGGCACGATGCGTTCCTTCTTGCCCTTGCCGCGGACGTGCATGGTCTGGGCGGCGTGGTCGAGGTCGTTGCGGTTGAGGTCCACCAGTTCGCTGACGCGCACGCCGGTGGAGTAAAGCGTTTCGAGGATCGCGCGGTCGCGGGCGCCGAGCGTCTCGCGGTTGTCGGGCGAGCTGAGCAGTTTCTCGACCTGCTCGACGGTGATGGCCTTGGGCAGGCGCTTGGTCTGCTTGGGCGTGCGGATCAGGAGCATCGGGTTGGTGTCGATGTGGCCGCGCTTGACCATCCACTTGTAGAAGGAGCGGAGGGTGGCGATCTTGCGGGCGGTGGTCGCGGCGGAGTAGCCGAAGCCATCGAGGTGGGTGAGGAACCCGCGGATGGTCATGGCGTCGGTTTCACGCAGGCGCAGGTCGGCGACGGTGAGCGTGGCGGTCGCGGATGAGCCGTTGTCTGCGTGGGTCGCTAAAGCGACCACGCCCTGGTCCTGTACGGCTTGGTCGTCCACGCCCTCGACGAGGAACTCCACATACTGCCTCAGGTCCGCGCCGTAGCAGCGGGCGGTGTATGGGCTGAAGTGGCGCTCGAAGCTCAGGTAATCTGTGAATTGTTCGATGAACTGTGAGGTGGGAGGAGTCTGGTCCGCCATGGCGTCAATCCTTGCTGCGGTCGCTTTGTGGGCGACGGTGGGTGAAGCGGTCACGAGGCCTTGTTCAGGCCCCCGATCGTGTGTTGCATGCTGCGTCCGAGCTGGTGGCTGAGCACCGCGGCGTCGAACCAGGTCAATTCGTGAGCGGGGTCTTGCGCCATGGCGGCGAGCTGGCTCAGCAGCTCTTTCTCCGCGCCGGGGGCGCACTTAAAGACGTAGCGCTGGCCGTCTTTGACCAGCACCAGTTCACCGTCGTGGCGGGGCACCTGCACGCAGGGCATCGCCGCGGGCGCCGCCGGGGCGCCGCCGGGGATTCGGTCGGATTGAGGTTGGTCTGCCGGTTCGGGCACCATCACGCTCCGTGCCCCCGCGAGGCACGGCCACGTGGCGGTGCTTGGCGTCAGGGCGAGGCCTGGGTGAGCCGCGGGGTCTGCGTTTGCTGCGCGGGGTCGGGCGGCGTCTGACGGACGCGCTCCGAGGCCAGCAGCCGTGAGCAGACCTGGTGGCTCACGAATTCGCTGTACAGGTCCATGCTGATGCGGAACATCCGGGCGTTATGCTCGAACTTGCCCTCGTTGATGCCGCGGCGCTTGCCGTAGTCTTCGAGTTGATCACGCGTCACCGGGTCGGCGGCGTCGTAGAAGTCGCTGATGGCGGTGACCGGTTGGTCGGGCGTCTGGTAGCCGCGGCCGGGGATCGTCCCGCCCTCGGTCCCCGCCCACGTCAGTCGGCGGGAATCGAACGAACGCGAAGGATGCACCGGGTCGAAGTAGAGCTCGACGGCGATGCCGATCTTCGGCGGGTCGTAGGGGTCCCACGCGGTGAGCGTCCCGGCGACCAGGGCATCGGCGTCCAGCGCCTGCCGCAGCCGCAACGCGTCGGCCTTGGAGGTCACCGCGGCGAGGTTCAACGACGCCATCGCGGCGAGCACCCGGTTGACCGGCAGCGTGTCGATGCCACGGACCAGCGTGAGCTGCTGCGTGAGGTCGTCGGCGACCGCGATGCCATCGGCAAAGCGGCTGCCCGATTCGTTGCGCAGCGGAGCCACCGCCCAGACCTGCCGCTCGGCATACGGAGCCGAGGGGCGCGGGTCGCGGCGCGCGGCACCCTGATAGCCGCAGCCGTTCATCGTCGGCAGCGCTATCACCGTGGCGATCAGGGCCAGCATGGCCTGTTTACTTGTCATGGCATCCTGCCGGGGTTCTTTGCGTCGGGCCTCCGCCGACGCGTGATTTTCGAACGGAT
The DNA here is from genome assembly GCA_964614575.1 of uncultured Phycisphaeraceae bacterium. Lineage (GTDB taxonomy): Bacteria > Planctomycetota > Phycisphaerae > Phycisphaerales > Phycisphaeraceae > JBGTLW01. The sequence continues at coordinate 6,376 of CAZTLX010000083.1, read as the reverse complement.
CGGGCCTCGCGGGCCCACGTCGCTTACGGGTCGGTCGCGACCTCGGCGGTCTGAGGCGCTTTGCGTTTCCCGCCATCGACCAGGTGCAGCGCCTGGTCCGGCCGGACGGTCCAGACGTTCTCGGCCCCCTCGCCCGCCCGGTCGGAGACGAAGAAGATCGAGCCATCCGCCGCCCACGTCGGCTGCAGGTTGCTGTGGCGGCCCTGGGTGAGCCGCGAACGCCCGCTGCCGTCCGCCCGAACGACCCAAATGTCGGCCTGTCTTGGCCTTATCTGCTCATCGGACCCCGGCTCAAGCACGGTGCAAAAAACAATGTGTTCACCCGAGGGGTCCCACGAAGGCGTGATCACCGCCGCGTTCGCGCTGGCCGCCACTTCCGTGAAGTTGGTCGGCTCGTTGTTCACCAGATCGACCGTCCACACGCTGAACCAGCGCGTGCCCTTCTGCCGGGCCCGCTGGAACACGATCGTGTCGTCCTTGGGCGACCATTCGGGGAAAAGCCCGTGGCCGATGAGCTGCTTCACCGCCGGGTTCTCGACGTTGATGACCACCAGCTCCCACTGCCCCGACGACGAGCCGAACGAGCAGTACACCAGCCGCTTGCCGTCCGGCGAGAAGCTGGGGTGCAGGTTCTGGAAGCGGTCGTTGGTGACCTGCACGGCCTGGCCACCATCGATATCCATGAGGTAGATGTCCCACGTGCCGCCGCGGTCGGAGGCGAAGGCGATCTTGCTGCCGTCGGGGCTGATCGCGGGCATCACGTCGTTGGCCGGGTCGTTGGTGAGCTGGGTCACCGCCGAGCCATCGACCCGCTTGAGGTAGATATCGGCGGTGTCGCGGTGACTCGTCGAGGCGTAGACGATCATCGAATCGCTGGGGTGGACCGCGACGTCGAAGTCGGCGCCCTCGGTGGTGAAGGTGACGCGGCGGATGTTGCCCGGCACATCCATCGGGCTGCCCTCGCCGTCTTCGGCCGGGATCTGCCCGAAGAGGCCCAACGCGCTGATCGGCGCGTCGGCCCGGTTGGCGACGTATTGCGGCTGGACCGCGCCATCGGTCATGCGGGCGGCGCGGCCCGGGTCTTCGAAGGCGATCGCATCGTCGGAGCGCGGCTCGGAGTGGCCGGCCACCTTGTGCGGCTGCACCTGGATCGGGTTGGGGTCGGCGAGCGGCACGGGGTTGGCCTGGGCCGTCGCGCCCTTGGCCGCGACCGGCGAGGCGGTCTTTTTGTCGGGGCTTAAGCCCAACGCGCCGTTGTAAAACTGGCTGCAACCGGCCTGGCCCAGCGCGAGGCCGGCGACGAGAAGAGCAAAACTTGCTTTGCGATACGACATTGCGAGCCCCTTAACGGTCGGACAATCTCGGACGCACACCGCCCGCGACATGGATATCGGGACGTGGCGGCCCGACCGTTGAGCCATCGGCGACTTGGGCCTTATCGGACGGCGAACCGCCCCCGCTTGAGCATCACCGCGGATGCCGACGCCTCCGGGCCTGTAAGTGCATATGTGACACGCAACTCCGACGAAGATATTTCCCCGGCGGGCGCATTCGGCTAACATACATCACACCCCCCGATTGATCTCGGCCGCGACTTCCGGGAATGGAACAGGCACGCCCCCGGTTATTGACGCAGCCGCTATCGATACCCAATCTAAGGATGATCCATGGCTTTCGGGCTCAGCACAGAGACCCTGGATTGGCTCGGACCAATCCTCACCGCCACCTATCTGCTCGTGCTCGCGCTGATCGGCTGCTACGGCGTTCACCGTTACTGGCTGGTCTACCTCTACGCCCGACACCGCCGTCAGCACAACCGCCCCCGGCCGCGCTTCGCCGAGCTGCCACCCGTCACCGTTCAACTGCCCATGTTCAATGAAGGCCCGGTCGCGGCCCGCATCATCGACGCCGCCTGCGCCATGGACTACCCCCGCGACCGCTTCCAGGTCCAGGTCGTGGACGACTCGACCGACGACTCGGCGGCCATCGCCCGCCAGCGCGTCGCCTTCTGGCGGGCGCGCGGCATCGACATCCACTACCACCACCGCACCGACCGCGTCGGCTTCAAGGCCGGGGCCCTCGCCGCAGCAACCCCCCACGCCACCGGCCGGTTCATCGCCATCTTCGACGCCGACTTCATCCCCCCCGCCAACTTCCTCAAACGCACCATCCACCCGTTCGCCGACCCGCAGGTCGGCATGGTCCAGACCCGCTGGGAACACCTCAACCGCGACGACTCGCTGCTGACCCGCGGCCAGGCGATCTTCCTCGACGGGCACTTCGTCATCGAACACACCGCCCGCAACCGCAGCGGCGCGTGGATCAACTTCAACGGCACCGCCGGCCTCTGGCGACGCGACGCCATCGACGCCGCCGGCGGCTGGCAGCACGACACCCTCACCGAGGATGTGGACCTCTCCTACCGCGCCCAACTGCTGGGGTGGAGGTTCGTCTACCTGCCGAAGGTCACCTGCCCGGCCGAGCTGCCGCCGGAGATCAACGCCTTCAAGAGCCAGCAGCACCGCTGGACCAAGGGATCGATCCAGACCGCCCTGAAGCTGCTGCCGACCGTGCTGCGCGCCAGGGTGCCGCTGAAGGTGAAGATCGAGGCGTTCTTCCACCTCACCAGCCCGATGGTGTACCTGTACATCACGCTCTTTGCGCTGCTGTTTTACCCGGCGATCTTCGTGAACATCCAGCCGCTGGGCCGCGGCACCTGGGTCGGGCTGCTCATCGGCCTGTCGATGTTCGCGCTGGGCACGATCTCGGCCACCGCGTTCTACATCACCTCCCAGAAGGCGCAGGGCCGCTCCGGATTCAAGGCCTTGCTTCAGGTCCCGCTGCTGATGGCGATCGGCGTGGGCATCGCCCTCAACAACGCCGTCGCCTGCCTCGAAGCGCTCTTCGGGCACCAGTCCGATTTCATCCGCACGCCGAAGTACGGCCTCGATGAAACCCAGGCGTCCCACGCCAGGCTCGCTGCCATCGCACCCATCCCCTCCCTCCGCAAGTCCATCAGCCTCCTGGAGATCGGCATGGGCTTGTACATGCTCGAGTGCATCCGCCTCACGCTCATCTACGAGCAGACGATCATCGGCCTGCCCTTCCTCGCCCTCTTTGCCGCCGGCTACCTGAGCGTGGGCATCGGCTCGCTGCGCCTGCACCTGCGCGTCCGCCGCCAGGCCCGCCACGCCGCCGTCGCCCCCACCCCCTGACCATGCCGCTCGCGGCTTGACGAAACCCTGTCCCCCCCGGACGCCACGCCATGACGCGGGGCCGCCTCAAGCGTCACCCCGCCACCGCGGTGCCGTGATCATGACGCGAGCAATAGCCACTTGCCCAGCGCATCAACTGCCCAGAGGAACAACAACACAAACACGATCGAGCCGAACAGCCCGATCCAATCCCACTTGTAGTCCATGAGCCTGGCCTCCCCGCGGGCCAGCAACCAGGGCAGGTAGAGCAGGTCGGCAAACAGCAGTCGCTCTTGGGTGTCGCTTTGGGGCTGATCGATGTCGATCTGCTCGTTGAGGTGTTCGAGTTGATCGACCTCGAATCCCGCGGCGCGGATCTTGTGTTCCTGGCCGACCGGCGTGTCCAGCCGGCAGTAAAACTCCGCCACCGCGTGGTCGTCGTGCTGCCGGGTCAGCAGCGAGACGATCACGAGGATGCCCAGCGTCGGGATCAGGTACATCGGGTATTTGACCTGCACCGGCAGCGTGCTGAAGTGCCCGGCGTCGTTGAGGTAATTCGCCGGGTCCAGGCCATAGAGCCCGAGCATCCAGTCGGCGACCGGGTGGAGCCACATCGCCTCGAAGAGGTTGAACTGCGTCAGGGGGACCACCCAGCCCGGCTTGTTGACCGCCAGGAACAGCGGCGCGATGACGATCACGGAGGTGATCGCGCCCCACGCGGTGACCCGCCGCCAGACCAGCGCCACGAACACCGCGATGCCGATGACGCCGCCCAATGGCTCGACGATCGTCGTGAACTCCACGATGTCGTCGATCGTCCACGCAACGGCGGTGCCCGTGATCAACCCCACGGTCGCAAAGATGCGCGTCATCAGCAGGTAGTGCTTCGGTGACGCACCCTTGACAAAGTGTTCCTGGTAGACGTTGTTGACCATGACACCGCCGAAGCCCAGCAGCGCGGCGTCGAGGCTCGACATGACCGCGGCGAGGATGCACGCGACCATCAGCCCACGCAGCACGACCGGCAGCAGGTCGCCCGACGCGACGGGGAAGACCTTGTCCGCGTCCGCGCCCAGCACGCCGCCGAACGCCGGGTCGCTGCTGTAGAGCACCAGCGCCAGCACGCCGACCAGGCCCCAACCGACGGTGCAGAAACGCTTGGCGACCAGCCCGAACATCCCGAACCGCGATTGCATCTCCGACCTGGCCGCCAAGGCACCCCCCATCGAGCTCAACGCCGCGCTAAACAGCACCCCGATGGCGAACCAGAAGATCCACCAAGGCCCGAAGTCGGCCTGCACGCTCGTAAACAGCCCGGCGAACGTCTCATCCACCTTCCCGTTGAGCTGCTCGACGCCGCCGGCCCGGACGATCGCGAAAGGCACCAGCAGGAAGCTGAGGATGATGATCAGCAAGCCCTGGAAGATGTCCGTGGCGTACGCCGCGATGACCCCGCCCATCAGCGTGTAGATCAGCGTGGGCAGCGCGATCGCCGCCGCGGCCAGCGCGGCGCCGACCTCCCGCTGCGTCGCCGGGTCGGTGAAACCCAGGTCCGCGGCCAGCCCGGGGAACGCGTCGCCGGTCATCACCTCAAGCACCACCGCCGCCGACTTGATCCCCAACGCCATCGCGATCGGCATGGTCAGCAGCTTGACGATCTTGAAGAGCATCGCCATCGTCGCGCCGTAACGCATGCGGACCAGGTCGATGGGCGTGACGATGCGAAGCCGACGCACGGCCGGGGGATACAGCCAGAAGAACGGCGTGATGAGGATCCACGTCAGCGACAGCCAGACGCCCGGCATCCCGCCCTTGAACGCCGCGGCCGACACCCCGATCGGGTGATTGGCATTCGTGCCGCCCGCGAAACTCGCGGCCATCATCATCCACTTGCCGAGCTTGCGCTTGCCGACCAGCAGCCCACCCGTGTCGTGGACCTTCTGCATCGCCCAGTACGCGATCCCGAACGTCCCCAAGCCGTAAAGACCCACCACCAGCCAGTCGAGCCAGTGCAGTTCAACCAGCGGGCCGGCGGCGTCGGCCAGAAACAACGGTGCGGCAAGCGAAATGCCCAAGCGGTCGGCTCCGGGGGCGGCGGCGATTCGGGAAACGGCCCGTGATCATAACGCCCGACACTGAGAAGCGGGCCGCTCAATCAGACATCTCCCACGGTGAAAACATTTACCCTCATGACACCCAATGGGTAGGACAGGCATTCGTGCCTGTCGATCGACCGCAGGTCGAAATCCGGCTTGGCCGGCCCTTCGGGCCGGTGACAGACAAGAATGTCTGTCCTACCTAAATGCATCCAAGGCGGGGTTCCTGGTAAATGTCTTCACCCTGAGACATCTCCCATACCGACCTCGGCCATGCTCGTGTGCATCCGCTGACTCCCCCACGACAGGTGACGCGGGAAGCCTCATACACCCCAGCCTCATCATCGTCCTCGAAGACAGATTGCTGCGCGCCAAGCTCGCCAAGAGCGCAGAGGGGTAAGCGGTCATAGTAGCCACCGAATGACGGCAGATCGATATCCGATGTCCGATGTCCGATGTGCGATGTCCAATGTCCGATGTCCAATAGCTAATGGCTAACCGCTAACTGCTAACCGCTAAAAGCTAACCGCTAACCGCTCACTCGCCCTTCCTGGGGGCGCGGGGCAAACGTTTGGCGTTACGGGCGAGTTCGGGGGCTGCATGGGTGGGTATTGCAATTATCATGCGCACATGCCTACCGCGTTCAATCCCCGAGGCGAGGGTTTCGAGGCTGTGCCGTTGGTCGATGGCGTGCGGTTCGAGCTGCCGCGACGGCCGCTGGGCAAGGCCCGGCTGATCGGGCTGATCCCCCTTGCCTTCGGGCTGGTGTTTATCTTCGGCCCGGGGAACATGGCCTGGTTGATGCTCGGCGGCCTGTTCGATGGCGAGGCGGAGAGCTTCGGCTGGTTTGCGCTGTTTCCCGTGCTGTTCGCGGTGCCGTTTATCGCGGCCGGCGGGTTCATCGCGTCGCTCGGGCTGGCGGTGATGTTCGGCCGCAACGCGATCGAGATCGATCGCGGCGTGGTCAAGGCGATCGAGCGGGTCGGGGTGTTTCGCTGGTCGCGCCAGCGGCCGACCGACGCGGTGCGGAAGATCGAGGTGATCAGCGGCAACGGCAAGCGGGCGGGGCGTCCGTCAGGTGAGGAT
>CAZTLX010000082.1:4960-16325 GCA_964614575.1 uncultured Phycisphaeraceae bacterium | reverse complement strand
AGTACGTCGTGCCCGCGGCGCTCACGACGTTCTCCTCCATCATGACGCTGCCCATGTCGTTGGCACCGTAGAACAGGCCGAGCTGCCCGATGTGCGGGCCCATGGTGACCCACGAGCTGCCGATGCTGGGGATGTTGTCAAGGAACAGCCGGCTGATCGCCTGCATGCGCAGGTACTCGCTGGCTCCGGCCATGCGCACGACTTTCCCGGCCATCGGCACGGCCTCATCACAGGCCTTCTTGTCGTGCGGATCGACCTCGCCACGCAAGACCATGTCGGCCAACACATCACCCGGAAATGGTTCTCCGGATTCCCGGTCGTCATCCGGCAGCCGACCCATCGGGGTGTTTTCGCGCTGGAAGGGCCAACTGATGAAGCTGACGTAGCGGCCGGGGTAGTCGTGAGCGATGGCGTGGTCCTGGCGATCGCGGACGCGGCGGAGGTGGTCGATGCGGTCGGCGACACCCTCGACCTGGCCGAACATCATGGTGGCGCTGGTACACATGCCCAGCTTGTGGGCGGTGGACATGACGTCGAGCCATTGTGTGGCGGTGGCCTTGCCGATGCCGATGCGTCGGCGGACGTGCTCGGCGAAGATCTCCCCGCCGCCCCCCGGCAGAGAGTCAAGCCCGGCGTCCATCAATCGGCGCATGATCGCTTCCAGTTTTGCCTGCCAGACATCCGGGGGCAGCTCGTGGGACTTCTTGGCGCTGGTGACGGGGAAGCCCTCGATGTGGCAGACGGCGACGAACTCGACGAATTCCGGGGGGGAAAAGCCGTGGATATGCACCGTCGGAAATTCTCGCTTCAGATCGGTGAGCAGCTCGACATAGAAGTCGACATCGAGGCCGGGGTGCATGCCGCCCTGCAGGAGCACCTGCGTGCCGCCGATGGCGAGAAGTTCGCGGACCTTCTGGTGGAGCTGGGCGCGGGTGAGGATGTAGCTGTCGTCGTCGCCCTCGTCGCGGCGGAAGGCGCAGAAGGTGCATTGGGCGGAGCAGACGTTGGTGTAGTTGATGTTGCGGTCGATGACGTAGGTTCGAATCCCCTGAAGCTGTGCATCCTCGCCGTCATGAATGAAGCGGCAGCGTGCGTCGGCCCAGCGGCCGAGTTGGGGGAGCGTGGCCTCACGGTAGAGGCGCAGGGCGTCATCGACCGACAAGCGGCGACGGCCTTCGATGACCTGGTCGATGGCCAGGTCGTGAGCGAGCGATGAAGTGGGGGCGGGGGTCGGGGGCATGATGATGGATTTTAGCTGCCGGAGCGGGCTTTGCCGGGGTAACGGGTCTTGTACGGATTTCGACAAGCCACTACACTTTGTGGCGTCATTTTTATATTCCATTCGCCCCCGTGGGGAACATGCCATGAAGCGATTGATCTGGTCGGTAGCGGCGCTGGCTCTCGGGGCCGGTCTGTTGAGTTATTCGTGGGTGCCGGTGCGGGCGCAGGGTCAAACGCTCGCCCCGCCCAGCCGGGCCGAGCGGGTGGAGGCGGCGGCGGCGGCGTTCGACCGCATGGCCGCGGCGTACCTGGACAACGACTGGGCCGGCGTGGAGGAGACGTCGAAAGCGTTGCGATCGACGTATCGCCTGCTGGACCCGGCCGACCAGCGCATCTACCGCGACATCTCGAAGGACTACACCGATTTCAGCCCGAACTGGTGGGCGCGGACGTCGAGCCCGGGCAAGACCGAGTTCCCCGCGGAGATCTGGGGCAAGCGTTTTATCGCCCGGTATGAGCCCTCGGGCGCGCTGGGTTATCAAGGCGTGCGCGGCAAAGGGGAATACGTCCGCACCCGCGAGGGGTACGAGTACAAGATCACCGAGTTGGAGGTCTTTGTCACCTGGAAGCCGAACCTTGTGGACAGCCCCGACCCGGCCGGGGGTGTGCTGGGCCGACGGATGGGGTACACGCTCGGCGACCTGGCGGAGGTGATCGTCTGGCACGAGTTGGGCCACAACTTCATGACCGGTCGCCTGTCGGTGGACGTGAACGTCGAGCTCTATACCAATTACCAGTTGCTCTATTCGCACCTGCAGGAGTTCTTCGCCGACCTCACCTCGCTGTATCACAGCAGCCCCAAGGCGCGGCGGGCGGTGCTGCAGATGCGCTTGCGTGAGCTGGATTCCTACGACGAGGCCGGGGCGCATAACCGCGGGGCGCACGGGATCGGCGCGTTGCTGCTGGTGGATGTGCTAAACCACCGCGAGAAGTGGCCGAGCATCCACTTGCCGCCGTCGGTACCGCAGCAGCAGGCCGAGCTGAACACGATCATCTACCTCTACGAGAACTGGGACAAGGGCTGGACGCTGGATGAGGCGATGCGGCTGCGGGCGCTCGCGGGCGATTTTGTGCGCGAGCGTGGCGACAAGACCTTCCGCGCCCAAGGGGAATTTGACCTGGGCAACGGGACGTCCTACAGCCTGATGGTCAGCCAGGACCGCGAGAACCAGATCAAACGCGATGCGTGGGTCAGCAAGACGCTGGGCGAACTGATCAAGCAGGGCAAGACCGACAAGCCCAAGGACGGCGAAACCTACGAGCCCCGCGTCCGCAAGAAGCCCGGCGGTCTCGTCGTCATCTCCAACCAGGATGACGAGAAAAACCCGCGTATCGACATCCCGTGGTGACCCACCCCGGAAGTTTGCCGCAGATTTCTGCTCCGGAAATTGCCACGGAAGTCTGCGGAAACACTGGTTGATCGCGACTGATGTTTAGCGGGTGGCACGAAGTGCCCCGTCGGCCTACGTGGCGGCGCACTTAAACCTGCATCACCTCTTCGCTCTTGGCGGCGACGGCTTCCTCCACCTTCGCCTCGTGCTGTTTGGTGAAGTCATCGACATCCTTCTTGGCGGATTCGACCTGATCCTCGGAGATGCCGGCCGACTTGTCCTTGGCGAGTTGATCGATGTGCTTGTTGGCGTCGCGGCGAGCGTTGCGGATGGTGACCTTCGCCTGCTCGCCCATCTGCTTGACCGAGCCGACCAGTTCCTTGCGGCGGTCACCGGAAAGCGGCGGGATGTTGAGGCGGACGACATTGCCATCGGCGATGGGGTTGAGGCCCAGCCCTGCGCGCTCGATGCCGCGGGCGATGTCCTTGACCGTGCCGGGGTCGAAGGGCTTGATGACGATCTGCGAGGGCTCGGGCACGGAGATCGCCGCGAGGCTGCGCAGGTCGGTCTCGGTGCCGTAGGCCTCGACCTTCACAAACTCGACCAGCCCGGTTGACGCGCGGCCGGTGCGCACACCCTTGAGCTCGCTCTTGAGATAGCCCACGGCTTTGTCCATCGCCTCTTCGGCTTCCAGCAGAATCGTATCCAGGTCCATCGTCGAGTTCTCCTGTCTGCGATCGGTGATCTGCGATCGCGGTGGTACTTCAGTCCGCGGATCGTAGAGCGAACCGCGCCGATGAGCTAGTCCACCACGACTTTCGTGCCGTGTGACTTGCCCGCGACGACCTCGGCGATGTGGCCGGGCACCTTCATGTTGAAGACGATCACGGGGATCTTCCGCTCCATGCACATGCTGAATGCGGTGAGGTCCATGATCTTGAGCTGGCGGCTGATCGCGTCGGCGAAGGTGATCTGGTCAAAGCGGACCGCGTCGTCGTGTTTCTTGGGGTCCTTGTCGTAGATGCCATCGACCTTTGTCGCCTTAAGCACCACTTCCGCCCCGATCTCGGTAGCCCGCAACGCCGCGGCGCTGTCGGTGGTGAAGAACGGGTTGCCCGTCCCCGCGACGAAGATGACCACGCGGCCCTTTTCCAGGTGACGCAACGCCCGGCCACGGATGAACGTCTCGGCCACGGCGCTGAGGTTGATCGCGCTGAGCACGCGGGCCTCGACGCCCAGCTCTTCGAGCATCTCCTTGAGCGCCAGCCCGTTGATCGCCGTGCCGAGCATGCCCATGTAATCGGCGGTGGCCTGGGCGATGTTGCCCTTGGCGGCCAGCTCCGCGCCGCGGATGATGTTGCCCCCGCCGACGACCACGGCCAGTTGCGTGCCCTGCCGCGCGGCCGCGGCGATCTCCTTGCCGATCACCGCCAACTCGTCCGGGTCGATCCCCCCCTCGCCCGGCTTGCAGAACGCCTCGCCGGAGATCTTGAGCAACGCGCGGGCGTAGTGCGGCTTGCCGGCGGCGGTCGCAGGATCGGCGGCGGTGGTCTGGGTCATCGCAAAAAAGCCTCCCGCACAAGCCGCCCCATGCGCCCGTGCCGACGCATTGCAACCGCTGACCGCGCTCCCGTCAACTCCGAACCGCATCGAACCCCAACCGCGCCCAAGCCGAACGCTCCAGGAGGCTCCGCGACGAAGCGTCGGATCGGCCCGCAATCACCCCCAGCGCTCACTACAACGTGCGCCGATCACCACGGCGGCCAGACGCCGGGGATATCGAACGGGTCATCCTCGTCCAACGGCGTCGGGTTACGGGGCTTGGCTTGATCCGGCTGCGTCGCTTCGGGCGGAGCGGTCGATTGATCCTCGATGCCGAACGCCTCCAGCCACGCCTCGACTTCGCCCGGCGTTAATCCCTCCGGCGGGACGCGCGGCCGATCGGGCGGCGGTCCACTGATCGCCCCGCCGCCGCGCCGAAGCTGCTCCACCAGCTTGGTAATGAACTGCTCGCTGGTCCACACCCGGCAGCGCCGGCGACGGGCTTTGGCGCGGACCTCACGGTCGGTGCTGACCACGATCACCCGCCGCGGGGCCGTGTACTCATTGACCATGCGGAGGATCACGCTGTCGGCGGTGCGCCCCGGTCCGGACCATTCCAGTTGGACACCCACCGCGGGGCTCTCCGTGAGCACCGCCCCGCTGCGATCATCCGGCAAGGGTTTAGGTTTGCCGTCGGCCACGACCACGACGCCCCCCGTCCGCTGAACCCACGTGGTCCGACTCAACGCATGACACAGCCCCGCCTCATCGAGCCCGGCCAGCATCGCCGGCATCGGCGTGTACAGCACGTTGTAGCAATCAATGACCAGCACCCCGGGAATTATGCCCCAATCTCACCCCCCCTGCGCCCGAACGCCCGCCTCTAAGCGGCAGCGAAGAGCGGGATCACCCCCGAAAATCCCTTCGAGCATCACCCCACCCGCACCCCACGCTTCCGCCCCGCCTTCGGCGAGCGGTGCGGCTCGGCCTTCTTCTTCGGTTTGCCACGCTCGATCCCCTTTTCGCCCATCGTCGCGGTCATTGCCTCGCCGGTCTGCTTCACGTGCTCGATGCGCTGCGTGGCTTTGTCCGCGTAGTCCTGCGATAACTCGCAGCCGAGGTAGTCGCGCCCCATCCGCGCGGCCACGGCCAGGGTGGTGCCGCTGCCGACAAACGGGTCGAACACGACATCGCCTTCGTTGCTCGCGAGCTTGATCACGCGTTCGAGCAGCGCCTCGGGCAGTTGGCATGGGTGCCAGCCGAGGCGCTCCTTGAACGTGCCACAGAGGCGGGAGAGGTACCACGTGTCGCCGTCGGCATCGAAGAGCCAGTTGCCTTGCGTGTCGTGGGTTGGCGTGCCGCCGCCGAACAGGTCGGCCGGCTTCGAGCCCGGCCGATCCTCGATCGCCTCCTGCGGGCGCAGGTACCACGTGTCGTCGGGCAGTTTGCCCTTGGGATTGGCGCGGGCGTCGGCGTAGGTTGTCTGGCGCGCCGAGGCTACCGCCACTTCTTCGCGGTTGAAGGTAAAGGGCAGGTCCATCGCCCCGCCCATGCCCGAGGCGACCTTGCCGGTCTTCTTCGCGCCCTGCGCCTTCCAGTCGAAGCATCCCTTGCCGACCGCGTACATCAGGTGCGCATGGGAGCGGTTGAGCTTGGCCTTGCAGTTCTGCCCGAAGGTGTAGTGCCAGATGATCCAGTTGCGGAAGGCCAGTTGGCGCTCGCGCTCGAGGTGCTTGAGGTGCAGGCGGGTCTCGGCCGCGTATTCATCGCCGATGAGCACAAACAGCGAGCCGGTCGGCTTGAGCAGCCGGGCGCAGGCGCTGATCCAGGCTTCGGTCCACGCGACATACTCGTGATCGTCGCGTTTGTCTTCGTACTGGTCGTACTTGTAGCCGATGTTGTAGGGCGGGTCGGCGAAGATCAGGTCCACCGACTCGGCCGGCCAACTGTTCATCGTCTCGATGCAGTCGCCGACCACGATCTGATTGCGCGGTGTTTCGGGCATCCGACAAGTGTAACAACCCCGCAAAATCCCCCCCAACCATGCCACCGATGCGCAGCGCAGCGGGGCTTCGGCGGGATAAAGCCGATGGAGGATTTGACCCCCCCGTGGGTTGTGGTAAACTTCCGGGCTCGAAATTGGTCGGCAGCGCGCCGGCCTCCTTCCCCCAACTGATCCCAGGGTTGCCTGGAGCACGGACCGAAGCGCGATGAATCGCCAGACCTATCACGCGAAGAATGATGAAGTGGCCCAGGATTGGCACCACGTCGATGCCACGGGCCAAGTGCTCGGTCGGCTGGCGTCGAAGCTGGCCGTCATCCTTATGGGCAAGCACAAGCCGACCTACACGCCCCACCACGATGTGGGCGATTTTGTGGTCGTCACCAACGCCGAGAAGATCGTCATCACCGGCGCCAAGCTCGACCAGAGGGTGCATCAGACGTTCTCCGGCCACCCCTCCGGCCGCAAGACCCAGACGCTGCGCCAGGTGCGTGAAGCCCACCCCGAGCGGCTGATCGAAGAGGCCGTGCGACGCATGCTGCCCAAGACCAAGCTCGGCCGACAGATGCACAGCAAGCTCAAGGTCTATGCCGGCAGTGAGCACCCGCACACCGCCCAGCAGCCCCAGCCCCTGCAACTGTCTGCCTGATGTCGATGTCCTAACCGAACACCGCGGCCTAGCGCCGCCTACGCCAGCCACGAAGCGCACGAGTAACCGAACATGGCCGAAGCAACCTCCACGCTGATCGCCCCCGCAGCCAACGAAGCCCCTACCGAACAACCACGCCCGTTGGGTGAGCCCGGCAAGCCCGACAAGGGCGGCTTCATCTGGGGCACCGGCCGCCGCAAGAGCGCCGTCGCCCGCGTCCGCGTCCGCCCGATCCCCACGGGCGGCTCGGCGAAGTTCCTCATCAAGGGCCGCGAGGTCGATGACTTCTTCTCCGAACCCCAGCACCGCGCCGCCTGCCGCAAGCCGCTGGAAGTCACCGGCATGATCGGCAAGCTCGAGATCTTCGTTAACACCCACGGCGGCGGGATCACCGGCCAGGCCGAGGCCGTGCTGCTCGGCGTCGCCCGCGCCCTCAAGAGCTACGACCCCACCCTCGAACAGGCCCTCCGCGACGAAGGCCTGCTCACCCGCGACCCCCGCGAGGTCGAGCGCAAGAAGTACGGCCAGGCCGGTGCCCGTAAACGCTTCCAGTTCTCCAAGCGCTAATCGCCACACCCCACAAGACGCAACCCAAAGCCCACGGCCACCCGGCCGTGGGCTTTTTATGTGCCCGGCGCAATTCGCTTGAAGGTTCTCCGCCCTGCGGCCAATAGCCGGCGAGCTACGCCTCGCCGGGCGTACTTGCCCGGTCGCGGCGCGACCGACCGGCGAGGCGTAGCTCGCCGGCTATGGTTTGATCCGAACCATGCGTGAAGCAAGAAAAGGCGAGTGGCTCCCTGCCCCACGCCCGGAGGGCGGGGGCCAGGGTGAAGACATTGCCCCAGCGGCCAGGCTTGAGGTTATTGAGGTAGGGCAGACATTCATCTCTGTCACCGGCCCGAAGGGCCGGCCGGATCATCGACCTGCGGTCGATCGACAGGCCGCAATGCCTGTCCTACCCCTTTTGGGCCATGGACGTAAATGTCTTCACCCTGACGCGGCTGCGCCACCCTTGACAGGTCCGCAAACCCGTGGCCCCCGTAACCGAGGCGTGTCGTGCGATTGCTTTTAATTGTCGCGGGTGGTGAAGTCGCGTCGTCGCAGCAGGAAGGTGAGGATCAGCATGACCGTGCCGATGACGAAGCCGGCCGTGGCCGCGACCGCGCCGCCGAACACGCCGTCCCAACGGTTCATGGCCTGCCGCAGGTGCAGTTGCCCGATGGCGATGTTCGCCGGCGGGTGCTCGGCGTCGCCCGGGAGTAAACGACCGTTGATCCGGTACCGCCCGGCGGGCGCATCGAAGCGGGCGACCGAGAGGCCGTTACGATCGCCGCGGGGGTAAGCCTCGATGTGCTGCATCGACTTGACCTCCAACGGTTCGGCGACATTGTCATCGCCGGCCGGCGTGATGATCAGCGCCGGATCAATGTCGGCATAAGCGATCCGCTCGGTGCCCGGCGTTGAAGCGCCTTCATAAAAAATCATCTGCTCGCCACTCATTGGCAGGATAAAGGTGCCGCCCTCCGGCAGCGTCACCCGCGCCAAGTCATCGATGCCTTGCGAGATACGGCGCTGCTCCACGCTCAGCGCGAAGAAGAACAACCCCACACCGCCCGCGATCAGCAGCACCCCCAAGGCATACCACGCCGCGCTCGGCGTAGGCTTAGAAGACGACGGATCAGCAGCGGGGTCAGACACGCGGCGATTGTAGCGGCGTTACTTGAGCGTTGCCGTGGCGATAAAGCCATCCTTACCGAAGCGCTTATCCTGCAGCGGCTGATGGATGTGCATGGGTTTGTCTTCCTCGGGCCCCTGCCCGCCGAAGGCCAGCGTCGCCCCGCCGCCGTCGCGCGACCGCAGGTCGGCCGCGGCGGTGTTGCCCCCGCCGATGTAGGTACACAAAACACGCTGGGTCAGGTCGGCGTTCATGATGAGCACGAAAGCGCCGCCCTCGTAGTCGCCCGAGCCTGCCAGCTTCTCGGTGACCGGCAGGCCCGCGGCCGTGGCCCCGACCAGCACGACGTTGCCCCTGGCGTCGGCGGTGATGTCGCCGTCCTTGACCCGGACCGCGTTGGCGTTACCGGTATCCAGCCGGGTGCAGAACTGCTGGATCGCCAGGGCCTCGCCGGTCGCGGGGTCGAATCGGCCGAAGACGGCTTTGTGCTCGGAGCGCGAGTTGTGGAAGCTGTGGTACGCGTCGCCGCCGACGAGCTTGAACGGCTTGGTGATGTCGGTGGTGCTGTAGCGGAAGAGGTGGTTGCCGCCCGCCGCCTCGAAGGCGACATAGAGCTTGCCGTCACGCCCGATCGCGCAGCGGTAGCCGCGGGTGTCGGCCATGTTGTTGGTCGGCTTGTTGAGGAAGCGATCGGATTCGCGGTCGGTGGACCAGTCGTAGAGGGTGTACTTGCGTTTGCCATCGACGCCGAAGCCCCAGACGTAGCAGATCTGCACGGGGAAGGTCTGTTTGCCGTCGAAGGCGCGGTTGTTGGTGTAACCGGTGAGGATGATGGTTTTGGATGCGGCGTGCAGCGCGACGTCTTCGGTGTAGCCCTTGCCCTTCACCTGCGTAACGCGTTTACCGCTGGGAGAGATGAGCGTCGCCACCCCGCCGGCCAGGCCGACCGCCGTGCCGTCACCCGTGACATCGACGCGTGTGCAGTCACCGCCGATGTCCACCGCGCGAAGCCCTTTGCGTCCTTCGGCATCAACCACCGCCATCCCCGCACGGCCCGCGGCGAGGTAGATGCGATCGGTATCATCCAGCGCCAGGTCGTGCAGCTTCGTGGAAATCGGCAGCATCGAGAGCACTTCCGAGCCGTCCGCCTTCATACGGACCACGACGCCGACGGTGCCATCCACCGGGTCGCCGCTGGCCACCTTATCGCCGAAGCGGGTGCCCGGCGCGACGTTCGCCGCGAAGACCACCGTGCCGTCGGATTGGATGCGGACGCCGACCACCGCGTCGCCGTCGCCGGGTCCGCCGATCGGCGTCGCCAGGTGCAGCGGGGATTGCCCCGCGGCAGTCACCGCCAACACCGACAGAACCATCACCAGCGCCGCGGCGCGTAGATTCAGCAGCTTGCACATCATATCGCTCCCAGAGGAAAGTCATGCCGAAACCGCGCGGCTCGGCAGCCTCAAACGCAGAAACATATTGCCTCTCGGGACGTCGCAGTTACACCCCATCGCCGACCGAGGCCGGCTTAGACGTCGAGGTTCTTGACCTCGAGCGCGTGGTCTTCGATGTACTTGCGTCGCGGCTCGACCTCTTCGCCCATCAGCACGGTGAACAGGTGCTCGGCCTCGGAGGCCGCGTCCCACGTCACCCGCAGCAGCACGCGGTTGGCCGGGTCCATCGTGGTCTCCCAGAGCTGCTCGGCGTCCATCTCGCCCAGGCCCTTGAAGCGCTTGATGTCCATGCCGACCTTGCCCGCATCCAGCAGCACGTGCAGCAGCTCGGCGAGGTTGGACACCGGGGTGATCGAGCCGTCGGCCTCGTCATCGCCGGCCTTGCGTCTGGGCGGGGTGTGCAGCTCGAACTTCGTCGTGCCCGGCGCGCCGGTCACGGTGTAAGGCCGCTTGAGGAAGTAGTCGTGGATGTCGAGCCCGAGTTCGGTGAGGCGGTCGATGAGCTTGCCGATGTCGCGCGTCTCGTGCAGTTCCTTGCGCACGACCGCGACGCGGGGTTCGCGCTGGTCGCCGGTCACCTCGTCCAGGTCCGGGTCGGCCAGCTCCACCGCGTGCTGTTGCCGGAACGCGGCCTCGTCCTCCTCCGACCAGAAGAAGTGGTCGCCGGGGGCCAGGCCGTTGCCCGCGGCGTCGGTCGGCACGGTGACGCGGATGCGTGGCAGGCGGTTTTTCCCCTCGGGGTCTTTCTCCCGCAGGGCGACCAGCACTTGGAAATCGATGCCGCGGCGCTGCACGACGCGCACCAGGTCTTCGAGCGCTTCCAGGTTGTGGATGAGCTTGGCCAGCGGCTCGCCGTTGATCTTGGTGATGCGGCCGCGGTCGCTGTCGTCAAAGACCCATAGCTCCGCGCCGTCGAGCCCGCGCTGCGAGAGGGTGGTGCGCAGCGAGCGTTCGTTGAGCAGGTATTCGCTCTTCTTGCCGCGGATG
Source organism: uncultured Phycisphaeraceae bacterium (assembly GCA_964614575.1). Taxonomy (GTDB): domain Bacteria; phylum Planctomycetota; class Phycisphaerae; order Phycisphaerales; family Phycisphaeraceae; genus JBGTLW01. The sequence continues at coordinate 5,404 of CAZTLX010000082.1, read as the reverse complement.
ATCTGGAACAGCGGCGGCTGGGCGATGAAGACGCGGTGCTGGCGGATCAGCTCGGGCATCTGCCGGAAGAAGAAGGTCAGCAGCAGCGTGCGGATGTGGCTGCCGTCCACGTCGGCGTCGGTCATGATGATGATCTTGCCGTAGCGCAGCTTGGAGATGTCGAATTCGTCGGCCCCGATGCCGCAGTTGAGCGCCTGGATGATGGCGCGGATTTCCTCGAAGCCGAGGATCTTGTCGAGTCGGGCCTTTTCGACGTTGAGGATCTTGCCCTTGAGCGGGAGGATGGCCTGGGTGTTGTGGTCGCGGCCGCCCTTGGCGCTGCCGCCGGCCGAGTCGCCTTCGACGAGGTAGATCTCCGATTCCTCGACGTTCTTGGAGGTGCAGTCGTAGAGCTTGCCGGGCAGGCCCCCGGCGTCGAGCGCGCCCTTGCGGCGGGTCAGGTCG
>CAZTLX010000082.1:0-4950 GCA_964614575.1 uncultured Phycisphaeraceae bacterium | reverse complement strand
GAGCTTTGCGGGCGGCCTCGCGGGCCTGTGCGGCCATGATGCCCTTGTTGCAGATGCGCTTGGCGTCGGCGGGGTGCTCTTCGAGCCAGGCGCTTAGTTGCTGGCCGAAGGACGTGTTGACGAACGACTCGACCTCCGCGTTGCCCAGCTTGGTCTTGGTCTGGCCCTCGAACTGGGGCTCGGCGACCTTGACCGAGACGATGGCGCACAGGCCCTCGCGCAGGTCGTCGCCGGTCGGCGGGGTGTCGTTGTTCTTGAGGATGTTGTTGCCGCGGGCGTAGTTGTTGAGCGAGCGGGTCAGCGCGGTCTTGAAGCCCGAGAGGTGCGTGCCGCCCTCGATGGTGTTGATGTTGTTCGCGAAGGTCAGCAGCGTTTCGTTGTACGAGTCGTTGTATTGCAGCGCGACCTCGCAGACCAGGCCCGACGCCTCATCTTCGGTCTTGAAGAACAACGGCTCGGCGTGGATCACGTTCTTGCCCTCGGCCAGCGAACGGCAGAAGGCCATGATCCCGTCGGGGAAGTGGAAGGTGGTGTCCTTGCCGTCGCGTTCGTCGGCGAGGTGGATCGTCAGGCCGGGGTTGAGGTAGGCCAGTTCCTTGAGCCGGCCCGCGAGGGTGGCGAAGCGGAAATCGGTTTCGGGGAAGACCTGGGGGTCGGGCTTGAAGGTGACCTTGGTGCCGGTCTTCTCGCGTTGGCCGACGACGCGCAGCTCTTCGGAGACCTTGCCGCGCTCGAAGCTCATGGCGTGGAGCTGGCCGTTGCGGGCGACTTCGACTTCGAGCCATTCGGACAGCGCGTTGACCACCGAGGCGCCGACGCCGTGCAGACCGCCGGAGACTTTGTAGGAATCCTTGTCGAACTTGCCGCCGGCGTGGAGGACGGTGAGGATGATCTCGACGGTGGGCCGTCCGTTGAGCAGCGGGTTGGCGTGCTTGTAGGGGCCGACGGGGATGCCGCTGCCGTCGTCGATGACGGCGAGCGAACCATCGGCGTTGATCTTGACCTCGATGCGGCTGCAGCGGCCGGCCATGTGCTCGTCGATGGCGTTATCGACGATCTCATAGACCAGGTGGTGCAGGCCGCGGGCGGTGGTGTCGCCGATGTACATGCCCGGACGTTTGCGGACGGCGTCGAGGCCTTCAAGCACCTTGATCGAGTCTTCGGTGTAGGCCTTGCCTTGTGGGGCGGCGGGGGCAGATGAAGCGGTCTGGGGATCGAGCCCGTCTTCCATGCTGGGATGGCCTTCCGTGGAGTTCACACGGGGTGTGAACGGTGCGATAGGTCGAGGGTGAGAGGCCGCGGAGAACGGCCGGTCCCTGCCCGACGAATGAAGGATTAATTTTAGCAGATATCGCGCCTGGCGACCAGCCGCCGAAGTCCCCGTAAACCCTTGAAATAACGGGAAAAACGCAGGGCGATCAGCGTGCCGCCTCCGGCTGCACCCCCACCGGGGCCAGGCTCGGCTCACGCCCCGCGCGGACCGCCTCGATTTTCCCATCCAGCACCCGCGACAGGCCCTGGATCTCCGTATCCCGTGCATAGTCGGGCAGGTCGAGCAAGGCCCTCGCTTTGCCCCAGTTCGCCGTCGCCTCGGCGTGCCGACCGCGCCGGTACAGCGCATCGCCCAGGTGATCGATGATGATCGGGTGTTGCCCGCCGTCGGCATCGACCGCGCGACGCAACCAGTCTAAAGCCCCCTCGAAATCCCCGAGCTTGTAAAGCACCCAGCCCATCGAATCGAGGTAGTGCGAACTGTCCGGGTCCTTCTGTACCGCCCGCTCGATCATCGCCTTGGCGCGATCCAGTTGCTGGCCCTGATCGGCCAGGCTGTAGCCCAGGTCGTTGTTGGCCGGGGCGTGATCCGGGTCTTCCGCGACGATCTGCTCAAGCACCTTGGTCGAGCGTTCGCGCTGCCCCATCACGTTCCACAGGCTCGCCTGCTGGTAACGGATGTCGGAGGCGTGGGCGGGGAAACGCTTCGCCGCGTCGCTGAGCAGTCGCTGCGCTTCGTCACCGGCATCGGGGTCCTCCCGCAGCATCATGACCCAGAGCAGGTTTGCAACGGTCGCCGGTTCATCCGGCTCCGGCCGTGACAACGCCTCATTGAGGTGCTCGACCGCGTCGGCGTGCCGGCCGAGGCTGTCGTAAAAATAGGTCAGCTCGATGGTCTGGGTGATGCCTTCGGGTTTGGCCAGCAGCAGACGCTCCTGGGTCTTGATCGCCAGCGGCCTGCGTTCGGATCGGACGTAAAGCTGCACCAGGGTTTCGAGCGCATCCAGATCGCGCGGATCGGATTCGAGCAGCGTGTTGAGAATCTGCTCCGCGCGATCAAATTCGTTGGTCGACATGCGCAGGTCCGCTTCCAGCAGGCGGGCGGTGCGCGAGGCGGGCAGCGTGCTGAGCAGGCGACGCATCAGGGCCTGCAGCGGTTCGGTGTAGTTGCGGTCGCCGTTGTCCAGCCGGACGCGGTAATGCTCCAGCAGAAAGCTGTAAAGCGACTCATCGGTGGGGTGAGCGTTGAGCGCGTCGTTGAGCACGCGCTCGGCTTCGGACACCTTCTCCGCGAGCAGCAGCAGCCGGGCGTGTTCCGTGGCGACATTGGGTTGCAGCAACGCATCACCCGCTTCACGCTTGAGCAGCGCCAGGGCATCGCTCAACTTGCCCGCCTCGGCCAGGACACGCGTCCGCAGCAGCAGGACTTCCAGATCACCCGCCGGCCAATCCCCTTCGAGCAGCGCCGCGGCGGGTTCGATTTTTTCCTGCGCGATCAGAACCCGGGCCTGCTCGATGCGCAAAAGAGGCGAATCGGGCACTTGCGTCAGCGCTTGATCGAGCGCGGCGCGGGCCTGGGTGTATTGCCCCAGCCGCCGCAGGGCTACGCCTCGGATCGCCTGCGTATACGCCTGCGATGCGATGGCGGGCGGCAACTTCGCGTGGGCCTCATCGATCGTGCGCGCATTGCCGACCGCCTCAAATAGATATTGCACATAAACACCGGCGTGGCTCGGCGAGGCGGCCGCGGCCTGCTGCGTGAGGTCGATCGCCTTCGCGGTGCGCTCCAACCGGCCGGCTGTGCCCGCGTCGGGGTTCAACGTCCGATCGATCAAGGCTTCAAAGACAAGTGTATCGCCCGGCTTGCCGCCCAGGTGCCGCAGCAGCAGCGCCTGGCCGGCTTCATCGGGCAGCAACTCGGCGACCGCCAACGCCATCGTCGCGGTCTGCCCGTCGTTCTCGTAGATCTGCTCCAACTGCCGGATCAACTCCGCCGAGTCGGCTTCTCGCAGGTAATAACGCACCAGTTCGAGGCTGTCGGCCCCGGTGCCGGAGGTTCGCACCCGCTCGATGACGTAGGCTTCGGCTTCGGCCATGCGGTTGAGCCGCAGCAGGGTGTACACCCGCCGCAGGCCGATCGCCGGCGAATCGGCACCGTCGGTTTCGGCGGCCGCGCGATAAGCCGCTAGCGCGCCTTTTGGGTCGTTGAGCTGGTGACGCAGATCGCCGAGGGTGATCCAGGTCGCGGCACGGGATTGATCGACAAACGCCAATTCACGGACGCGCGGCGTCGTCCGGCTGAAGCGGCGGTCGGCTTCGAGGTAGGCTCGGTATTCCTCGGCCGCGGCCGAGGTGTAGCCCGCGTTCTGCAGCGCCACGCCCAGGTAAAAATGCAACAGCACCTGCTGCGCCGGGTCAGATTGCGCGGCGGGGATCGCGCCGTTGAGTTCGCGGGCGTGCAGCAGGATCGCCGCGGCTTTCTCCCACTCCGAGCGCTCCAGCGCGAATCGGCCGAGCAGGAAGACCGTGGACAGGTCCTTGCGGTCGAGCTGCACCGCCGTTTCCAGAAACGACGCGCCGCGGACTTTGTTCCCCGTCTCGGTGTAGATGCGTCCTAGCAACCGGGCGATCTCGGGCGCACGCGGCGCCTGCTGCTGCGCGATCAAGAGCTTGCGCACCGCGTCGAATGCTTTGCCGTTGTGATAGGCATCCCGGGCCTGGGCATAAGCCCGCTGGGCCGCGAGCGGAACCTCCGCGGGCTCGTCGGGTTCATCCGACGGTTTGAGGTACGCCGGGGTCGGCAACCCGGAGGCGATCTTCTCAAGCGGTAACTCCGCTTTCTGACGCGCCTCGCCGGAGAGCGTCTGAATACTGGCGGCGTCGATGCCGGCGGGCACCGCGATGCCCTGGGCAGCCGCGCTCGTGCCCGGCAACACGTCCGGGGCCAGCGCAATGACCACGCAAGACGCGACGACCCGCCAGCACAAACTCGAGCAATATCGCATCATCTCACCTTCAGCCAACGCAGATCACACCAGAAACACGCCGCAACCGACGCGGTTTGTTCGGGGTATTCTAGACCGCGCCACGCCGTTTTCTCGGGCACCAAGGCCAAGGCCGCTTTGAGCCTTGTCCGTGAACACACGCCTTCACACTGACAAGCTGTACGCGGGCGGCGCTGTTCACTGGGTGCCCGTGCTCTGACGCGTGTTATTCGGGTCGGCTCAGGCGATGACCTTGTTGAGGGGGTAGCTGAAGATGCCGTGGGCCCCGGCGCGGGTGAGCGAGGGGATCAGGTCGCGCTCGGTCTTGCGATCGACCAGCACCTCGACCGCCACCCAGCCGGTGTCGGCCAGGTCGTTGACCGTCGGCGACTGGGCGGAGGGCAGGATGTCGAGCACCGCCTTGAGGTCGTCGCGCTTGACGTTCATCTTCAGCCCGACCTGCCCGCGGGCGGCGATCGCGCCTTGCAGCAGCAGCGCCAGGTCCTCGATCTTGCGGCGCTTAAAGTCGTTGGCCCACGCCTGCTTGTTGGCGATCAGCCGGGTCGTGGAGGTCAGCAACTCCGCGATGACGCGCAGCTTGTTGGCCCGCAGCGACGAGCCGGTCTCGGTGACATCGACGATCGCGTCGACCAGTCGGGCCTTGACTTCGGTCGCGCCCCAGGAGAACTCGACC
>CAZTLX010000081.1:0-16554 GCA_964614575.1 uncultured Phycisphaeraceae bacterium | reverse complement strand
ACGAGGATGATGTCCGGGTCCTGGCGCAGCGCCCGCCTCAGTGCCTCGGAGAAGCTGGGCACGTCGTTGCCCACCTCGCGCTGGTTGACGATCGATTTCTTGTGCGGCTGGTAGTACTCGATCGGGTCCTCGACGGTGATGATGTGTCGGTCGAGGTTGATATTGACGTTATCGATCATCGACGCGAGCGTGGTGGTCTTGCCCGAGCCGGTCGGGCCGGTGACCAGGAACAGCCCGCGCGGCCGACGGATCAGGTCCGGGACGATCTTGGGCAGGCCGATCGTGTTGATATCGATTAACTGGTTGGGGATGCGGCGCAGGACCAGCGCGACGTTGCCTTTCTGCTTGAAGACCGAGACGCGGAAGCGGGCCGAGTTAACCGGGTCGTTCTGGTCGCCGTAGGCGAAGCCGAAGTCCGAGCCGCCCTCCTCCTGAAGCTCGTTCTGCGAGCGTTCGGGGGTGATGGCCTTCATCAGGGCGGTGGTGTCTTCGGGATCGAGGACCTTGGTCTTGAGTTCGACCAGCCGGCCACGCATGCGGACGGTGGGCGCTTTGCCCACCGTCAGGTGCAAGTCGGAGGCCTCTTGCTTGATGACGGTATCGAGCAGGCGGTCAATATGGAGGGTGGACATAGGGTTTGCCTTCAGCGGTCAGCGATCAGCCCGAACCAGGAACCAGCGGCGGTGGTCAGCGGACGGCATGGCGCTGACCGCTGGACGCTTCGGGTCACGCCGCGACGTCTTCTTCTTCCATCTCGATCAGGCCCTCGACCTGGGCGATGCGGCCGATCTCTTCGAGTGTCGTCTTGCCTTCGAGGATCTTCAGGCGACCGTCACCGAGCAGGTTCCGCATGCCCGAGGCCCGTGCCGCGGCACGGATCTTGTTGACCGGCGAACGGTTGAACGCCAGCTCCCGTATCTCGCTGTTCATCAGCATCAGCTCGTAAATGCCCTGACGCCCGCGATAGCCGGTGTTGGCGCAGCGGTTGCAACCCACGGACTTATACAGGGTGCTCTCGGCGATGTCGGCTTTGGTCAGACCCACCAGCGCCATCAGCCGAGAATCCGGCTCGGGGTTCGGCTGCTTGCAATGCTCGCACAAGATCCGCACCAGCCGTTGGCCCAGCACCGCCTGGATCGAGCTGGCCACGAGGAAAGGCTTGAGGCCCATGTCGATCAGACGCGTGATCGCCGAGGGCGCGTCGTTGGTGTGCAGCGTCGAAAACACCAGGTGGCCGGTCAGCGCCGCCTGCACCGCGACCTCGCCGACCTCCTTGTCGCGGATTTCACCCACGAGGATGATGTTCGGGGCCTGACGCAGCATGGCGCGGAGGATCCGCGAGAAGCTCAGCCCGATGCCCTCGTTGACCTGGCACTGATTGATGCCCTTGAAGTTGTATTCGATCGGGTCCTCGGCGGTGATGATCTTCTTGTCCGGCCGGTTGAGCACCTGCAGGGCCGAGTACAGCGTGGTGGTCTTGCCCGAGCCGGTGGGCCCGGTGACCAGGAAGATGCCGTTGGGCCGGGTGATGATTTTGTCGAACTGGGCGCGGGTGTCTTCCTGCATGCCCAGCTTTTCGAGGCCGAGGTTCGCGGCGTCGGGCCGCAGAATACGCAGCACGACCGATTCACCGTGGTACGCCGGGCACGCCGAGACACGGAAGTCGATCGGGTCGCCGCCGATCTTCATCTTGATGCGGCCGTCCTGCGGGACGCGTTTTTCCTCGACCTTCATCCCGCTCATGATCTTGAGGCGTGCGATCACCGAGCCCTGCGTCCGCTTGGGGATGATGTCACGCTCGTGGCACACGCCGTCGATCCGGTAGCGCAGCCGCACGCGGTTTTCAAACGGCTCGACGTGGATGTCGCTGGCCCGCGTCACCACCGCTTCCTTGATGATTTCGTTGACCAGCCGGATGATCGGCGCCTGCTGGGCATCGGTCGCCTCGTCGCCGCTCAGCTCGTCTTTTTCCTCGGCAAACTCAATATCCAGCGACTCGCCGCGGTCGATCGACAGCTCCGCGACCGCCGCGTCGATCGACGCCCGCGTCTCCGAGAGCATCCGGTCGATGTATTCCTTGATCTTGTCCTTGGCCCCCAGCGCCAGCTCCACCTTCTTGCCCAGGCGGAAGTGCAGGTCGTCGATCAGGGCCAGGTCCATCGGGTCGTGGACCAGCACCTTGATCTTGTACTCCCCCTCCTGGCCCAGCGGCAGGACGGTGTACTTCTTGATCAGGTCCGGCGGGATCAGGCCCAGGTGATCCTTGTTGATCACGTTGGGCTGATCCATGTCGACAAATTCCATGTCGAACTGGCTCGCCAACGCCTTGGCCACGTCGTTCTGGCTGACGTAGCCGAGCTGGACCAGCGCTTCGCCGATGCGCTTGCGCGAGGCCTGAGCGACTTTCATCGCCTCGGAGATCTGGCGATCATCGACCAACCCCCAGCGTTTGAGAATCTCACCGAGCTGACGCCGCTTCTGAGCCATGAAAACCTCTGTATCGAATCGTAGGTGCCCCGGACCGCCGCGGCCCCCGATCGTTTCGGGCGGGGCGGACTTTCGCCGGTCGGGCTCCCTGAATTATGCCCGCAAATCCAGCGCCCCACAAGTGTTCCAATTCTCATCCCCGCCGAAGCGCAGCGCCGCGGCGATTACGCCGGATACCTGGCAAACCGTTCGGGTCGACGGCTTGCCCGCCCGGGTCCGCCGTGGTAACAAGCGTCCATGACTAAAAAAACCGCTCCAACCCGGCCGCGCACGAAGATGCGACCGGTCACCATCGAACCCTTTCCCGCCGCTGCATCCGGGAGTGTCGTCATCACGCAGGGCCAGACCCGCGTGCTCTGCACCGCGTCGATCGCCGACGAAACGCCGCGGTGGATCCAGCGCGATGAGCAGGGCAACCCGGTGCACGGCTGGGTGACCGCCGAATACGCCATGCTGCCCGGCTCGACGCCGGATCGCGCCCGCCGCGGCCCCAACAGCCGGGGCACGGAGATCCAGCGCCTCATCGGTCGCGTGCTGCGTGCCGCGGTCGATCTGGACAAGATGCCGGGGCTGGCGGTCACCTGCGACTGCGATGTGCTCTATGCCGATGGCGGGACCCGCACCGCATCCATCACCGGCGCGTATGTCGCCTTGGCGCAGGCCCTCGCCGCCGCCCGCGCCGACGGCCGGCTCAAGGCCAACCCGCTGCACGGGCCGGTCGCCGCGGTCAGCGTCGGCATGATCGACGGCCAGCCCACGCTCGACCTGGACTACCCGCTCGACGTGCGGGCCGAGGTCGATCTCAACGTCGCGATGAACCACCGCGGCCGGTTCATCGAGGTGCAGGGCACCGGCGAGAAGGGCACCTTCAGCCGCGACCAGCTCGACGCCATGCTCGATCTGGCGGGCAAGGGCATCAAGCAACTGATGCGCGTCCAGCGCGGGGTGTTGGGTTAGAATGCACGGCGGGGATCAGCCATGACCACTCTCACCGAAAGCTATTTCATGGCAATGCAGGGCCTGCCCGACGTGCTCGCGGCCCGGCTGGATGAGCTGCGGACCGAGGCCGGGCGGTGAATCACCGGTTCGCGACGCTTATCCTGTTATTGATCGGGACACTGCCCGGTTGCACGGCGACGCCGAACGACCCGTCAACCGCTGCCCTGCGGGAGATGGGGGCGGTCAAGTTGGCCGAGGGGGCCGCCATCGCCGGCACCGATCGCCGCGCCGCGGCGGTGTGGGAACTGGGCGATATCTACCTCTACCAGTTAGCCGACGACCGGCTCATCACCGCATGGCTCGACGAGCACAGCGGGCAACTGATCCAGACGCCGTGGGCGCAGGAGCCGGGTTTTATTGAGCGTGTCGCCTATGCCCCGCTGCCCGCATCGCCCGCGGGGCTGGCGGTGCGTGAGGTGGCGCGCCTGCCGCATCAGGGCGTGCGTTTATTGCCCACCGAAGACGGCAAGGGTTTGCATGTGCTGGGCCGACGCGGCGACCTGTGGCGGGTGGCGTTGCGTGACGGCCGCGTGACGACGCTGCTCACACGCGAGGCGTACGTCGAGCCCTACGCCGATGTGCTGGGCTTCGCGCGTGACCCGCAAGGCCGCTTCTTCATCGTCGCCAATCAGAAAGACGACTCGGTCACGCCCTGGCTCAATCGCGTCACGATCTTCCGCACCAACCCGCTCAACCCGGAGCAGCCGCTGCGGCCCGAGCCTTGGTTCCGCACCCGCTACCCCTACGGCATCAATCAGTTCAACCACGGCGTCGCGCACCTCGCCTTCGGGCCCGACGGCATGCTCTACGCCTGCTCCGGCTCGCGGACCGATGCCGATGAGGATGGCGACCTGCCGCACATCGCCACCGGCGGCGAAACCCCGCTCACCGCGTGCCTCTGGCAACTGGATCCGAACGACCAGCGGCCCACGCCGCGAGTTTTTGCCGACGGCCTGCGCAACCCGTTCGGCTTCGCGTGGGACGGCCGCGGCCGCATGTTCGCCACCGAGTCCGGCCCCAACCGCGACGCGCCCGAGGAACTCAACCTCATCGAAGCGGGGCGGCACTACGGTTACCCGTATCGCTTCAGCACGCTCGATTCCAACCCGTACAAACACCTGCGCCAGCGCGCCGTGCCCGCCGATCTCGCGTTCACCGATCCGATCCCAAACCTCGGCCCCGACGGCGGCGGCTCACCCGACCAGCCCCGCCACACCTTCGACGACCACTCCTCGCCGGTCGGCATCACGTTCGTCGGCGACAAGCTGCCCGAGCCTTACGCGGATTCGTTCCTCGTCACCCGCTACGGCAACCAGGTGGACATCGGCACCAGCGTCGGCTTCGACCTGTTGCGCGTGAAGATCATCGAACAGCCCGACGGTTCGCTTGCGGCGCAGACGCATCGCGTGATCGGTGGCCTCGCCCGCCCGATCGACGTGGCGGTGGTCGATGGACGCATTTATGTGCTGGAGTTCGGCCGCGGCACCGACCACCGCGACTGGGTTCAGCAGGTCCTGCCCGGCCGTATCCTCGAGCTGACCCTCACCGACCCCTGACCGGAGGCAGGCGGATTTCAATCCACCTGCCCGCTCATCCGCCTGCCCGTTCGCCCCATCCCTCCGCATCTGCGATACTCCCCGCCTTGTTCCCCGCACGATGATCCCGCATGCCCTGGACGATCTACCGTTACATCCTGCGAGAGGTGCTTGCGATCCTCGGCCTTTCCCTGGCCGTGCTGGTCACGGTGCTGAGCTTTTTCATCGCGCTCAAGCCCTTGTCCGAGGGCCTGCTCGACGGCATGGCGCTGGTGAAGTTCGTGCTGTACACCATCCCGACGGTGCTGGCCTTCGCGCTGCCGTTCGCCGGGGCGTTCGCCTCGACGCTGGTGTTTCTGCGGTTGGCGGGTGACAACGAGATCACCGCTTGCGCCGCCAGCGGGATCAGCTACTTCCGCGTGCTGTTGCCGATCATCGCGCTGGGGCTGGTGCTGATGGGGCTGCTGCTGTACATGTCGAACTTTGTGATCCCCGGCTACTACAAGAAGGCCGCCCGCACCGCGCAGTCCGACGCGCTGACGATGATCGAGTCGCAGCTCAACCGCGGCGAGCCGGTGACCTTTGACCGCTTCGTGTTGTACGCCGAGTCGGCCGAGTCGGTCCCGCCGTCGCAGATCAATACCGCGGCGTACGCCATCCCGCCGCAGAAGCTGATCTCGCTGACGCGGGTGGTGTTCGGGCAGTACGACGAGCAGGGCAAGATGCGGTGGGACTACACCGCCGGCCGCGCCTCGGCGCTGCTGTTCCGCCAGGGCGATCGCTCGTGGGTCACGATCCGCCTGCGTGATTCGGTGTATTACGACCCGACGCTGGGGCAGATGCAGCGGGCGCAGGTCGATCCGCTGGACCTGGGGCCGATCTCCCCGCCCAACCCGCTGGAAGACGATCCGCGTTTCATGTCGTATCGCGACCTTAACCGACTCGAACGCCACCCCGAGCGTTTTGATGACGTGGCCGAGGGCATGCGGCGGCTGAGGATCGAGCTGGGGCGGGAGGTGTTGGTCGATCGTTTCCGGGCCGCGGCTTCGGGCGCGGGGCTGGAACTGATCGGCCCCGGCGACGGCGAGGTGTTTCGCGTGAGCGCCGGTTCGGTCGAACGGTCCGAGCGCGGGCTGCGTTTGACGGCGTCGGCGGATCGGCCGGTGCAGGTGATCCACGAGCGACGCGGCAGCCGGGTGTGGCGGGTGGAAGCGCCTGCCGCGATGGTTCAGCTCGAAGCCGCGGAGTTTGATGACCAGCCGGGCGTGCTGATGGAGCTGTCCGAGGCGAAGGCGTACGACCCCGGCCCGGACCCGGTGTTCACCGAGCACCCCGTGCTGAACCTGCCGCGGATGCGTTGGCCCGGCGAGCTGATCGTGATGCCCGAACAAAGCGCGACGGCCAAAGCCTCGCCGGCGTTTGCGTTGCTGGAAATGGCGGAGCAGCCGGGTTTTGCCTCGAACCCGGACGTGATCGAGCGTGCGAAGTACCTGTGGAGCCGCATCTACAAGCTCGGTCTGGATATTGTCGCCCAGCGTCACGAACGGGCGGCGACCGCGGCGGCGTCGTTCCTGCTGGTCGTGCTGGGCGCGACGCTGAGCATTTACCTCCGCAACCAGATGACACTGGTGGTGTATTTCTGGTCGTTCGTTTTGGCGATCGTTGCGCTGGTGATGATCCACAGCGGCTCGCGGCTGGTCAGCGACGATCGCCTCATGCCTGCCGCGGGCATGGCGGTACTCTGGTCGGCGAACATCGGCCTTGCGGTGGTCACGGGCTGGGTGTACTGCCGGTTCGCCAGGAACTAAGCGTATGTCGCCACGCCCCTCGTGGCGCGGCCGCCGCGCGGAGCAAGCCCCGCGGCCAAGTGAAGAAGACGATGAGCACCCTCGACCGCTACATCCTCCGAACCTTCCTGATCAACGCCGCCGTGCTCATGGCCGTGCTCGGCGGGTTGTTCGTGGTGGTGGACCTGATCGTCGATATCGATGAGTTCTTCAAGACCGGTTGGGCCTTTGCGCCGGACTACGGCGGGTTCCTCCCCGCCCTGCTGGCGAAGATGGCCGAGTGGTACGGCCCGCTCCTGCTGTTGATCTACGTCAACGGATCGGGGCTGATCGCCGTGGCCGCGATGGCGTTCACGCTCGTGCAGATGCACCGCAACCGCGAGCTGGTCGCGCTGCTGGCCAGCGGGGTGAGCATGTACCGCATCGCCGCACCGATCGTGGTCATCGGTTTCCTGCTCAACGTGCTGACCTTCCCGGTGCAGGAGCTGGTCATCCCCAATTACGCCGACAACCTGGCCCGCAGCAAGAGCCACCTCAAATACCGCATGGGCAAGCACTACCCGGTGCGTTACGCGGCCGACGACCGCGGGCAGATGCTCAGCGCCGCGCGATTTATCAGCATCAACAGCGAACTGGAACAGGTCACGATCCTGCTGCGTGAGCCGGCGACGGCGGGAGACCCCGGCGGCGCCGCGGTGGGGCGGATCACCGCCGAACAAGCGCGCTGGGTTGATTCGTTCAGCGCCGAGCCCTCGCCGGTTTATCAGGATGAGCGTTTCCGTGGGCAGGCGGGGTGGTATTTCCCGGGCGGGGGCTACGCGGTGGAGACGGGGACGGTGGACGAGCGTGGCAGGCCGTTGCAGGTCGAGCCGATCCCGATCCGCTTTTTCCCGACGAGCCTGAGCCCGCGCGTGCTGCAGGCGAGGCGGGCGAGCATGCTGCCGAAGCTGCTGTCGATTCAAGAGCTGCGGCAGATGCGCGACAACCCCTCGGTCGATCCGCCGCAGCGGGCGCGGATCACGCAGAGCATCTGGTCGCGCTTCAGCCTGCAGGTGATCAACGTGCTCATCCTGGTGATGGGCCTGCCTTTCTTCCTGCTGCGCACCCCGAAGAACCTGATGGGCCAGTCGGTAAAGGCGGCGGGGGTCTGCGTCGGCGCGTGGGGCAACGGGCTGGTGATGCTCTCGATCGCGGGCGCGATCCCGCCGGTCGCCGCGGCGTGGCTGCCGGTGGTCATCTATCTGCCCGTCGCCGCGGTCCTGCTGCTGCGCGTCGAGACGTGATCCGACTCGATGCATGGATCGCCCGGACCGGCGCGCGGACCCGCAAGCCTCCGATCGCGGCGGGTCTGACGGCTGCGCGTGATTGCGCACGGTCGTTTCGTCAGGATTTCGGCGGCATGACAGGGTCTGTGATTGCGGGGTTGACGGCTTGCGTTTCGCCCGACGAGGCCGCGGCGGCACGGACGCGGCAGACGTAGGTCCACGCGACCGTGAACAGCAAGATGGGCAGGAGCAACTCCAAGCCCTCTTCCAGTGAATACATCGCTTGGCGGGGTGTCTCGGCGATCGTCCACGGCAGCCACTCTTTGAAAATCGAGGGGAAGCGGTCGAGGACCTTGGTTCCGACACCGACGATCAGCGCAATCAGCAACAGCGGCGCCCACGCTTGCGGGTAATGATCCTTCTCCCGCCAGCGACGATAGGCCCGAAGGCTGATGGTCAGCAAACAAGCCACGCCCAGACCGACGATCGCACCACAGAGCAACCGATACCCAAGCGGATGCACCGGATCGATGTAGTAGCTGACCTTCAGCATGCTGTCGTCGGTGAAGGCTTTGTGCCAACTCGCCTCCCGTGCGGCCGCGTACAGGCAACACCCCGAGGCCGCGACGACATGCCGGGTGAGCTTGCGGAAGATCAGCGGCAACGCGATCGCCAGCAGCACCCACAGCAGAAGGCTCGCCCTCTCGAAGAAGGAATCCTCTCCGTCGTAGAGCATCTGGCGCGTTTCCTCGCTCGTCACCACCAGCGGCAACAGGCCTAGAGCGATCGTCAGACCCACCAAACACAAAATCGTAACTCGGACGCGTGCGATAGCCATCGTTCTAAGAGGTGTGTGGGGAAGACGTTGGGGTGGTGGGAGTTAACCAAAGCATAACACACCCCTGAGAAACGAGGGCATGCGCAAACCCCGGCCATCAAGACGGCCTCCCGGCTGACCCGGATCACCCCGCCAGCAGGGCGTCCAGCTCGCCGATCTTTTTCTGGTAGCGCGCCACCCGTGCTTCGCGCTCTTTCGCTTCGAGAGATTCGGCCGGAGCTTTGTGCGTCTGGTCCATCGCCATCTGGTAAGCCTGCTTTGCCTGCGACCATTCGTGCATGATGATCAGCGTGCGGCCGGCCTGATCCAGCGCGTCGAGCCTGGCCGGGGCCGGGGCATTGCTCGCGATGAACGTGAACAGGTTCAGCGACTCGATCGCGTGCGCCAACCCCTCGCCGATCAATGGCGGGTCGTCGTCCTTGGGCTTTTCGACCGCGACCTCAAAACCCATGAACGTCGCCCGCGTGTCGGGGTTCGAGTCCGGCGACTCGCGGTACGCCATCGCCTGCTTGATCAGCCCGGCGGTGAAGTAGCAATCCACCAGCGGGGCGGGCAGCTTCTCGCGATCTTCGATGAACGGCTCGACCAGCGCCCACGCCGCCTGATACTCGCCCTCGGCCAGCTCCAGACGGGCGGCGTAGGCCTCGACGCGGGGCCGCTCGGCCTCCGTCGCCTGCGACCGCAGTGCATCGATCAGCTTCTGCGCGGTCGCCAGCGACTTCTCATCGCCTCTGTCGATCAGCCCCGCCACCTCGTCGAGCGTCAATGCGAAGTCCGCCCGCACGCCGACGGCCAGCATCACCACGCACCCTAGGATCAGACAACGTTTCTTCATGGGCAAAGCATAACAACGCGGGTGCGAGGAAGGCATTGCCGTGGGCAGTATAATTTGTCACGCATGCGAAGACGGCGATACAACGTGATCGTGATCGGCGGCGGGCACGCCGGGGCCGAGGCCGCCTGGGCTGCGGCGAACCTGCTGCGCTCGCGGTACCTAGAAGCCGATGGCCGCGACGGCCGCGTGGCGCTGATCACCATGGACCCGGCCAAGATCGGCGCGATGAGTTGCAACCCCGCGATCGGCGGGCTGGCAAAGGGGCAGATGGTCCGCGAGATCGACGCGCTCGGCGGGCTGATGGGGCTGGCCGCGGACGCGACCGGCATCCAGTTCAAGGTGCTCAACGCCAGCAAGGGCCCGGCGGTGCGCGGCCCGCGGTGCCAGTCCGACAAGTACGCCTACGCCGCGGAAGTCCAGCGCCTGTTGCGGACGCGTGAGAACCTCGACATCCTGGCCGGGACGGTCGAAGACTTTGTGATCGAGGGTGCCCGCTGCCGGGGCGTCTGGTACCGCAAGGCCGAGCCGAACGGCCCGGCGTGCGAGACCGATGGCTGCTGCGGCGAGTTTGGCGCGATCGATGACTACGGCAAGGCGATCCCGCTGCAAGCCGACGCCGTGGTGCTCACCACCGGCACGTTCATGCGCGGGCTGATGCACACCGGCCCCCGGAAAGTGGCAGGGGGCAGAGTGGGCGAGGGCGCGGCGGTCACCATCAGCGACACGCTGCGCAAGCTCGGCTTCGAGTTGGGCCGCCTCAAGACCGGCACCCCGCCGCGGCTGGCCGCCGAGTCGATCGATTTCGCCTCACTCGAAGTCGCGCCCGGTGACGATTACCCGACGCCGTTCAGTGAACTATCCGGCGTCACGGCCGAGCGGCTCGTATTCCCGGTGTTGCGCCAGGTCGATTGCCACATCACCCACACCGACGCCGCGATCCACGACGCCATCCGCGCCAACCTCGACCGCGCGCCGATGTACAACGGCCAGATCGCCCCCGGAAGCATGGGGCCGCGCTACTGCCCTTCCATTGAAGATAAGGTGGTGCGTTTTGCCGATAAGATGTCGCACCACGTCTTCCTCGAACCCGAATCGCTCGCGACCAACGAGATCTACTGCAACGGCATCAGCACCTCGCTGCCCGCGGATGTGCAGGACTTTATGGTCCACCACCTGCCCGGCTGTGAGAACGCCGTCATCCTCCGCCACGGCTACGCGGTCGAGTACGACATGGTCCTGCCGCACCAGATCGATGTGACGGGAATGACCAAAAGTTTGCCGGGTCTGTTTCTCGCCGGGCAGATCAACGGCACCAGCGGTTATGAAGAGGCGGCGGGCCAGGGGCTGGTCGCGGGCGTCAACGCGGTGTTGTATGGCCGTGGCGATGAGCTGTTTCGGCTGGCGCGTGACCAGGCGTACATCGGGGTGATGTTCGACGATCTGGTGACCAAGACGCCGCGCGAGCCTTATCGAATGTTCACGAGTCGAGCCGAGCACCGGCTGCGGCTGCGCAGCGACAACGCCGATGCGCGGCTGACGCCGCTGGGCCGCGAGCTGGGGTTGGTCGATGATGCGCGGTGGGCGGTGTACGAGGCGAAACGCGACGCGGTGGCGTCGATCGAGGATTGGCTCACGCGCGAAGGGTTGACGCAATGGGCGAAGAACCCGGGGGTGGGCGTCGCTGATTTGCTCGAAGGATTTGAGCGCACGAATAGCCGGGACGCTACGCGTCCCCGGTCCGAAGCACCAGGCCCGGCACCAGCCTCGCGTAGCGAGCCGGCTAATTTGCACGACGCACTGTTGCCGCGTGCCGCGACGCACCTGCTCGCCGAGCTGCAATACGCGGGTTATATCGAGCGTGATCGTCGCCAGCACGAGAAGCTGGCCGCGGAAGAGCAACGCCCATTGCCCGGTCGCTTCGATTACCACGCCGTGCAGGGCCTGCGTGCCGAAGCGGCGAACACGCTCAACAAGTTCCAGCCCGCGACCCTCGGCCAGGCCCGCCGCCTCGCCGGCGTCAACCCCGCCGACCTGATGCTGGTCCGCGTGGCGGTGGAGCGAGTGTCGGCGCCGGTTTCTTCGTGATCGCTACGTTTAACCGGTGCCACGTCGTGCCCCGCGTCGAAACATGACCACGCCGGCAGTGGTACGATGAGATTTTCCAACACGCCACCACGCCGAACCACCCCCATGCCCACCGCCAAAACTCCCGCCGACTGCCTGATCGTCATCTTCGGTGCCTCGGGCGACCTGACCAAGCGTAAGCTGATCCCGGCGTTGTACTACCTCTGGAAGAACAGGCAGGCGCCGGAGAATTTTGCCGTGGTCGGCGTCAGCCGGACCGAGTTCACCGACGACGCCTACCGCGAGCAGCTCCACGCGTTCTCGCCCGAGAGCTACGGCGACGACTGGGCCGAGTTCGCCAAGCGCATCCACTATCACGCGGCCGACGCGACCAAGGGCGACGACTGGCCGGGGCTTCGGCAACGCATCGAGACGATGTGCTCTGAGCACGGCACCGGCTCGAACCTGCTGTTTTATCTGTCCATGGCCCCGCAGTTCTTCGTGCCGATCATCAAGCAGATCGGCCAATCCGGTCTGGTCGCCGAGGGCCGACGCCACTGCACGATCGGGGAGGACAAGCCCTTCCAGCGCATCATCGTCGAGAAGCCGTTCGGCTCCGACCCCAAGTCGGCGGCCCACCTCAACCAGGTGCTCGATCAGGTCTTCGAGGAAGACGACATCTACCGCATCGACCATTACCTGGGCAAGGAGCTGGTGCAGAACCTGCTGGTCCTGCGCTTCGCCAACAGCATCTTCGAGCCGCTGTGGAACCGCGACTACGTCGACCACGTGCAGATCACCGCGAGCGAGACGGTCGGGGTCGAGGGCCGGGGCAGCTACTACGACGGCCCGGCCGGCGGCGCGCTGCGCGACATGGTGCAGAGCCACCTGCTGCAGGTGCTGTCGCTGGTGGCGATGGAGCCGCCGGTGACGATGGACGCCTCGGACGTGCGGACCGAAAAGGTCAAGGTGTTCAAGGCCCTGCGCGTGCCGAAGATGCATCAGGTGCCCGAGATCGCGGTGCGCGGGCAGTACGGCTCGGGCAGCGTCAACGGCAAGATCATCCCCGGCTACCGCGAGGGCGAGGGCGTCGATCCCGACAGCCAGACCGACACCTTCGCCGCGGTGCAGTTCAACGTCGATACCTGGCGGTGGGGCAACGTGCCGTTCTACCTGCGCAGCGGCAAGGCCATGGCGCAGAAGAAGACCGAGATCGTGCTCTACTTCAAGCCCACGCCGCACACCCTCTTCCGCGAGCACGGCAAGACCGCCAAGCCCAACCAGATCGTCATCAACGTCCAGCCCAACGAGGGCATCCGCATCCGCTTCGAGGGCAAGGTGCCGGGCCTGGGCCTCAACATCCGCCCGGTCGTCATGGACTTCGACTACGAAAAGCAGTGGAAGGTCAGCCCGCCCGACGGCTACGCCATCCTGCTCAACGACTGCCTCCGCGGCGACCTGACCAACTACAAGCACCGCGACGAGGTCGAGATCTCCTGGCTCGCCTGTCAACCGATCCTCGACTACTGGGCCTCGGAACAGCAGGACGACCTGCCCAACTACAACGCCGGCACCTGGGGCCCCTCGGCCAGCGACATCATGATGGCCCGACACCAACGCTACTGGCGGAATGATTAGGGGACGGGGTTCAGGGACCAGGGATCAGGCCCTGAACCCTTCGTAGGCCACATGTTTTCCCCTTTCCGATCCCTGATCCCTGATCCCTGATCCCCTCACCCTATGCTAAATCTCCCCGGCACCACCCTCATCCGCCCCGACCACGACGCCCTCTTGGAGGACCTGGGCGATATCCTCCTGGCCGCGGCGATGGAAGCGGTGCGCGAGCGCGGCGTGTTCCACCTCGCGCTCTCCGGCGGGTCCACCCCCGAGCCGTTCTACATCCGCCTCGTCACCGACCCACGCTACCGCCCGCTGCCCTGGCACCGCACGCACATCTGGATCGTCGATGAACGCCGCGTCCCCGAAGACAGCGACAAGTCGAACATCCGCATGATCCGCGAGTCGCTGACCGACCACACCGGGGCGAAGCGCTCTTTAGTCCATGCGATGCCCGTCCTCGCCGGCGACCCGGCCGCGGAATACGAAGCCACCCTGCGCGACGTGTTCGAGGCCCCCGGCGATGCTCCGCCGCGGATCGACTTTGTGCTGCTGGGCATGGGCGACGACTGCCACACCGCCTCGCTTTTTCCTCACTCGCCGGCGCTCGAGGTGACCGACCGCTGGGTCGCCGTGAACGACGGCCCGAACGTCACGCCCCCCGATCGCGTGACGATGACCTACCCGCTGCTCAACGCCGCCCGGCAACTGGCCGTGCTATGCGTAGGCGGCAAGAAGCACGCGGCGCTGCGCCGCGTCGCCGACCTGCAAGGCAAAACCGACATCGCCAACCTCCCCATCTCCGGCATCCACCCCGCGAACGACGACGGCGACCTCACCTGGTACCTCGACCCACCCGCCGCCGCGGGGCAATAGCGAGGCGTGCCGAATTCAGCCGGAATGTCCCTGGCACCTTCACGCCGCCGGTTTCAGATCGATCCGTAGTTCCGCTCCGATCGCCTCGGCGTAACGCAGCAGCGTGTCGAGTTGTGGATTGAGGTTCGCGGCGTTTTCAAAGCGGGATAGCGCGCCTTTGTCGATGCCGGAGCGTGACGCGACTTCCGCCAGACTCAGGCCGCGTCGCTCACGCTCGGCTTTCAAGGTCGCCGCAAGCCCGCGCATCAACTGCGCTCGGGCTTTGACGCGCCTTGCCTGCACCTTGATCGCCGCTTGCTCCTCGCGATCGATCCGCTCGGCCGTGTCCTGATACCGCCGCCGTTGCCCGGCGGGCAGGCTCACATGCTTCTCGCGATATTTCGACATGGTTTAGTCCTCGTCCGGCGCGTAGGCGGTTAGCGGATACACCGTCTGGGCATCAATCTGTTCGAAAACCACCACCAGGAACCGTCCGTGCCGTGTCCACCCCATGACCAACGGCTGCCCGCTGGATCGGCTTGTTCCATGCTCCGAGGCGTCGTCTTCCAGCACCTCCCGCACCTCGTCGGTCGTGATGCCGTGCTCTGCGATGTGGGCCACGTTGCCATCCGGGTCTTCGTCCCAAAGCAGGTCGATCCAAGGCATCCGCGTGCTCTCCCGGTGTTGATTCACAATACAACATGCCGCGGCCCGCGGCAAGACCCATCGCCCAAAAGCGTGCCGACTTCAGTCGGCATGCCCCCCCTCACCACCCCGCGCTCCCCGCCGAATCCAGCCGCGCATGGATCGCGTCCAGCCCCGCCTGCACCGCCGCCTCCACGTCGCGCGTCAGCTTCATCACCGCGTCGCGGCTGCGCTTTTCGCCCAGATAACCCCGCACATCGATCGGCTCGCCGAAACGCACCTGCGCCGCGCGATCCGCCCACGGACGGGGCCACTTGCCGTGCATGTCCTCATCCAGCTTCTCGATCGTCTCGGCCACCCGGTCCACGGTTGCCTTCTCCGCGACGTAATTGCCCGAGTAACTCGCGATGCGAAACGCCAGCATCGCCTGATCCGCCCACACCCGCGCGGCCGCGTGATCCACCGCACGCCCCTCATCCGTCCGCACCTCGTGGATCAAACGCCGCGCCGCCCGCACCCGCTCGATCGCGCTGCTGCCCGGCTTCGGCGTGAGTTCCAGCTTCCGCTCCAGGTCGCGCAGCACCGCGTCCGCCGCGGCATCAATCAGCCCCCTCAAGTCGTCGGCCTGCGGCTGATCGAGCCCGCGCTGCTTCAGGTTCCGACGCAACGCCGCCTCGCCCACCGCACGCAGCGTCTGGTGAATATCACCGCTCGCCTCCACCCCGACCTCCACAAACCGCGCCAGCGCCGCCAGCCTTTCGCGCAGCGCCGCACGCACGTCCGTCGTGTGCGTCACCTTGATCGACACCGGCACCGCCCACACCGTTTTGCCCTTGTCCGCCAGTGTTTTCGCCGCGCGCAGCGCCAGAAACGCCGCGCCGTCGCTGAACGGCGTCACGCGGTCGCCTTCCAGATACACGTTCCCCTCCGGAAAGATCGTCAGCGCCCACGCCCCCTTGTTGGGTTGCGACAGCTCGGTCAGCGTGCGCATCGCCTCCTTCATCGCCGCCTGGTCCGAGCCCTCGCGATCGACCGAGAACGCCCCGAGCTTGCGCATCACCCACGCGTCGAGCCGGCTGCGCAGGAACACGTCGTACGCCGCCATCATCCGCGTATGCACGCCGATCTGCCGCAGCGATTCGATCAGGATCGCCGCGTCCGCGTGCGTCGGGTGGTTGGGCAGCAGCAGCACCGCGTCCCCCGGCCGCCGCGCCCGGTGCAGCGTTGCCGAGCCCTCGACCGTGACCGAACTGATCCGCTGCTTGCGCGGCAGGTACCACCGATCGTTAAACCGCCGCAACACCCACGCGACCAGCGCGTTGGGTGCCGGCGGGGTAAACCGATACGGGGCGTCGGCAAAGTCGAGCATGGCGCAAAGCGTACCAGAGCCGACGGATTCGCATCCGCGGCTTGTGGCGCACCGAAGCCGCGGAGGTCAATCCGTCGGCCAACCGCCCCGCGCGTGAACCCGCCGTGCCATCCCGCACCGACCCGGACACCCACAATTAATGTACGCCTCCCCTTTTCTTATCCCGGCCCCGCCATCCTCAACCACCTCCTCACCCTCGACCACTGACCCCCACCCACGCCCCCACGCGTGCCCGCTCCACCCGGCCTGCCCACCAAC
>CAZTLX010000080.1:16416-16746 GCA_964614575.1 uncultured Phycisphaeraceae bacterium | reverse complement strand
CCGCCCACGCCGCGATCCGGCAGCAGATCGCCAAGGCCGTGGTCGGGCAGGATGACGTGGTCGAGCAGTTGCTCGTCGCCATCTTCGCCCGCGGCCACTGCATGCTCGAAGGCGTGCCGGGCCTGGCCAAAACGCTCATGGTCTCCACCCTCGCCAAGTCGCTCTCCCTCGACTTCGCCCGCATCCAGTTCACCCCCGACCTCATGCCCTCCGACATCACCGGCACCGAGGTGATGTTCGAGAACCGGCAGACCGGCAGCCGCGAGTTCAAGTTCGTCCACGGCCCGGTGTTCACCCACATCCTCCTCGCCGACGAGATCAACCGCACCC
>CAZTLX010000080.1:13170-16406 GCA_964614575.1 uncultured Phycisphaeraceae bacterium | reverse complement strand
CGCCACGCAGAACCCCATCGAACAAGAGGGCACCTACCCGCTGCCCGAAGCGCAGCTCGACCGCTTCTTCATGAAGGTGTTTGTGAACTACCCGACCGCGGAGGAGGAGCGCCGCATCTACCGCCTGATGACCGGCGGCAGCGTCGAGGAGCCGACGCCCGTGCTCGGCCCCGAGGACGTCATCGAGCTGCAGCAGTTGGTCCGCAAGGTGCCGATCAGCGATCTGCTGCTGGACTATGTGATGCGGCTGGTGCGCGCGACGCGGGTGGGCCGTGAGGGCGCCGAGTCGCCGGGCTTTGTGAAGCAGTGGGTCTTGTGGGGTGCCGGGCCGCGCGGCGGGCAGAGCCTGATCATGGCGGCCAAGGCGCGGGCGGCGCTGCGGGGCAACCCGGAGGTCGAGGCGGCGGACATCCGCGCGATGGCCGCGGCCGTGCTGCGCCACCGCATCGTCCTCAACTACAACGCCGAAGCCGAGGGCCAGACCCCCGACACGCTGATCGAGCGTCTGCTCGAAGAAACCCCCTTAACCGCCCAACACACCGAAGACGCCCGCATCGAGCGCGTGCTGAAATAGGAGTTGGTCCACAGATTTTCACAGATGAACACAGATCAAGACCAAAGACAGTTAACCACAGATTTCGCAGATGACCCAGATTCAGAAAAACAACGCAGTGCCAAGTTTTTTAATCTGCGCAATCTGTGGTTCCTAAATGGTTTTCATCTGTGTTCATCTGTGAAAATCTGTGGATAAACCATGCCCGAATCAACGAACTATCTCGACCCCGCCATCCTCGCCCGCATCACGCGGCTGGGGCTGCGCGCGCAGCGGGTGGTCGAGGGCAGCATCTCCGGGCAGCACCGCTCGCCGTTGCATGGCGTGTCGCCCGAGTTTGCCGACCACCGCCAGTACACGCCCGGCGACGACTTGAAGAACCTCGACTGGCGCGTCTTCGCCCGGTCCGACCGCTTCTATATCAAACGCTTCGAGGAAGAATCGAACCTGCGCTGCACGATCCTGCTCGACGCCAGCGCTTCGATGACCTACCGCAACAAGGACGCGCCGCGCAGCAAGTTCGACACCGCCGCGACCGTCGCGGCGTGTTTAAGCGCCCTGCTGATGAAACAACGCGATGCGGTCGGCCTGATCACCTTTGACACCGCGCTGCGTTCATTCCTGCGCCCCAGCGCGACGCGCTCGCAACTGGCCAAGATCCTCGACACCCTCGACGCGACCACCCCCGCCACCGGGAGCGAGACCGAGCTGGGCCCCGTCCTCGCCGAGGCCGCCGACCGCATCCACCGCCGCGGGCTGGTGCTGGTCATCAGCGACCTGCTGGCCGACCTTGATGCGCTTTACCGCGGGCTGGGCAAGCTGCAATACGCGGGGCATGAGATCATCGTCCTGCAGGTGCTCGACCGCGATGAGATCGAGCTGCCGTTTAGCGACAGCGTGATCTTCCGTGACCTTGAACCGCCGGGCGGCGGTAAGGGCGAGGAGGTCTTCGCCGAGCCCTGGGCGTTTCGCAAGGCGTATCAGGCCGCGATGGAGAAGTTCATCGCCGAGGTCCGCGCCCGCTGCCGGTTCTGCGGCATGGACCACGTCCTGCTGCACTGCGACGACGACCCGGGCCTGGTGCTCAGCCACTACCTGCACGAGCGCCTGCAGCGCGGCGGACAGATCGCCAAGCACGCCGGCCACATGAGCGGGCAGCACGCGGGGGAGGGGGTTGAAGGGGAATGACGAATGACGAATTCCGAATGACGAATCGGGTGAAGCTCGACCGCGCCAGGTCATATCTGGATGCGGCGGTGCTGCAGCGTGCGAAGGGTGTTCGAGGGCATCGCCTTCGTCATTCTGGTTTGGTCATTCGTCATTGCCCCCGCAAGGGGGTGCGCTAATGGGTTTCCTCGCCCCCTGGCTGCTCGGCGGGCTGGCGCTCGCGTCGGCACCGATCATCATCCATCTGCTCAACCGTCGGCGGTTCATCGTCGTCGATTGGGCGCCGATGCACTACCTCAAGCTCACGCTGCGCACCAACCGCCGCCGCCTGCGTCTGGAGCAGTGGCTGCTGCTGCTGGTGCGCACGCTGGTGATCCTCGCGCTGTTTCTCGCGGTGGCGCGGCCGATCCTCTCCAGCGGCGCCGCCGGGCTGGGCGCGCTGTTCGGCGGGCAGGGCCGCACCAGCCGCATCATCGTCATCGACGACACGCTGTCCACCGCCGCCCGCGTGGGCGGGCAAAGCGCTTTTGATCGCGCGGCCGAGGCCGCGACCCAACTCATCCGCAAGATCGGCACGCAGGATTCGCTGACCGTCATCACCGCGACCGCGCCCGATGCGCCGCTGGTGCGCAACGCCCACCTCGACGACCCCCGGCAATTGCTGGAGGAGATTGACCGTCTGCGGCCGACGCACGCGGCCGCGCCGTGGTCGGCGGTGTTTGCCGCGATCCAGGACGACCTGCTCCCGGGGGCGACGTTCCCGGTGCGTGAGGTGACGGTGATCACGGACATGCGGGCCGAGGGCTGGGGGCCGGAGGTGCAGGAGGTGGCCCGCGTCTGGGCCGAGGCCGGCGTGACGCTGCGCATCCTGGACATCGGCGCGACGCCGGCGGGCAACGCCGCGCTGGTTTCGCTCGCGTCCACTGAAGCCGTCGCGCTGGTCGATTCGCCTTACACGATCCGCGCAATGATCCGCGTCGAGGGCGACGCCGCGCCCGTTACCGATCAGGCGATCCTCACCGTCGATGATCAGGCCCGCCCGATCCGTTTACCCGAGCTGACGCCGGGCCAGACCCACGAGCTGACGATCACCCACACCTTCACCGAACCCGGCGAGCACACCGTCACCCTCACCCTGCCCGAGGATGCGCTGCCCGAAGACAACCGCCGCGCCTTGGTCGTCGAGGTCAAGCGCCAACTGGAGGTGGTGCTGGTCGATGGCGAGCCCGGCACCGAGGCGTTCGCGTCGGAGACCGACTTCCTCGCCCTGGCGCTGTCCGTCGGCCGCGCCGCGTGGGACATCGAACGCGTCATCGATTCGGAGTGGCTCGGCTCGCCATTGACCGCGCCCGATGTGCTGATCCTCAGCAACATCGCCGCCCTGAGCGACCGCCGCGCCGCCGAGCTGGATCAGATGGTCCGCGCGGGTCTGGGCCTGATCATTTTCCCCGGCGATCAACTGGACCCGGCGGTCTGGAACGCGACGCTGTACCGCGGCGGCGCGGGACCGCTGCCC
>CAZTLX010000080.1:0-13160 GCA_964614575.1 uncultured Phycisphaeraceae bacterium | reverse complement strand
CTGGACGCGGTGATCGAAACCGGCGACCAGACGCGGGGCCTGCTGGTCGAGGCGGTGGATGATTCACCGATCGCCGCGGTCGGCGACCTTTCGCCGCGGCTGCTGGGCGCGATCGCGCCGCGGCGGGTCATGGCGTTGCGTGCCCCGGAAGCGGCGGAGGCGGGGGATGCCGAGGCGATGGCGGATCGTGACCTGCCGCGCGTGCTGGCGCGATGGGACGGGCCGGAGCGACGGCCGGCGATCGTCGAGAAGCGTCACGGCAAGGGCCGCGTGCTGCTGTTCACCGTCACGGCGGATAAGGCCTGGTCCGACTGGCCGACCGACCCCAGCTACGTGCTGACGGTGCGGGAAGCGGCGCAGCGCCTCGCGGTCGCGGCGGGGGAGTCGGGCGGGGCGCTGGACGCGGGCCGGGCGATCGTCCAGCCGGTGGACGCGGCGAGGCCGCCGACCCGCGCGACGATCCGTACCCCCACCGACCCCGAGCCCGTCGCCGCGAGCATCGATCGGCTTGACCCCGCCGCCGTCACCATCCGCCACGGCGAGACCCGGACCGCGGGGGTGTATCGGCTGTCGTGGGACGTGCCCGGTTCCGCGGATCGCGCCAGGCAGTTCGCGGTCAACCCGCAACCGGCCGAGAGCGACCTGACGCCGATCGAACACGACCGCCTGCGCGAACTGCTCACCCCGCTGGATGTGTCGATCATCACGCTGGGCTCGGGCGAGCTGGTGCTGGAGGGCAACCAGATCGAGCTTTGGCGCACCGCGGCCTACGCGCTGCTGGCGCTCGTGCTCTGCGAGAGCCTGCTGGCGACGTGGGTGGGGAGGGAGCGTTGATGGCGCTGTGGCGTTGGCTTTTGGGGCTGGAGCCCGCGCCGTGGCCCGAGGGCGGCGGGTGGGGCATCGACCTGCTCGCGCTGCCGGGCGGCGACGGCTTGTTGCTGCTGATCGTGTTGGGCCTGCTGATCGTCGTCGGGCTGTTGGTGCTCTACCGCGTCGAGGCCCGCCGCCTGAGCCTAAGACAACGCCTGACACTGACCGCGCTGCGGCTGCTGGTCGTCGCCGTCGCGGCCGTCATGCTGCTCGAGCCCGCGGTGGTGTTGCGGAAGATCGAAAGCAAACCCTCGAACCTGCTGGTGCTGGTCGATGAATCGCGATCGATGATGCTGCGCGACGCCTGGGTCGATGCCGCGCTGGCACAGGCCACGGCCGAGGCCCTGGGCCTGGCCGACCCCGAAGCGCTGCGGGCCGCGACCCGAGCCGAACTCGGCCAGCAGGCGATCCATGACAAACTCGTTGCTCAGTTGGAAGCAAATGGTGACCGCACGCTGCGGGTGCATCGCTTCAGTGATCGGCTGGCCGGCGAGGCGACGGCGGTGGAGGCACCGGCCGGGGACGGCACGTCCGATGAACCGGTCGGCAACCCCGAGGCCACCGCGCTGGGCACCGCGATCCGCCAGGCGTTGCTGGCGTACCGCGGCTTGCCGATCGCCGGGGTGCTGCTGCTGACCGACGGCCAGTCCAACACCGGGCCTTCCCCGGTGAAGGTCGCGCAGGACGCCGCGGAAATGGGTGTGCCGATCGCGGCCTTGGCGCTGGGCACCGAGCAGGGGCCGCGAAACCTCGCGCTGCGTCGGCTGGAGGTGGACCCGGTGGTGTTCGTCCGCGACACCAACCGCATCAGCGCGTTTCTCGAAGCCCGCGGCATGACCGGCCAGACGGCGACGGTCGTGCTCGAACAACGCAAAGAGGAGGGCGCGTGGGAAGAGGTCGAACGCCGCGAGCTGATGATCGGCACCGACGGCCAGTTGCAGGAGCTGACGTTCGAGTTTTCCGAGCCGGAGCCGACCCGGCTGGCCTTCCGCGCGACCCTGGCCGACCCCGGCCCGCAACTGACCACCGATGACGATGTGGCGATCGCGCAGTCACGCGTCATCCGCCAGAAGCTGCGGGCGTTGTTGATCGCCGGGTCCACGTTCCCCGAGATCCAGTTCATGCGCAACGCCCTGCTGCGCGACCCGTCGATCGAGCTGGCAAGCTGGCTGCAGAGCGCCGACCCCAGCTACAAGCAACCGGGCGACAACCCGATCACCCGCCTGCCCAACACCGCCGAGGAGCTGGACCAGTTCGACTGCGTGATCCTCTACGACCCCGACCCCGACCGCCTGCCGCCGGGCTTCGCGCAGTTGCTGGTGGATTTCGTCGCCAAGTCGGGCGGCGGGCTGGTGTATATCGCCGGCGAGTTCTACACGCGCGCCAACTTCGATCGCCAGGGCGACCCTTCGGTCGCGTGGCTCAACATCCTGCCGGTGATCCGCGAGCCGGGGTTGTTTCGCTCGGCGGTGCAGCTTCGGCTTAGCCGGGAAAACGCGTGGAACCTCGACATCACCGACGCCGGCCGCGCCGACCCGATCTTCGCCTTTCACGCCGAGCCCGAAGCCAACCGCCGCGTGCTCGACGCGCTGCCCGGCATGTTCTGGCACTTCGCCGTCACCCGCGCCAAGCCCGGCGCGACCATCCTCGCCCGCCACGGCGACGCACGCATGCGAAACCAATACGGCCCCGAGGTCCTCATGGCGACGCAACTGGTCGGCCCGGGCCGCACCTTCTTCCTCGGGTTCGATTCGACCTACCGCTGGCGCTACCTCGACGAGGCCTTCTTCGAGGGCTTCTGGGCCCGCGTCGCCGACCGCGCCGGACGCTCCAAACAACTCGGCGGCGTGTACCCCTTCCGCTTATCGACCGACCGCTCGACCTATCAACCCGGCGCGGAGGTGAAGATCGAGGCCCGGTTCAATTCCCCCGAACTGGCGGACCCCAGCCTCAGCGTGCTGTACGGTGAACTGGAACGCGCGGGCGATGAACCGGTCCCCGTGACGCTCCTGCCGCGGGAAGAAGGCGTGTTCGCCGCGGAGGTGACCGTCATCCGCCCCGGCCCGCACCTGCTGCGGGTCTGGCCCGGCGATGAATCGGCCCGCACGCTCGCGCGCCCGGCGACGGCGAGCTTCGAGGTCGCCCTGCCCAATCTCGAATACCAGAACCCCACCCTCGACCTCGCCACGCTGCGGGCGCTGTGTGCCGCGACCGGCGGGCGGGCGGTCACGCCGGATCGATTAAACGAACTGCCGGGCGTCTTCACGATCCGGAAGGTGGACCACGTGCTCGAAGACCGGCAGGAAATCTGGGACGCGCCGCTGTTGTGGATGCTGCTGCTCGCCGCACTCATCGGCGAGTGGGTGCTGCGCAAGAAACACCGGTTGATCTGAAGTTTGCCATGACCACCCTCAACCCCTCTCAACCCGTACCCGAAAAGGCCGAGACCCCGACGCGCCTCGCGTCGTTGCACGGCCGGTTCGCGGCGCTGGCGCGGCAGGTGCGGCTGCGGCTGGCGGTCGAAGGCCTCGGCCTGGCGCTGTGGGCGGCGGTCGCGCTGCTGGTGCTCGGTGCCTGGCTGGACCACGGGCTGGAGCTGAGCGGGTGGGTGCGGCTGGCTTGGCTGCTGATGACCGCGGCAGCCGCGGCGCACTTTCTTTATCACGACCTGATCAAGCCCCTGCGCCGCCCGCTGGGGCCGGTGGAGTTGGCCGCCGCGATCGATCACCGCGAGCACATCGCCCCGGGCCACGAGCTCTCGCCACGCATCGCGTCGGTGTTTCAACTGGGCTCGGCGGACCCACGCCCCGACCGCCCGTCGTCGGCGATGATCGATCTGGCGATCCGCCGCGGCCTCGACACGCTCGAAGACCTGGACCTGATGTCGCACCTGGATCAGCAACGGTTTCTGCGTCACGCGCTCTCCCTGGCGACCGCGGTTCTGCTGCCGTTCACGCTGCTGCTTCTGTTCGCGCCGCTGGGCGGGGTGTGGGCCGCACGCTGGTTCGCCTTGGCCGACACCCCCTGGCCCCGCAACACCGTGATCGCCGTGCCCGATGCCGAGGACGGCCGCATCATCATCCCGCGCGGCGAGCCGTTCCTCCTGCGCGTGAACGTGACCGACCGTGCGGGCACCCCCCCGACGCGCAGCGTCACGATGCGCGCGACCCGCGAAGACGGCAGGCGCGAAACGCTGGCGCTCGATCAGTTTGCGCCGGGCGACTTTCGGCACGACTTTGGGCCGGTGCAGCAGGCGGTGGAGCTGCGGCTTCGCGCGGGCGACGGCAAGGCCGGGCCGATCCGCATCCTCCCCGCGGACCGCCCGCGCATCACCGGGCTGGCGCTGCAAGCCAAACACCCGCGGGACGATGAACCGACGACCCGTCACTTCGCCGCCGGGGATGGCGACCTGGCGCTGGCGCCCGATACCCACGTCACGCTCACGCTCTCGGCAAACGTGCCGGTCGCCGAGGCTCGGCTGCTCGAAGGCGCCGATGACGTCGGCCCCTTTACCCGCATCGACGAGATGACCTTCGCGCTGCGCTGGACCCATCAGCGGGCGGTTCGGCTGAACATCGAGTTGATCGGCGAAGCGGCGCAGCTCGGCTCGTACCCGATCCCGCTGACCATCGGCCTCAGGGCCGACCGCCCGCCGCGCGTGTCGCTGCGGCGCGAAGGCGTCAAGAGCCGCGTGACCCCCAACGCGACGCTGCCGTTGTTTGTCACCGCGACAGATGATGCGTCGGTGCGGGGCGTGTGGCTGGAGCTCGCCCGTCAAATGCCCGGCCGGATCGAGCGCGAGGTGCTGCGGGCGACGCGGGCGGCCGAGCGCGAGAAGCTGATCCGTGAGGCCGAAGCCGCGGGGCAGGCACCGCCGGTGTTTGAAGATGACGATGATGCGCTCACGCCAGAGCAATCGGATGATCACGCCGCGCCCGCGATCGAGCCGGTGGTCTTGTTTGCCGCGGCCGAGGCGGGGGAGGAGAAATCACTCGACCTTTCGCACGAGCTGCGGTTGGCGGGCTACGAGCTGAAGGTGGGTGACCTGCTGCGCATCACGGCCGCGGCCGAGGACAACCGCTACGGCGGCGCGCAGGAAGGCCGCTCGCGGGTGCTGGTGTTCCGCATCACCGCGCCCGAGGAGTTGTTCCGTGAGGTCCTGCTCAGGCAGCAGGCGCTGCGGTCGCGCTTCCGCAAGGCCCGCGTCGAAGCCGAGGAACTGCGCGACGCCCTGCGCGTCTATACCGGGGAGCCGACGCAGGCCAAGCAACTGCTGAGCCGGCATCGGCTGACCCAGCGCGCGGTGTGGGAGGTGCGGCGGTCGCTGGATGATTCGGCCGAGGAGATGCGGCTCAACAAGCTGGGCGGGGAAGAGTCCTACGAGCTGCTCCGCCGTTACGTGCTCGAACCGATGGGCCGCCTGCACGACCAGGCCATGACCCGTCAGCGCCAGGCGCTCGAATCGCTGGCCGCGCAGCCCGACGCGATACCGGCGACCCTCGATCGGCAGGAGGCGATCATGGCCGACATGGACGCGATCCTCAAAGCCATGAATCAGTGGGACAGCTTCATCGACGTGGTCAATCAGCTCAACGAGATCATCACCATCCAGGAAGAGGTCCGCAAGTTCACCGAAGCCTTGCAGGAAAAAGAAACCGAGAGGTTATTCGAGGATTGAGGCGTGGGCCTTAGAATGAGCGAGTGGTGAATGACGAATGAGGAAATCCGAATGACGAAGCTATACAAACATGCCACCGTCGTGATGTCGGGCGGATCGACTATTCGTCATTCTGGTTTCGTCATTCGTTATTGCGCGGTCGCGCTCATGCTTTGTATCGCGGTCACAGCGCCCGCCTCCGCCGAGCCCGAGCCGTTGACGCGCGAGCGTGCGGTGTTCCAGCAGGAGAAGGCGCTGGCGCACATGAAGGAGCTGGAGGAGCGGATGTTTCGGCTCGCGGAGATGATCCGCGAGTCGCAGCCGGAGGATTCGGCCCGTCTGTTGCTCGGCGTCCGTCAGGCGCGGGATGAGCTGCTCACCGAGCGCATGCGGCAGGTGACCGAACTGGTCGGTTCGCTCGAGCTGCGCAACGCCTCCGATCAGCAGCAGCAGATCATCAGCGAGCTGGAGGCCTTGCGGACCCTGCTGCTCACCGCCGATCTCAACCTGGAGCTGAAGCTCGAACAACTCCGCAAGATGCGCGAGGCGATCGAGAAGATCGACGCGCTGATCGACAAGGAACAGGCGCAGCTCGATCAGACCCAGCCGCTGGGCGAGTTGGCGCAGCCGCCCGCCGATCCCCTGCTCGATGCGCTGCGGGCCGATGAGCAGCGTAACGCCAAGGCGGCGGGCGACCTGAAGGAGCAGGTCGGCAAGCTGGCGGGCGAGGCGGGCAAGCAGGCGGGGAAGCTCGGCGAGGCCGGGCAGGCGATGCAGGGTGCCGCGGGCGAGCTCGGCGAGGGTCGGCCCGATGGCGCGGCCGGGAAACAGCGTGAAGCGATCGAGAAGCTGCGCCAGGCCCGCAACAACATCGAGAAAGAGCGCGAGAAGCTCGCCAAAGAAATCGAGCTGACCGTGCGCAAGCAGGTCATGGAAAATCTGGAGGAGATGCTCACGCGGCAGACGCAGGTGCGCGAGGCGACCGAATCGCTCTCGGAGAAGGCCGCGGCTCAAAACGCCCAGGCCTTGCTCGCGGTCCGTCGGTTGGCCGATGCGGAAGACAAGATCCATCAGTTGTGTACCGACACGATCGAGCTGGCCACCGAGACCGGCTTCTCGGTCACGCTGCCGCCCACGCTGGACGTGATCCGCGGGCTGATGATCGTGGTCAGCGACGACCTGCGGCTGGGCCTGGCCGACGCGGGCGTGATCGAGCGCGAGCAGCAGATCGAATCGCACCTCACCACCCTGATCGATGCGATGGAGGCGTCCAACGCCAACGCGGACCCGCAGGACAACCCGTTCAATCAGCCGCCGGGCGTCAACCAGAAGCGGCAGGAGCTCAACAAGCTGCTGGCCGAGGTCCGGATGCTCAAGATCCTCCAGCTCGCGATCAATCAGGCGACCACGCAGCTCGAAACCGACCGCGTCCAGCGCGACCTCTCGGCCGGGCAGGTCCGCGCCCGAAGCCAGCGGCTCAAACAACAGCAGGACGCGGTGCGGCAGACCACGTTGAAGCTCGACGAGATGGCCAGACAACAACAAGCCGGAGGCATGTGATGCGAACGATCGTGATGGTCTTGGTTTTGGGATACGCGGGGCTTGCGTCGGCCGCGCCGTCTTCGGTGGTCCCTTTGCCGCGCCCCGCCGCCGGCGATGGCGGGGCGGCGGAGCGCCCGACGCCTTACCCGCGCCCGGAGCAGATCACCGAGAAAACCCTTTTTGATTTGATGCAGGAGGCCGAGGCCGCGTCGGCGACGGCCGAGGACGACGCCTGGCTCAACGACCCGTTCGTCTATGTCGAGCGGGACATGGGGCGGGTGTCCGGCCTGCTCGAGAAGCAGCGCAGCGACGACCCGGTGCAGCGCGACCAGGCCGAGGTGGTGCGCAAGCTCGACGTGTTGATCGAGAAGCTGCAGCAGGCATCGCAGAACTGCTCGGGCGGCGCGGGCGGTGGGTCCAGCGGCGAAGCGACCAACAACCCCACCTCGCCGATGCAGGACTCCCAGCTCACCGGCGGGCCCGGCGGCATGGGCGACCTCCGCGACCCCGACCGCGACCCCAAGCGCTGGGCCGACCTGCCCCCCAAGGACCGCGAGAAGGTCCTGCAATCCAGGACCGACGGCTTCCCCACCGGGTACGAGCAACTGCTCGAAGACTACTACCGCAAGCTCGCCGAAGCCGATAGCGCCGCCGACGCGGACGAACAACCGAACGATTAATCCAGTGGAAAAGGCATGTTGAACCACCGATTTCACAGCTTGCACAGATGCCTTGACTTCCGCGCCGCTTCGCGGGTTGGCGATGCGGGGGTGCCATTATCTGAGTCATCTGCGCCATCTGTGGTTCGACTTGTCTTTCTGTCGGTTGCGTTGATCACGTGGCAGGTTGCGGTTCCCGCGGACGCCGGGGTCGTGATCACCGCGGAGGGCGAGCGGCATGGCGGGGAGTTGACGATGCCTTCCGAGGCGCAGATCACGCTCACGCCGGAAGAAGGCGAGCCGCGCACGTTTGATCTGATCGACCTGGAGCGGGTGCTGCTGCGGCCGGACCTCTCGCCGGGGCAGGCCGATGTGCTGCTGATCGATCACGACGGCCGCCACGCCGCGACCACCGAATCCGCGTCCGTCAAGCTCAAGGCCGGCCTGCACCGCGTGACCCTCGCCTATTGGCAGGGGCCCGGGCCGAGGGAGCTGAAGCTGGAGTACAGCGGCCCGGACCTGCCCCGGACCGAGGTGCCCGGCTCGGCCATGTTCAACGTCAAGAACGAACAGGACCCGCCGACCTCGCCCGGCTACGACGCGACGGGGCTGCGCATCCCCGAGAACCCCGAATCGCCCCGGCCCCGGCTGCGCTACCGCTACTTCACCGGCACCGAGGACGAGGCCTGGACCGCGATGTCGGTCTTCGATCAGCTCGAAGAAAAGCGCAGCGGCACCACCGATCGTGTCAGCGTCCGTGTGGCCGACCAGGAACAATACTTCGGTGTCCTGTTTACCGGTTACCTCAAGATAGATAAAGACGGCGAGTACACGTTTCATCTGACCTCCGATGATGGCTCGCGCCTGTGGCTCGGGACCGACCCGCCCATGCTCCGCACCCTCGGGGCCGGCGGCGCGGCGCCCGAGGCCCGGCCGTGGACCGTCGAACTCGCCGGCGACGGACGCGTGACCGGCCGCATCACCGCCTGGGATGAAAAGGCCGTCACCATTCAAGCCCCGCTCGGCGACGAGGCGTTGACGCTCAAGGCGCCCCGCGAACACGTGCGGCAGCTCTTGCCGCGGGGCGAAAAGCTCGCCGCCGCCGACCGTGTCGGTGAAACGCCGACCGCCGACCACGCGTATGTCCGCAAGGATGGCGACGACAAATCACTGGCGCGGGTGTCCGGGCGGGCGATGGGGATCGAAGACCAGACGCTCTTGTTTGAGTACCGCGGCGAGCTGCGCAAGATCGCGCTGGATCGTTTGGCCGGGCTGATCTTCGCGGCCGCGGACGCAGGCCCCCCGGCTTCTGACCGTTTCGCGTTCAGCCAGCGCCTGGACCTGTTGCCCGGGCACGTCCTGCCGGGGCGCTGGGCCGGGCTCGAAGCGGAGCAACTGACGTTTGAGACGGCCTGGGGTCAGAGGTTGACGATCCCCAGCTTACAGGCCGCGGCGGTGCGCATGATCGGCGGCCGGCTGATCTACCTGGCCGACAGTGAGCCGGACGATGTACACCTCGTCCCCTACTTCGATCGCCTGCTGCCGATGCGCCGCAACCAGGGCATCACCGGGCAACCCCTGGCTTTGATCAACGGTCAACGCTTCGCGCGCGGCTTCGCGGTGCATGGCCAGACCCACCTGCACTTCAACCTCGCCGGGGGCTTCGAGCGGCTGATGCTCGACGCCGGGCTCGCCTCGCCCGGCGGGGAAGACGGCGACGTGACCCTGCGCGTGCTGGGTGACGGCAAGCCGCTGTTCGAGCACAAACACCTGACCGCGGCCGATCAGCCGCTGACGATTGATCTGGATGTCTCCGGCGTCCACCAATTGACACTGGAGACCGGCTTCGGTGATGGGCAGGATGTCGGCGATCGGGTCATCTGGGCCGAACCGAGGCTGATCCGCAAGCGATAAGTGAGCCGCATGATGTCATCCGAGAAAATCATGATGAAGCCGGGAAAGCCGATCCGTGCGGTGGCGTGGGCGTGGGTTTGTTTCACGGTCTGCGGCGTGTCGGCGTGGGCGCAGGACGCGTTGCCGGCCGAGTCGCCGGAAGCGCCGCCGCCGCAGGGCCTGCGCGCCGATGAGCTGGTCGTGCTGCTGAGCGATCATTTCTCTGAGACTTACAACGCGGAGGGCCGGTTTGAGAATTCGCTGCCGGGTTTCGCGCGCCTCAGCCGCCGCGCCAGAGCCAAGCCCGACCAACGCCTGCGCCCCATGCCCATCGGGGTCATCAGCTTCACCGGCACGCCGCCAGAATCGCTCGATGTGCTGATCGAACTCAAAGACGCCGACCCCTACTACGCCTGGCCCCCGGCGACGACATCGAAAGACACGCGTCTGCTCTGGGCCCGACTTGCACTCGACCGCGACGAGGCCGCGGTGCCGCAGCTCGATGACCCCGAGCACTGGCTAAGCACGTTGCGGGCTCCCGAATCGTTGGTGATCCACGCCAATCGCAAAGCCGCGCATGCGCTGCTCTATGACGTCCGCTTTCAGGGCAAGAACCCGCTGACGTTGGGCAAGTCCGACGAGACCTACACCGCCGCGGTGGCGGAGGGTGCGTCGGTGCGAGAGGCTTTCCTCTTTAAGCCGGCCGAGGGGCAAACGACGCGGGCGGTCCGGATCGCGTTTGCCGATGAAGACCACGCCCCCACGACCCGCGCCGATGCCGTCCACCCCACGGCCGAGGCCGCACTCGCGACGCTGAGCGCGGCACTGACCGACGCGCAGGTGCCCGCTCATCTGGCGCAACACGCGGCCGCCACGGTCAAACGGTTCCTGGAAGATGAAGCGGGGCAGATGGTCGCCGTGGCCTGGATGCGCCCCGGATTCATGCAGGAGCGGATGCCCATCGAGATCACCCCCGCGCCCGCGGCAAGCTCGCGCCACGCGCTGATCGTCATCGTCAACGCCGACCCCGACCTGCTCGGGCAGATCGACGGCCTCATCGCCCAGCTCGGCGACGCGGCCTGGGCCAAACGCCACGCCGCCCACGAGCAGTTATCCGAGCTCGGCGAGATCGCCAGGAACCGCCTCGAAGCCAACCAGACCAATAAAGACCCCGAGATCGCCTTCCGCGTCCACGCGCTGCTCGAAGTCATCAATGCCGGTGAACTTAATAAGGATCAGTAAGAGAACTGAGCATTTCCGTGGTGCAGAGAAATGAAGAGTAATCCCCGAATCTATTTGATCAGTGGCCGGACAGGGTCGGGGAAAACGACGATCTCCAAAGCCCTCGCCAAGGAAAAAAACGCATACCGCATCTCCCACGATGAATGGCTTCGGATTGTCTATGGGCCTGAATCCACCGCAGGAGATTTTCAGAGCCAATGCGAACGGGTCAATCATCTGATCTGGAAGCAGGTCGAGAGTTTGACGGCCTTGGGGGTTGACATCATTCTGGAGGGATGGGGGTCGAGAAAACGCCGTGATGAGGCTCGATCCAGATTGAATGAACTCGGGATCGACTATGAATTCATTTACGTCGAATGCCCACGAGAGGAGAGATGGAGTCGTATCCAGAAAAGAAATGCCTCTATTGGTCTGGAAGGCTTCCCGCTATCCGAGGCTGATTTCGCGCGGATGGAAGCGATTGATGAGGAGTTCGAAGCCGATGAGCGAGCAACGGTCATCGACAACTCGATGCACCACCAGTCGATCAACGCAACGCAATAATGTCGCGCCGCTCGGTCATCGCGCTCGTGATCCCGTCTCTGGTCTGCTCCGCCTCACCCTTTCACCGCTTTGAGCAGCCGCTTCGTTTTCCGCAGGGCTTTTTCGGCAAGGGTGTTGCGGCGGGTTTCGATCGCGTCGAGGAGCGGGGCGGTCATGCGTTCGGGGTCGTTGATGTTTGCGCCGAGCGCCTCGTGCAGCATGGACAGGTCGTGGTGGTCGCCGAGGCGGTCGGTGATGCGGGAGGCGAGCTTGCGGACGCGCTTGCGCTGCTTCGGCCCCTGGCCGCGAAGGTCGCGGAGCAGGCGGGACTGGTAATCGACATCCTTCATGCGTTTGCGGAGGGTGTGCAGGTCCTCGGTGCCGCAAGTTTTTTTCGCCTTCTTGTAAGCCTTGCGGGTGCGTTTGACCGTCAACCGCCAACCGCGGGCGAGCGCGTCGTCGTCCTCGGCGTCTTCCGGGGGGGCTTCGAGGCGGGCGAGGGTGCGGCGGAGGCCTTCGAGCGCGGCGGGCACGGCATCGTGGGTCTGCGCTGCCTCGCCCAGCACCGCCGGGTCGGCGAGGGCTTCGAGGTGTTGCCGGGCCGCGGCGTAGCCCGGCATGTCGGCGAAGCGTTCGTCAAGGGTCTGAAGCAGCACGTGCTGATCGCGCAGCGGCGAGAGGTGGCGTGCGGAATCGCGCATCGCGCTGTTCTCGCGTTCGTAAAGCTCGGGCCGGGTGGGCCGCAGCAGGCGCAGGGCGCTGCGGGCCTTTTTGACGGATTTGCGCGCGGTGTGGATGGCCTCGGCGTCATCGCCGCCGCGGGCGAGGGCGTCGATGGCTTTGGCGAGTTGCTCTCGGGTAGCGCGGACGATGCCGCGGGCGTCGGGGTCGGATGGGGGCAGGCGGTAGGGCATAGGGGTTTGGTGGGTGGGAGCCAGATACCCCGCCACATCTCCGCACCTGGATGTCTATACGCAGTGGCGGGCTTGGTCGGGTTAGCGGATGGGGTATTGTAGGTGGGGTGTTGGCCGGTTGGTGCGTTCATGAAAGGAGCTTGCGTGATGTCGAAGGTGATCCGCTGGGGCATTATCGGTTGCGGAAATGTGTGCGAGGTCAAGAGCGGGCCGGGTTTCGCGAAGGCGAAAGGTTCGGCGTTGTCGGTGGTGATGCGGCGGGACGGCGCGAAGGCGCGCGACTTTGCCGAGCGTCACGGCGTGCCGCGGTGGACGGACGATGCGCAATCGGTGATCGAGGGGGAGGATGTCGATGCGGTGTACATCGCGACGTCGGTGGACAGCCACGCGGACTATGCGCTGGCGGTCGCGGCGGCGGGCAAGCCTTGTTATGTCGAGAAGCCGATGGCGCGGCATCACGCGGAGTGTCAACGGATGGTCGAGGCTTTTGGGAAAGCGGGGGTGCCGTTGTTCGTGGCGTATTACCGGCGGGCGCTGCCGCGGTTTGTGGAGGCGAAGCGGTTGATCGATTCGGGACACCTCGGGCAGGTGGTGGGGGTGAGCGTGCGCTGCACGGAGCCGCGGCACCGGCAGACGCGGGGCGATGACTTGCCGTGGCGGCTGCGGGCGGGGCAGTCGGGCGGGGGGATCTTCTTCGACCTGGGCTCGCACATGCTCGATGCGATCGATTACCTGCTGGGCCCGGTGACCGACGTGCAGGGCGGGGCAAGCAACCTGGCCTCGGATCATGACGTGGAGGACACGGTGTCGATGCGTTTTGAGGTGGGGGCCGGCGATGCGGGGGGGCCGGGGATCCCGGGG
>CAZTLX010000079.1:0-16787 GCA_964614575.1 uncultured Phycisphaeraceae bacterium | reverse complement strand
CCAGGCCGCTTAACCTTGTTGTTCCCCGCGCCCGTCACTTGGGGGGAAGCTCACGTGGCTGATACCGGCCTTCGTCATGCCGATCAAGGACCATAAATGCTCACGATAAGTGTGGAACGAGATGTGATCGATGTCACCGATCTGGTGGACGCCGCGGTGGATGTTCTTGAACGGGCGAGGCTGACCGCTCCGGGCGACTACTGCCGATTTGCCGTAGGCGGAAACGAGGTCGAGCCCAACCCGTACGGGGTCGCCGATGCGGCCAACATTTTCTACACGATCAATCGGATGCCGGACGCGGCCGGACGTGCCGAGTTCGTCGAGGCGCTCCAGCGGCTGCAGAACCCGCAGACCGGCTTGTGGCACGAAGCGACACACCATCCTCTGCATACCACCGCCCACTGCCTGGCGGCCTTGGAACTTTTCGATGCAAGGCCTATTCATCCGCTGCGCGGGCTCGATGCCTATCGCTCCATCGAGGGCCTGACCTCACTGCTCGACTCGCTGGAGTGGGTCACAGACCCGTGGAGCCAGTCACACCGAGGCGCCGGGGTGTTCGCCTCCCTGCTCATCGTGGACGAGGCGACACCCGAGTGGCGTGACGCGTATTTTCATTGGCTCGCCAACAACTGGGACCCCGAGTTCGGCATGCTGCGACGAGGCGGTCTGCCCGGGCAGGCGACCGACTCAAAGCCGATTCACGAACACATGGCCGGGACGTTCCACTACCTGTTCAACATCGAAGCCGACCGCCGGCCGATCCCGCACCCCGAGGCGATGATCGACACCTGCCTCACCATGATGGCCCAGGGGCATCCCAAGTTCTGGGAGGTGGGCTTCCTCATGATCGACTGGGTTTTCTGTCTCAACCGCGCCCGGCGGCAGACGCCGCACCGACACCAGGATGTGCATGATGCACTGGAGGCGGCCGGTCGCCGCTACATCGACGCCATGCGCTCGCTCGACCACCAGAATGATCGCAGCTTCAACGACGTGCATGCCCTGTTCGGCACCATGACCTCGCTGGCAGAACTGCAGATCGCAATCCCGGGACTGATTCGATCTGGTCGTCCACTACGCAACGTCATGGATCGCCGCCCCTTCATCTGATCACACATGATCAAAACCCCGCGGACCCCGAGGATGCATGATGCAGGTCGACGTGTTGGTTGAGGGAGGCGAGATCGTCGGCGACGTCGGCGTAAAGGCCGGCAGTGCATAGCACGCTAACTCATGGAAGACCAGGTGAACCATGCGACACGTTCGGGGGTGAACGGATAGCTACTGGCGATACCACAATTCTAAAACCCTTCGAGGTGAGTTTTTCGCGTAACCATGCACCGCTCACAGTCTGACCACGCCATAGTGTCTGGTCTCGCGAGCAGAGGGGTCATGGGCCAACTGGCAGGCCGGTCTTGATACGCATTCGATAATACAAATTCTATACCGTTATCTGGCTAACCAAACAGCCATCATTACTAAATGTTCTTCCAAGAAAGCATACTATGTTGAAATCAGTAAGCGCATCGATATTTTTCCTGGCAATATCCATGGTTACCGCCCCGCTTATGAGCCAGACCATTTCGCCACAGGCTATCGAACTTGCAAGCGATCAAGATTCGATTGTGCTGGATGTCAATTTGTTGAAAACGGCAGACCGCGAATCGGCCCCCGCGGGAGGGGAACCTTTGAATGGAACGCTCGACCTGCAGATGTTACGACGTCTGGTGGTGCATCCAGAAGACCTGCAGGATATCAGGATCAGGCTTAATGTTGATCCCGACATCAAGTCTATGACTGTACTGAAAGCGGGTACGGCCGCCGATGGCCAGGCGGTCCCCTTGACGCAACTTGATGGTATGGAAGCGGTACGACTTGATCGTGATGATGAACTGGTCGTCACGGCGTGGCGGAGTCAGTGGCACTTCAATGGAAGAGCCACGCTGCAGCAGTTCACCATCAATGGCACCGCATTCCCCAACATGCCGCAGCACGCCACAGCCGTATCAAACGAACTGGGGACATTTCGCTTAGTCAATCTATCGGTACGCGACCGATTCCCGAAAATCGAAGCCGAGCTTGCACCGATCCCTGGTGAAGGAGATGGCGTATGGGTTTCACCCCACAAAAAAGGCACGCAGCACCGCTGGACGAAGGAAGGCTGGAGACTCGAAACCAACGGCAGAGCTGATGGAGACGCCGGTTATGGGTGGGCGCCCGCCTTAATCTTCAAACCCAGATCAGCCGGCGAGTTTGAGTTGGGAGGGACATTGGCATTTGCTTCAGGAAAGCCTATAGATGCGAATAACGACCAGTCGATGTCTTACCTTATTGGGGTCAAGAAGGCCGCCCCTGAACACGACGATATCCAATCTGTCTCAACGATTGAAATCCGGACGCAAAACGGCGCATTACTTGGCTCCGCAGCGGTAACCCCAGAAGTTGATATGCGCATCGACACCGACGCGTTACGCAAAGAACTTCAGGCAGGAGTCGATATGCTTCCGGTGGAAATCACGCTCCACCTCGCGGGTGGCGATCCCGTTCAAATCTCGACGAGATCGTCTGCGCGTATCCGTATTACACGACACCCTAAACACCATCTGTTCACGCTGGCCATGGCTCCGCGGGAGGATGTGTTTGTGGAAGTAAAGGATGGTCGTCTGTCGTATGGCGGCGAGCGGCTTCGCTTATGGGGGGTCGCGGGTACCGGGGGGAGCGACCCCACCGCCGCAGAGCGGATGGTTCGCCTCGGATTCAATGCCATGAGGCTGTGGCACCCCGGCGGGCAATCGGACGGACGCTCGTTCTTCTACGACGAGGTTTCGGGCCCGCGAGGCGAAATCCGCAGGACGCAAGCCGGCGCCGATCAGCCTGACGGCCTGGATCAGTATCACCGCTTCTTCGCAGCCTGTAAGGAGGCGGGGATGTTCATCATGTCTCCGGCCCTCATGGGTCGTATCCCCGACACCATGCTTGCACAACCTGATTCGTTCGTGTCTGGCGGTGCGGACTGGGATCAATGGCGCGAGGCAATACTCGTGGACCCCAAGACCATCAAAGCACGCAGGATGTGGCTGGCGTTTGACGAGCGGCTTATCCAGGCCCAGAAACGCCACATCACAAATTTCTTGAACCTTGAGAACCCTTACACCGGACGCCGCTACGCTGATGATGAAGCCGTTGCGATTTGGGAATTGCACAACGAGCATCAGCTCGTCAAGCATGCTCTTGAAAGTGGCTTCGAGACCTGGCCACAATATTTCCGCGACAAGCTTACGAGTCGCTGGAATCAGTGGTTGGCCGAGCGGTACGCTGCGGATTCAGACTTGCATCATGCGTGGGGCGAGCTTGCCGAGGGGGAGTCTTTAGGTAACGCATCCGTCTCCCTCGGCCCCACGTTGTCTCAACGCAAAGATGCTTCTGACGCCCGCGCCTCCGACTTCGTGCGATTCATAACGACTCTGGTGGGTGACTACTACCAGGACCTGGAAGCCCACGCCCGTGCAGAAGGAACGCCTGGTAAAGGTGTCGCGGTAGTTCCATTCAGTTACGACACTCAGTATCGTCACAATATACCGTGGCATTACAGCGCCGCGGGTCATGCCGACGTATCGAATTTCGGTATGTACTATTGGCAAATCACTTCAGCATTGACGCGTGACCCGCAATTGTATGTCATGGACGCACTGACGATCGCCGACAAACCCACGGTCATATACGAAACCAACAACGGCCGGCCAAACCCTTATCGTGGAGAGCAAGCTTTCATCAATACGACGCTCGCCAGCCACCTCGACTGGGACGCGGTCTTTTTTCATTACTATCACACTCGATACGGCGGGGTAGACGAGGCGTATCTGGCCATGGCCATGCCGATGGCGACTGAATCACACTACTGGTCGGCGGTTGAGATTGAGCGTGACCCGCTCATGCTGGCGCTCGTGGCGATTGCGGGACAGGCATTTCTGCA
This sequence comes from uncultured Phycisphaeraceae bacterium, assembly GCA_964614575.1. GTDB lineage: Bacteria > Planctomycetota > Phycisphaerae > Phycisphaerales > Phycisphaeraceae > JBGTLW01. Next base: position 12,814 of record CAZTLX010000079.1, on the reverse strand, counting down.
GGCAAGCATCGCTCCAGCCACCGACCCGATTATCTATGAGCTTGGCGAAGAGGCGATCTTCAGCTACAAACACTACAGCGGCCCGGAACTATCGAGCGAAGCGTTTGATCAAGGCGCAAAGCTTCGCTTTGTGCCTGAAGGCAATTTCGGCGTTCAACGCCGGGGCGGAGACAGCACTTCACCACAGAATGAGTTTAAGTATGAGAAGGACAAGGGACGACTGATCATCGATACGCCGACCTGCAAAGCGTACGTCGGCCCCACTGTCGATCGATACCGTTTTAACGACGGCTTTGTGGTGGGCAATTTTGACACCGATTGGGTTGTGTTTGCCATCGTCAGCGCGGACGGTAAGCCATTGGTTGGAGATGACGCCGCCCAATCTGTATTCGTGAACGCACGCAAGGGGGCACACAATCGTGGCCACACGCTGGACACCTCGGGGGTCTCCCCCGGCGGAGGGTTTATCAACCCCAGTGAGCTGATCCGTCGCACCACAAACCGTGGATCTGCCCCTGTTATCGAAGACGCGATCCCCTTCACATTGTGGCTTCCATTCGAGGCTTCAGGTCGGTACGAAGGCTATGATTTTGCTACACGCAAAGTGTTTGACAAGCCGCTGAGTTCACCTCTGGTGCAACATGATGGTACGCCCCTGTTTATCGGGAGGCTTGTTTTTGATCGACGTGGCGACAACGTGGACACTCCGGCTGCGTCTGACGTGCCAACGCCCGCAGCAAAGATTGCTGCGGAAGCGATGTTCGGCGAGTCAGAGCAATCTCTTCGTGCCGGCCAGGTCAGTGAGATGTGGTCACCGGTCGCCGGTCTCCAATGGCACATGGAGCAGCGAGATTTTGACCGTGCAATTCGCGAGTCAGGCTGGAAGGTTGAGCGTGACAATACCGCCGGCATAGTGACATTGTTTGATGTTGAATTGGCTGATTCTGGAAGAGCCGATGTAAGTGCGGTCATGTCAGCCGGCCGGCTCGTCCAACTCAATGCCTCCTACCGCATGGCACCAACAGTCGTCGATCTGGTGAATTACCATAGCGAACATCTGGGGCAGCCCAGCGAAAGTCGTATCAGCGAAAACGCATTCGAGATCAGTGAAGTGCAATGGCAGAAGCGTGCAGGTAACGATCAATTGAATGTGATTCTGACCGCCACGCAAGGCAACGCCAGTGTGCAATATCGCTTCGAAACCCAGTAAAGATACGCGTGATGCATTCGACGGAATTGGGAACCGTTCACGCGATGTTGCCTAACCAGGTGGTTTTGGCCTGCTGGGTCACGTTTTTCCAGCAGGCCAAGCAACTGGGCGCGCAGCCGGGCGTACATCGCGTCCCTCTCGCGGACCCGGTGATGGCTCGCGAGGCTGTCCCACAGCGGCAGCAGTCAAGCCAAGGCAAGACGGGCCTTGTGTTTGTCTTTGCCAAGCAGGAAGCGCTGGCCGCGGCGGCCTGAGTTGGTCTGCACCCAGCCGATGACGCGCTGGAACTGGCCGTTGGCGTGCTTGCTCAGGTCGCTTTTGCGATCGGCGGGCATGGTGGACTCGGGTGGAAAATACGCACTTTCCAGGCGTTGAAATACGCACTAAAAAACGCACTTCTCCGAGATACCACCAAGCCGATGCGGCCCAAACAGGCCATTTTCCCCGTGGATTTGCGAGATATTCTCGCACCTCTAAAGTGGAGCCGGGGGGAATTGAACCCCCGTCCCGTGACAGTCAGCGCGGCGGCTTCTACGTGTGTAGTCGATTGTTTGATCTCAACCCCCGGGCGTGAAGCGACACACTTCCGGGGGTCCAGTCAAAGCAAGGTTTAGTCCGCGGGCGCTTTGACGCCGCCTTTGGACGAGCCCTCTGTTTGTGAGCCTCTCAGCCGGCGAGGGCAACGGAAGAGAGACTTGGCTGCACTTTAGGCAGCCAGGCGGGCCGGCGCGAAGCCGATCCGACCAGCGATGTTATCGTTGGCATTTATGGTTTTTGCGAGCGGTTTAACCAGGCCTGCCCGCACCTGGACACGCGACCACCGGCCTTCCCTGTCCGGTCGATACCATTCGGCCCCAATTGTCAAAGAACAATCTTATTATACCCATCGAACGTCGGCGTGGGTCGCTGAAGCGACCACGGCCTTATTCGGGAACCCCTTTGCCGGGGCCTGCTTCCGGGGGGCTGCTTCCGGGGGTGCTGCTTCCGGGGGCTGCTCCGGGGGGTTGCTTCCGGGGGGTTACTTCCGGGGGAGGGAAGATTGGGGAGCCGGGGAACGCTGGTCCGATCAATGAGGAGACGATGAGCCGTTCACCCGACAGCCCGAATATGCCTGAAACGCCTTTTTCTCGCTTCATGGACGCCCTGCCGGGGTGGCTGTGTCTGATGGGCGGGGCGGTGCTGTTGGGTTTGTTTACCCTGACCCCGCAGTGGCTGGCTTGCCGGGAGGTCGCCTGGCACCGCGACCTGATGCGGTTGCAGGCCACTTCGCTCGACACCCAGCTCAACCGTTACCGGCAGTTCCACCTGGCCCTCGCGGAAGACGACCCGGTGGTCATCGAACGCCTGGCGTTTGCCGAGCTGCGGCAGAAGCCCGCCGGGCAGGAGCTTTTCGACCCCGACCCGGGCATCCTGCTGGCGTACCACGGCCAGATGCTCCTGGACCAAGGTGCCGCCGGGGCCCCCGCCCCGCCGCTGTCGGCCCCGGGCTCGATCCACGCCTGGCTCAAGGTGCCCACCCCCGTCGTCGGCCGCGACCTCCCGGCCCTGCCCCACGTCGAGTCACACCTGACCCGCATCAGCACCGGCCCGTTCCGCCTCATCGCCATCGTCACCGCCATCGGCGTGATGGCGATGGGGGTGCTGTTGCAGGTGCGGGACCGCGCCAGCGCGTAGCACGGCTACAGGTGCCCCACACAACAACACGCACTGCATGGGGGCGGTGTCGCGTGCTAAACGAAGCGCCGCGGTGAGCGAATCACGCCTGCCGACGGCCGCGGCCGAGCATCAACAGCGACCCGACGCCGAGCAGCGCCAGGCCGGCCGGCTCGGGGACCACTTCGATGCGAGCGGCGTTGAGCCAGACGGTGTCACCGCTGTCGGGCGTCAATTGGAGCAGAAAGTCACCGTTGGCATCAGGCGTGACATTAAGCCAGCGGAGGATCGGCGGGTCGCTGGACCAGCCGGTGGCGTTGGCGTCGTAATCGGTGCTGCTCACATCGGTGGTCGTGGCGACGCCGTTGAGCGTGTAGGTGCCGACGCGGCTGCCGGTGGTTTCGCGGGCCGCGACGATCTCGACGTTATACGCCTGTCCGACGGTCAGGCCGCCGAAGGTCAGGGAGACATCACCGCCATCCCAGAAGTAATCACGGACCGCGTCGGCATCAACCCAATCCAGGTCGTTGCCGCTGTTCCAACCACTGATGTTCTGGTTGGTGGTCGAGTCTTGCCAGCTACCTCCAAAATCCAGCGTCACGGATGAATCGGTGCCGTCATGATTCTTGATGCCGCTGGTGACGTCGCTGGGTGCGGCGATCACGTTCCACGTGCCACCCAGGGTGGGGGTGGCACCAACGGAATTAAAGTCGAAAAGCACCGCCGCGTGGCCTGTGCCGGCGGTCAATATGATTGCTGCCGCGGCGATGACAGGAACTAACTGCCGAGTAAGTGAACGATTCATCTGATGTCCTCTGCAAGTCAACATGGGTCACTCCTTCTCTAAAGGGAAATGGTGATTGCGCCCGAGTGCAGCCAGCGTTCGGCCGCCGCGCGGCGCGAGACGATTACGGCTCCCAGTACCAGCGTTGGCCGTTGCTGTTTTTGATCCAGTAGTTCTCCAGCCGATCCATCGCGACCCAGTGCGCGGACCCATCGAGGTGGACCGAGGATTGGCCGAGCGGTTCGGTGTCGGTGTAGGGCCGGTCGTGCCCGAGCCAACCGCCGTCGGTCAGTCCGACGGTCATGCAGGCCCAGATGGGCAACTCGCCGGGCCCCTGCAGATCGATAGCAGGTTTTGGTACCTGCCACGTGCCGCCGCTGAGCCGGGTATCGAGGTCGCCGAAGTACTGGTACGACACATAGCGATCGGCGTAGAGGCTGTAGGTCGTGGGCGAGTAACGCTCCGCCAAACGGCTGGGGCAGAACAAGCTCAGGTCGCGTTGCTGGAGGTAATCGCGGCCGAAGTCGTTGATCGCCTCGTTACCCGCCGGGCTGCCGCCGGAGGCGTGCGGGAAAGCGAGACTGCCGCCGCGCATCATCAGTTGCTGGCGGTGGTCCACGGCATAGTTGACTGTCGCGGTCGCGATCCCGCGGACCTGCGCCAGGCACTTGACCCGCACCGCCTCATCACGCGCCGCGGCCAGCGTCGGGAGCAGCAGCGCGATCAGCAGGCCGACGATCGAGATCACCACGAGCAACTCGATCAGGCTGAAAGCCGACCGCGACGCGGTATGGCGCAGCCCGACGGTTGGTTCGGGGCGAAGTCGATAATCGGTCAGGAATCGGGGCAAGGGCAAGGCATCTCCATCAAGACTGATCGGAACCCGAGTGTCAGTATGCCACCCGCTCCGTCCGGCTCCAATAGCGCAAGACGGATTAAAATAAAGCGCTTTGCGACAAAATCCCTGCGCCGGGGTAGAATGACCGCCGATGCAGCAAACGGTTGCCGTGTTGCTATTCCTGCCCGTGGACAGCGAGCACTGGCGGCGGGTCCGCGAGGGGTTCTACGCCTATGCCCGGCCGCACCGGCCCTGGGGCTTCGCGGTGAACCGCTCGCCGAGCCTGAGCCGGCTGGCGAGGTTGGACCTGACGTCCATCGATGCGGCGATCGGCATCCTGTCGCCGGATATGGCGGCGTACTGGCGTGAACACGCCACCGCTCCGCTGATCCAGTGGGGACCCTGCCACCTGGCCGATTGGCCCTGGGTCGGCACCGACAACGCGACGGCGGCACGGCAAGCGGCGACCCACCTGATCGAGCGTGGGTTTGTGAATCTCGGTTATTACCGGCGCGATGAGACCGCGCCCGATCCCGAAGCCGAGGCCGCTTTCGAGGCCGCGGCGCGTTCCGCCAGCGCACGCGTCACGCACTTTCAACGCCAGGCGGAATACCCGAAAACTCCCCTGCCCGCCAAGCCCGGCCTTTACTTCGACTACCACCTCTACCGCTGGCTCTGCCACCTGCCCAAGCCCGCGGCCGTGTGGTGCGCTAACGACATGGGGGCGCTTCAAGTCGCGGAGATCTGCCGTCGGACCGACATCCGCGTGCCCGATCAGATCGCGGTGCTCGGTTCCGGCGATGACGAACACCCCTGCACCCTGGCCCACCCGCGCGTCAGCACGCTCAACCTGCCGTCGGCCAAGATCGGTTTCGAGTCAGCACGGCTTCTTGACCAATGGCTGGCCACCGGCATCAAGCCCGACGCGCACCTGGCGCTCGCGCCCACCGGCGTCACGCTGCGGCCGAGCACCGAGGTCATCGCCACCACCGACCGCGCCGTCTCCACCGCCATGCAGTTCATCCGCGCCCACGCCCACGAGGGCATCGGCGTCGAGGACGTGCTTGAACAGGTGCGGATCAATCGCCGCGACCTCGAACGCCGCTTCAAGCGCGTGCTGCGGGCCAGCCCCTACGAGTCGATCCTGCGGGTGCGGCTGGAACAGGCACGCAAGCTGCTGATCGACACCGATCGCACGGTGCTCGACATCGCGCTGGCGTGCGGCTTCAGCGACGCCGCACGCCTCACGCTCGCCTTTCACAAGGCCTTCGACACCTCGCCCGGCGCGTTCCGCAAACGCTATCGCTTACGGTGATCCGGTCCATGCCCACCGCCCGACCACCACGCACGTTCTTCCAACGCGACGCGATCACCCTCGCCCGTGCCCTGCTCGGGCAGCGGCTGGTGCGGGTCGAGGGCGGCCAACGCCTGGCGGGGATCATCGTTGAGGTCGAGGCGTACCTGGGCGTGACCGACAAGGCGGCGCACACCTACCGCGGCCGCCGCACGCCGCGCAACGAGGCGATGTACGGCGAGGGGGGCACGGCGTACGTCTATTTCACCTACGGCCTGCACCACTGCCTCAACGTCGTCGCCCGGACGCACGACCACCCCGAAGCGGTGCTGTTGCGCGCGATCGAGCCGACGCAAGGCCTGCCCATCATGCGGCTTCGCCGCGCCGCCGCCCGCCGGGACGCCGACCTGTGCTCGGGCCCGGCGAAGCTGTGTCAGGCGATGGGCATCGACCGGGCGTTCAACGGCATCGACCTGCTCAGCAGCGAATCGCTGTTCATCGAACGGGTGCGGAAGCCGGCGCTGCCGGCGCGCTTGATCGAGGCGGGTCCGCGGGTGGGGATCGATTATGCCGAGGAATGGCGTGAGAAGCCGCTGCGTTTCTGGGTGCGGGGCAGCGTACACGTGAGCCGGGGGTAGGTCGGGTGCGAGCGGGCACCATCGCACGATCTGCTGCCGGGGGGTGGATGTGCTCACACGATCCTAGCTGCGTGTTCTGGCGTCGGCGGCTTGGCGCGGGTAATCTGGTAGGGTTGCAAAATCCCTCGAACGATGACGCCGTGCAGGCAGCCATGAACATGACCGAATCCCCCACGGGACAGACGAATCCTCCCCCCGGCCCCCCGGCCGGCGAGCCGACCCCCCCGCCCGCGCCGCAGGCCGAGACAGTCGCGCCGCAGCCCGAGCCGACGCCTGAGCCGACGCCTGAGCCGGCCGCGGCCCCCGAAGCCAACCTCGATGAGCAGTTGGCCGAGGCCGACGCGTTGATGGCCGAGGCGATGGCACCCGCGGCCCCCGCCCCCGCGTCCGAAGGCGAAGCGGGCGCAAGTGAAGCCGATCCCGAGCCAAAGGAGATCCACCACGAAATCCGCCGCGGGCGCATCAGCGCCATCCGCGGGGAGGATGTGTTCGTCGAGATCACCGGCGAGGCGAAGCTGCAGGGCGTCGTCCCGCTGGCGCAGTTCGAGCGGGCTCCGCGCATCGGCTCGATCATGGACTTCGTCGTCGATCATGTCGAGGAAGACCAGGGCCTGATCTATCTGTCGCGCGAAGGCGCGATCAGCCGGGCGACGTGGGACCAGCTCGTCAAGGGCACCATCGTCGAGGCCCGGGTGACCGGGACCAACAAGGGCGGGCTTGAGCTGGAGATGGTCGGCAACATCCGTGCGTTCATGCCGGCCAGCCAGGTCGATCTGCACCACATCGACGAGTTGGAGCCGCTGGTCGGGCAGAAGTTTGAAGCGATGGTGCAGGAGATCGACCGCAAGGGCCGCAAGGTCCTGCTCTCCCGCCGCGCTTACATCGAGCAGACCCGCAAGCGCAACCGCGAGAAGCTGCTCAAGGAACTTGAGGTCGGGCAGGTGCGTGACGGCGTGGTGTCGAACGTCGTGGAGTTCGGCGCGTTCGTCGATCTCGGCGGGGTCGATGGGCTGGTCCACGTCACCGACCTGGCCTACGAACACGTGAAGAAGCCTTCGGACGTCGTCAAGAGCGGCGACAAGGTGAAGGTGAAAGTGCTCAAGCTCGATCTGGAGAAGGACCGGATCAGCCTGGGCATGAAGCAGATCCAGCCGGACCCGTGGGAGCAGGTCGAGGGCGCGATCAAGGCGGGCGACACGATCGAGGGCAAGGTGGTGCGCACCGCGCCGTTCGGCGCGTTCGTCGAGGTGCGGCCGGGCGTCGAGGCGCTGCTGCCGATCTCCGAGCTGAGCTGGAAACGCGTCCACAAGGCGGAGGAAGTCATCAGCACCGGGCAGACCTACCGCATGGCGGTGCTGAACATCGACCCGGCCAAGCAGCGGATGACCGTGTCGCTTAAAGCCGCGGGCGAAGACCCGTGGATCGGCGCGGAGCGCAAGTACGCCAAGGACACGCAGCACGAGGGCAAGGTCGTCTCGGTCACCGAGTTCGGCGCGTTCGTTGAGCTGGAGACCGGCGTCGAGGGCTTGGCCCACATCTCCGAGCTCAGCGAGCAGCGCACCGGCCGGGTCGAGGAGGTGCTCAAGGTCGGCGACGTCAAGACCTTCCGCATCAAGGATGTGGACGAGGAAAACCGCAAGCTCTCGCTGTCGCTGCGCTCGCCCTCGGCCAGTACCGGTGGCGGCGGCAGGGGCAAGGGCGAGGAAGCGCCGACGAAGCTGTCGCTGCCCAAGTCCGTGAAGAAGGCCCCGCCCAAAAACCTCAAGTCCGGCCTCGGCAGCAGCGGCGCCCTGGGCACCGGCCTCGGCGGGCTGAGCCTCGATGACTTCAAGTGAGTGATCATGCGAACGCCAGCGATCGCTTTGACATCGCCATCGTCGGCGCCGGCGCGGCGGGGATGATGGCGGCGATCTTTGCCGGGCGGGCGCTGCGCGAGAGGCACGCTGATGCGCGAGTCGTGGTGCTCGACGGGGCAAAGCGCCTCGGTGCGAAGATTCTTGTTTCCGGGGGCGGGCGGTGCAACGTCACGCACGATGTGGTGCATGCCGACGATTACGCCGGCCCGACGCGCAACCAAGTCAAAAAGATCCTCGCGACGTTCACCGTCGAGCAGACGATCGTGTTTTTTGAGGAGCTGGGCGTCCGCCTCAAGCGCGAGGACACCGGCAAGCTGTTCCCCATCAGCGATCAGGCACGCACGGTGCTTGACGCGTTGCTGCGTGCCATGCAACGCGCGGGCGTGGACCTGCGCGAGAATCACCGCGTCATCGCGATCGAGCGCCTCGAAGCCGCGGATGGCAATCCGCCGGGTTTTCGCATCATCCATTCGCAAGGCACCCTCCACGCCGCGCAGGTCGTTCTCGCCACCGGCGGGCGGAGCCTGCCCAAGACCGGCAGCGACGGCTTCGGTTACGAGCTGGCCAAGCGCTTCGGCCACACCGTCACCGACACCTGGCCCGCGCTGGTGCCGCTGGTCCTCACGCACAACCACTGGCTGACCGACCTGCCGGGCTTGAGCATCGAGGTTGAGCTGTTCATCGCCGCCGGCACCGGCAAGGTGCTCCACCGCCAAGGCGGCGCGATGCTCGCGACGCACTTCGGGGTCTCCGGCCCCGCGCCGATGGACATCAGCCGCCACCTCACCGCGGCGCTGCGCGATGACCCCAAGGCCACGCTCCGCGTCAACTTCACCGACGGCCGCACCTTCGAGCAGGCCGATGAGAAGCTGCTGCGCATCGCGCAGGATGATCCCAAGGCGACGGTGTTCAGCGCGTTGCCGCGGCAGTTGCCCGATCGGCTGGCCAAGGCGCTGCTGGAGCGTGAACTGGGCATCGAGCCCAACACCACGCTGGCGCACCTGGCCAAGGACGACCGCCGGGCGATCGCGCGGGCGCTGACCGAGCTGCGCCTGCCGGTGCGGCGGGACCGCGGCTACCTGCACGCCGAGGTCACCGCCGGGGGCGTGCCGCTGGGCGAGGTCGATCTCAAAACGATGGCGTCGCGTTGTCGTGACGGGCTTTACCTGTGCGGCGAGATCCTCGACTGCGACGGGCGCATCGGCGGGTACAACTTCCAGTGGGCGTGGTGTACCGGCCGGCTGGCCGGTCTGGCCGCGGCCGAGGCGGTAACATGCCCCCCCGGAAGTTAATTCAACCACGCGTCAAGCGAACGCCAAAGCATGACCCCCGCCCGCAAGCACATCCCGAACCTGCTGACGCTGCTGCGGATTGTGCTCGCGGCGGTGTTCTTCGTCGCATTGGCGTTGTTCAATGGCCGCAGCGTGGACGTGCTGATCGCCGCCGCGGTGCTGTTCATCTTGGCCGCGGTCACCGATGCGCTCGACGGCTATCTGGCGCGCAAGTGGCAGGTCGTCTCGAAGTTCGGGCGGGTGGTCGATCCGTTTGCCGACAAGCTGCTGGTGCTCGGCGGGTTCATCTTTCTGGCCGGGCCGAACTTCGCGGGCCTCAGCGGCGTCGCGCCCTGGATGGCGGTGGTCATCCTCGCGCGCGAGCTGCTGGTGACCACGATGCGCGGCGCTTACGAGAGCGCGGGCATCGACTTTTCCGCGAACGTCTGGGGCAAGTGGAAGATGATCCTGCAATCGATCGTGATCCCCGCGGTCCTGATTCTGATCGCCATTGATCTTCGACTCAGCGAGCCGATGGCTTGGTCACGCTGGCTGCGCGACGGGCTGGTGTGGCTCACGGTGCTGGTCACGGTGCTCAGCGGCGTGCCGTATGTCACCCAGGCGATGCGGGCGAGTCGGCGGTAGTTTTTTAGGTCTTGTAATGCTTCGGATATCCCACCCAAGCTCCGCTGCGCATGGGTGGGCTTGGGCTTGGGGATGTTAAACTCAAGCCAGGTTGATCCATAGGAGTCTTTGCATGTCCAAGCGTGGTTACGTGGCGTTTGATCTGGGGGCCGAGTCCGGCCGGGCGATGCTGGCGACGATCGAGGGCGGCAGGGTGGTGATGCACGAGTGCCACCGCTTCCCGACGCGCGCGGTGCGCCTGCCCTCGGGCTACCACTGGGACATCACCGGCCTGTGGGCGAACCTCGTCGAAGGCCTGCGCCTCGCGGGCGAAAAGGCGGCTGAAAAAGGCATCACCATCGTGAGCCTCGGCGTCGATACCTGGGGGGTGGACTTCGGGCTCATCGGCCGCAGCGGTCGGCTGCTCGGTTTGCCGTACGCCTACCGCGACGACCACCACGCCCGCGGCATGGCCAAGGCGATCGACCAGCTCGGTGAGGCGGCGCTCTACGACGCGACCGGCATCCAATTCATGCCCTTCAACACGCTCTTCCAACTTATCGCCCGCCGCGACAGCGAGCCCGCCCTGCTCGAGCCGGCCCACCACCTGCTCAACATGCCGGACCTGCTGCACTTTTTCTTCAGCGGCAAGGCGGTCAACGAAGCGACCATCGCCTCGACCACGCAGATGATCGACCCGCGCACCGGCAAGTGGGCCACCGACCTGCTCAAGAAGCTGCACCTGCCCCACCACTTCCTCACCGACACCGTCCCCGCCGGGACGAAGATCGGCAGCGTCCGCAAGGAGGTGATGGAAGAAGCCGGGTTGGCCGACGCCCCGCCGATCGACGTGATCGTCCCCGGCAGCCATGACACGGCCAGCGCGATCGCCGCGGTCCCCGCCCCCGGAAGTGAGTCGAGCGATACCTGGGCGTACCTTTCCAGCGGGACGTGGTCGCTGATGGGCGCGGAGCTGGATGAGCCGATCGTCAGTGAGGCCTCGCGGGCCGCGGCGTTCACCAACGAGCGCGGCGTCGCGGGCAAGATCCGCTTCCTCAAAAACATCTCCGGCCTCTGGCTGGTGCAGCAGACCCGCGCCGACCTGGCGGCTCAGGGCAAGGAGTTCGACTACCCCGAGCTGACGAAGCTCGCCGCCGAAGCCGAGCCGTTCCGCACGCTCATCGACCCGGACCACGCCCCGTTCGCCGCGCCCGGCGGGATGCTCGGCAAGATCGATGCGTTTGCCATGTCCTCCAATCAGCCCAAGCCGCAGTCACCGGGCCAGTACGTCCGCTGTTGTCTCGAGTCGCTGGCGCTGACGTATCGCCGCGTGCTCGCGTCGCTCGACGAGCTGCTTGGTCGGGAGACGACGCTCCTGCACCTGGTCGGTGGCGGCGGGAAGAATGAGCTGCTCAACCAGATGACCGCGGACGCGATCCACCGCACCGTGATCGTCGGGCCGTACGAAGGCACCGCGGTGGGCAACGCGCTGACCCAGGCCATCGGCGCGGGCGATGTCAAGGACCTGAACGAGCTGCGCCGCATTGTCCGCGATTCGTTCGAGCTCAAGACCTTCGAGCCGCGGGATGCCGCGAAATATGACGCGGTGGCCGAGCGGTACGCCGCCTTGCTCGGCCGCGGGTGAACCGACGCGCCAACCCCGCTACACTTGCGGCGACATGAGCGACATCACCCCGCAAAACCCCTCCCCCGCGACCGTCCCCGCCCGGCTGGCGTTGGCGGACGGCACCGTGTTCCTCGGCAGCGCGTTCGGCGACACGTCGCCCAAGGCCGTCGATGCGGAGGTGTGTTTCAACACCTCCATGGCCGGGTACCAGGAGATCCTCACCGACCCGTCATATGCCGGGCAGATCGTCACGATGACGTATCCGCTGATCGGGAATTACGGCGTAAACGATGATGATTTGGAATCGGCGAAGCCGCAGGTCGAGGGCTTTGTGGTCCGTGAGCTGGCCAACCGCGAAAGCAACTACCGCTCGACCGCGAAGCTCGAAGCCTGGCTGGCGTCGCACGGCGTCACGGGGATCATGGGCCTCGACACCCGGGCCCTGACCCGCCGACTGCGGACCAAGGGCGCGCTCAACGGCGTGCTGTGTACCGACCCTTCCATCTCCGACGACAAGCTCGTCGAGCAGGCAAAATCGGCGCAGGGGGTGAACGCGAACCTCGCGGCGAAAGTCAGCCGGACCGAGCCGCTGATCTGGGACCGCGATCTGGGCGACTGGGCCCCGCTGCACGGGTCGATCGAGCGTGACCCCAAGCGTTACAAGGTGGTCGCGCTCGATTGCGGCGCGAAGCTGAATATCCTGCGGAACCTGGTGGATCAGGGGTGTGATGTAACGGTGCTGCCCTGGGATGCCTCGGCCGAGCAGATTATGAAACACCAGCCGGACGGCCTGTTCGTGTCCAACGGCCCGGGCGACCCCGCGGCGGTCGAGGCCACCGTCGCCACGCTCAAGCAGATGCTGGGCCAGCGGCCGATCTTCGGTATCTGCTTAGGCCATCAGCTTTTATGTCTCGCGCTGGGGGCGAAGACCTACAAGCTGCCCTTCGGCCACCGCGGGGCCAACCACCCGATCCAGAACCTGGGCACCGGCAAGGTCGAGATCACCAGCCAGAACCACG
>CAZTLX010000078.1:0-16910 GCA_964614575.1 uncultured Phycisphaeraceae bacterium | reverse complement strand
GCACGAACTGATCGATCCCCTGCACCACCGCGTAGGTGTCGAACACCCCGCCCGTGCTGGCACAGGCCCCCATCGAGATCACCCACTTCGGCTCGGTCATCTGCTGATAAATCCGCTGCAGCACCGGCAACATCTTCACCGCCACCCGCCCGGCAACGATCATCAGGTCCGCCTGCCGCGGGCTGAAGCGCATCACCTCCGCCCCGAACCGCGCCAGGTCGTAACGCGACGACGCCGTGGCCATCAGCTCGATCCCGCAGCAGGCCGTGGCGAACGGCATCGGCCAGACCGCCGAGCGACGCGACCAGTTCACCAGCTTCTGCAACTGGGTGGTCAGGATCATGTCGGTGGGAAGCGCGGCTTCAATGCCCATAGCAGTTACTCGTCCAAAAGGGGGTTCACGAACACCACGATTCTAGGGGGTCCAACGACGGAGGCAAACCCGAGGGACAAACCACAGATTCCGCAGATGGCGCAGATGCAAGGCAAGGTAGCCACAAAAAGGCACAAGAGGCATAAAAACCAAGGCATGGTCCTTTTTGTGTGTTCTGTGCCTTTTTGTGGCCCACTCCAAATCGGCGCCATCTGCGAAATCTGTGGTTACCCCTACTCCGCCTCCGGCATCAGCGGGATCGTCCGGGCTTTGATCGAATACGGGATGGTCAGCGAGAAGGTGGCCCCTCTTCCGGCCGCGCTCTCGACCTCGATCGTGCCCTGGAGCAACTCGGCCAGGTCGCGCGAGATGGTCAGGCCCAGCCCGGTGCCGCCCTGCTGCTTGGTCACCGAAGCGTCGAGCTGGGTGAACTTCTCGAAGATCCGCTGGTGGTCCTCGGGGGCGATGCCCGGGCCGGTGTCGCTGACCGCGATGCGGATGCTCGGCTCGTCTTCCTCCTCGCCCGCCAGCTTCGAGGCCAGCAGCGTCACCGAACCGCCCCGCGGCGTGAACTTCACCGCGTTACTCAGGAAGTTGAACACGATCTGCTGCAGCCGACCCGCATCCGTCTCGATCAGGGGCAGGTTCGGCTCGATCTTCAGCTTCAGCCGCACGCCACGATCCTCCGCCATCGGGCGGATCAGGGTCAGCAGGCCTTCGCACGTATCGGCGATGCTCAGCGGCCCGACCCGCAGCTCCAGCCGGCCCGCCTCGATCTTCGCCAGGTCCAGCAGGTCGTTGATCAGGTCGAGCAGCCGCTTGGAGGAGATCAGGATGTTCTCCGCATAGCGCCGACGCTTCTCGTCGCGCGCGTCGTCGCCCGTCGCCGGCAGCGTGTCCCGCAACACCTCCGCGAAGCCGGCGATCGAATTGAGCGGCGTGCGCAGCTCGTGCGAAACATTCGCGAGGAACTCGCCCTTGACCTTGTTCGCTTCGTAGAGCGCGACGTTGGATTCGGCCAGCTCACCCAGCTTCAGGTCGAGCCCCTTGTTGAGCGCACGCAGCTCCGCGTCGTTCTTACGGGCCCGGTCCAGCATGTCGTTGAACATGTCCGCCAGACGCTGGTATTCGTCGCCGGTGTGGATCTCGGCCCGCAGGTTCGACTCCCCCGCATGTACGCGCTCGGCGTAGTTCCGCAGCAGGCGCACCGGCACCAGCACCAGCCGGCTGAGGATCAGCCAGAACATCAGCACCGCCACCAGCCCCGCCGCCAACGCCGCCCCGCCCAGGTACAGCGTGTTGAGCGCCGTCTGGCGGGCCGTCTGATCGTCGTGCATCTGGATCAGGATCACGTATTCAAGCGGGTCGGCCACGGCCGGTGCATCGAGCGTCGCCAGGAAGGGGGCGTCACGCGCACCGCTGCTTTTTGCCAGGTCGGAACGGCGGACCGCGCGGGCGTAGCGGTAAAGCCCCCGGCCCAGCAGATCGGTGGTTTCCTCAAACGCGTCGATCGCGTCGATACGCAACTCAAACCGCTCGACCGCCGCGGCCAGAAACGCATCCCCCGCCTCGGCGGCCGGCAGACGCTCCGCGGGAACCCACTCCACGCTGAACTGATCCTCCGCCACCTCGCTGGGCAGGGTGATCACATCCGGGAGCTGATCCGGACTCATCCACCGCTCCGCCTCCGCCGCTTGCCGCGGATCGATCCCCTGCAAGACCAGCGCCTCGGCCAGGTCCCGCGCCCGCTGCCGCGGCGTGTCCGCCACCAACTGCGCGAATCGCGCCCACACGATCGCCCCGCCCGCCAGCAGCATCAACGCCACCGCCAGCGCCACCAGCACCTGACACTTGTTCGCCAGACTCATCGAGGCCCAACGCGGCATGGCGGGCATTCTACTTTGACATCACTTCGCTGTGCGAGGCCACAGAACATGAAACCACCAGGACGCCAGGAACGCCGAAAAATACATAAGACATGCTTAACCACAGATTTCACGGATTTCGCAGATAAAAAGGCAGTTTGCCACAAGAAAGCACAAGTGGCACAAAAAGTAAGACCGCATTCATTTGTGCCTTTTTGTGGCTGACCCGACTTAATCTGCGTCATCTGCGAAATCTGTGGTTAAGGCCTTCCTGCTTTTCTCGGCGTGCTCCGCGTCCTGGCGGTTCACTCCTGACAGGTCGTCACCAGGTACAGGCACGCCATGCGCACCGCCAGGCCGTTGGTGACCTGCTGGAGGATCGCGCTGTTGGGGCCGTCGGCGACGGCGGACTCGATCTCCAGCCCGCGGTTCATCGGGCCGGGGTGCATGACGACGATGTCGGGTTTGGCTTGCTTGAGGCGTCGGGCGGTCAGGCCGTAGATCGCGCTGTATTCGTTGGTGCTGGGGAACGCGGGGCCGGCGAGGCGCTCGAACTGGACGCGGAGCATGTTGACCACATCGACGCGGCCGATCACATCGTCAAGGCGGTGTGACAGCTCGCAGCCGAGTTGGGCGAAGCTGCTGGGCAGCAGCGTGGGCGGGCCGACGAGGATGACCTTAGCGCCGAGCTTCATGAGGCCGTGGATATTGGAACGCGCGACGCGGGAGTGGGCGATGTCGCCGACGATGGCGACGGTGAGGCCGGTCAAGTCGAACTGTTCATCGCGGCCGAGGCGTTGGGCGATGGTGTAGGCGTCGAGCAGGGCCTGGGTGGGGTGTTCGTGCTGGCCGTCGCCGGCGTTGAGCACGGAGCAGTTGACCGACGCCGCGAGCTTGTGCGCCGCGCCGGATTGCGCGTGACGGCAGACGATGACATCGACGCCCATCGCCTCGATGTTGCGCGCGGTATCGACCAGGCTTTCGCCCTTGGAGACGCTCGACCCCTTGCCCGAGAACTGCAGCACGTCGGCGGAGAGGCGTTGGGCGGCGAGGGTGAAGCTGCTGGAGGTGCGGGTCGAGTCCTCGAAGAAGAGGTTGGCGACGACCTTGCCGCGGAGGGCGGGGACCTTCTTGACCGAGCGGGTGGAGACGGCTTCGAAGCCCTTGGCGGTGGTGAGCAGGAAGCGGATGTCCTCGGCCGAGAGGTCTTCGAGGCCGAGCAGGTGCTTGTGCGTCCAGGCGTGGGCGTCGGTAGCCAAGGTGATCTGCCTTATCGAGGTACGGGGACCGCCAATAACTCATCCCGCTCGTGGATCGGCCGGATGGTCAGCTTGATCTTCTCCTCGCTCGGGTCGTCGCGCAGGTCGAGCGCGGCAAAGTCGGGCTGGATCGGCAGCTCACGCCCGCCCCGGTCGGCCAGCACCGCCAGCCACACCCGACGCGGCCGGCCCAGGTCCAGCAACGCCGCCAACGCCGCCCGCACCGTCCGCCCGCTCATCAGCACATCATCGATGAGCATCACGTTCACCCCGTCGATATCAAAATCGATCTCCGTCGTCTGCACCACCGGCTGCGGGCCGATCTCCGAGAGGTCATCGCGATACAGCGTGATGTCCAGCGAGCCGACGCCGACCAGCGCCCCCGCCGGCAGCTTCTCCGCGATCCGCTGCGCGAGCACATCGCCCCGGCTCTTGAGCCCGACCAGCGCCCAGCCCCCCTCATGCGCTGCGACGGCCCGCCCCACCCACGCCGTGAGCCGTTCAATAAGCTGCGCCACCTGTTCCTGGTCCGCGATCACCCGCATGGCGGGCATCTTAGCAGACGCATTGGTTCCGGTTTGGCACGCCGAAGCGCGAAGGCCGCGAAACACCCCGCATCTTTCGCCACACAAAAAGCACCGACATCGCTGAGTGGACACTGCACTTCATGGCCATGTTTTTGTGCCGTTTGTGACATCGTGCGGCCACCCGCGTTGCGGTTGTCGGCGCCTTCCTCCGCGCCCTTCGCGCCTCGGTGTCCTCCGCGATGAATCAGCCACGCCGCCCGACACATGTCTGCGAAAGTGTGCGCGAGGGACGCTGGGTCGGGACGCCCGAGCCGCCCGATCACGCATGATCTTGAGGGGGGAAATTTCCCAATAGTTCCATGACTCGATCCGCCCCGGAACATGGGCCGACCCGTCTGACACACGCCGCAGGATCGGGTGACACCATGCCTCCCCGGTGGTACGATCCGTGCCATGCACCCGCGTTGTCTCAAATCACAGGTGTTCGGCCGCTTCGCCCAGTGCCGCACCGGCCAGGTCCGCACCAATCGGCCCAGCCCCCCCGCCGCGGCCTGACCCCCTCGTCGGCCCTCGATACACGATCGACCGCCGGGTGTTGTGTCGCGCCCGGCTTGACCGCAACCGCACCGCTTCTCCCCTGCACCCCCCGCCCTGCCGGAGTCCCCCATCATGGCCAAGTCCACCAAAAAAACCTCCCCACGCACCCGCAAATCCGCCAACAAATCCAACACCATCCAGCTCATCGCCAACGGCGACCTGCGCGAATCCGCCAACCGCAACTGCTGGGCCGCGCAGGCCGAGATGGAAGCCGCCCTCACCGCCGCCGTCAAGGAAGCCGGCTACACCCTCAAACGCGCCCACCCCTACCGCGCCGAACGCAAGCACGGCTTCATCGCCTCCCAAAAAGAAGGCATGGAAGTCTTCAAAAACATCGACCCCCAAACCCCCCTCATCGTCGCCGAGTCCGTCTGGCAATACTCCCACCACATCCTCCACGGCCTGCTCTCCCACCAGGCCCCCATCCTCACCGTCGCCAACTGGTCCGGCACCTGGCCCGGGCTCGTCGGCATGCTCAACCTCAACGGCTCGCTCACCAAGGCCGGCGTCGAGTACTCCACCCTCTGGTCCATCGACTTCACCGATAAGCTCTTCACCAAAGGACTGGAAACCTGGCTCAAGACCGGCAAGGTCACCCACCCCACTTCCCACACCAAAAAGCTCGCCTCCGTCAAGCTCCCCGCCAAGGCGAAGAAGACCGGCGAGAAGCTGGCCGCGGAACTCCAGCAGCGCAAGGCCATCATGGGCGTCTTCGATGAGGGCTGCATGGGCATGTTCAACGCCATCATCCCCGACCACCTGCTCTCGCCCACCGGCGTCTTCAAGGAACGCCTCTCCCAATCCGCGCTCTACTACGAGATGACCCAGGTCAAGAAGAAGGAAGCCCAGGCGGTCTATGACTGGTACGAGAAGAAGGGCTTCACCTTCCACCTCGGCAAGAAGCACAAGAAGCACCTGACCAAGGACCAGGTGCTCGATCAGTGCCGCATGTACATCGCCGCGGTCCGCATCGCGGATGACTACGGCTGCGACACCATCGGCATCCAGTACCAGCAGGGCCTCAAGGACCTGTCGCCCGCGTCCGACCTCGTCGAGGGCACGCTCAACAACACCGACCGCCCGCCGGTTTTCTCTCGGGATGGGAAAAGAGAACTCTTCCGGGGGCAGTGCATCCCGCACTTTAATGAGGTCGATGAGTGTGCCGGGCTCGACGGGCTGATGACCAAACTCGTCCACGATGCGCTGGGCCAGCCCCCGGAAAACACCTTGCATGATTTGCGCTGGGGTGATTTCGATCCGACCGGCACGACCGAGGAATACGTCTGGGTCTTCCTCATCTCCGGCAGCGCGCCCCCGGCCCACCACGTCGGCGGGTGGAAGGGCTCCGACGGCCACCGCCAGCCGGCGATGTACTTCCCCAACGGCGGGTCCACCCTCCGCGGCATCGCCAAGCCCGGCGAAATTATCTGGTCCCGCGTCTGGTTGGATGGTTCCGTGCCGGGAGGCAAGCTGTGTATGGACCTGGGCCGGGCCGAGGTCATCACGCTGCCGAAGCAGGAGACCCAGCGTCGTTGGAACGAGACGACCCCGCAGTGGCCGATCATGCACGCGGTGACCTACGGCGTCTCGCGCGACCAGATGATGGCCCGCCACAAAGCCAACCACATCCAATGCGTCTATGCGAATGACGCCGCCGCCGCCGACCAGGCGATGCTCACCAAAGCCGCCATGGCCAAAGCCCTGGGCCTGGAAGTCACCCTCTGCGGCACCCGCAAGGATGGTAAGGCGTGGTGAGTCTAGCGAAGTGAAACCGGGGCCGTGGGCCACATCAGCCCACGGCCCCGGATTCCCCAAGTAGGTCCGGGCCTGCCCGGACAATTCACGCACAAACAAAGCCCTGTCCGGGCAGGCCCGGACCTACGGAACTGGAAGTGACGCTGTGCGGGACGCGGAAGGACGGGAAGCCGT
The DNA here is from genome assembly GCA_964614575.1 of uncultured Phycisphaeraceae bacterium. Classification (GTDB taxonomy): domain Bacteria; phylum Planctomycetota; class Phycisphaerae; order Phycisphaerales; family Phycisphaeraceae; genus JBGTLW01. The sequence continues at coordinate 10,360 of CAZTLX010000078.1, read as the reverse complement.
GGTGACCATCGCAAACGGCCAGCCGGGGTCGCGGGCGCTGCATGCCCGCGGCCCCAAGACCGCCGAAACGGAATCCGCCTCATTTATCCCGTCGCGTAATCTCGATTAGGTTGAAAACATTGACAACTAGCGTAATTCAACCCGGCGAATTCGAACTCAAGGGTATATACCTACTGTCGCGTGACAGGCTGTTGGCGCTCGATGGTGTCTTGGATGAAGCCGAACGAGAATTCAGCCGTTATGCAAATCGCAAATTGAACGAGGCGGTGAACAAACGCCTTCATGAATGGAGTCTCAATCCAGAAAAAGATAAAGAAAGTGTCAAACGCGACATTAAATCTAGATACCCATTTACCGTAAAGACTCGTCTAATCGAGCTCCATTGCATCTCAGAGAAGAAGTTCACCGGCAAAACATTCGGCGACATTATTGCGGATCCTCAAATCAAAAACGAGAAACCACTTTACGCTACCGTGACAATTCGAAATGGCGACGCTGAACTCAAAATCAAACTCCTAGGCGAATTCTTCGTTAACAAGATTGGTGTTTCAATATCGCCTAATCGGTCGTTTACGCAGCGTGTGATAAGACAGGTAAGAGATTGGGCTGAAGATAATCGCAGGCTGGACTGGTATCGCAAATTCGCAATGCCACTAGGGTCCATTGGCTTTGGATTGGTCACTCTGGCCGTTATGCTGATGCCTGTAGGGATGTTTGCAACTATCTCGAATAAATCAGATATCATAAATAATGCTCGGACAATGATCGCCGATGGACTAAGTGAATCGGAAGTTCCACAAGCAGTTGAAACACTCCTCAAGTTTCATATTAATGATTTTACTACAATAACGCGCATAGACATAAAATCATGGTTCATAGCGCTTGTGATCGTCGCATTTGGACTGTTGCTTTTTGGCATTTTGTGTCCGAAATCAACGATAGGTGTGGGGCTCCAAGAAAAACGGCTGAAACGAATCGAGTTTTTTACAGGCAAGATTTGGTTATGGATAAGCGCATGGTTGTTCGCTGTCATCACATCTGCTCTCGGTTCTGTTCTCATTGACTTGTTTTCCAACGATTCCTAGGAGGTATCGGGCCGGAAAAGGGGGCCGGAAAAGGGGATAAGTATGCCCTGTAGAAACCCCTTCCCCGCTTGCCTATCGTGATGTATGAGTACCGCCAGCAAGTCACCACGCAGGGTGCTAAAGGTGTCGGACACCTATTTCAGGGTGATGGTGGGGTGTGAGGTGAAGTGCATGATAAAGCCGCGGATACGTATCCGCGGCTCGGGGCAGGTCTGACTGGAAAAGACGCGGGGTGCTCAGCGATAGCCGGGCAGGAAGTCTTTCTCGGCGTCGAACATCTCCAGGGTCATCGCCTTGATTTGCCGGGGGGTGAGCACCGCGGCGCACAGCGGGTCGAGCAGCAGGGCGTGGATCGCCGCTTCTTTGCTCTTCTCGATGCACGCGGTGGCGCCCAGGTCGAACATGGCCATGTTGCTGGCGCAGACGTGGGCCATCTGGGCGGGCAGCGCGCCGAAGCGGGTGGGGTTGATGCCGTTGCCATCGACCATGCAGGCGACCTCGACCGCGCCGTCGCCGGGGAGGTTGGTGATGAGTTTGCCGGCCTCGCCCGAGCCGTACTTCTCCGGCCGCTGGGGGTGGTTCATGACGTTGCCGTGGACGCGGAAGGGCGCGTCTTTTTCGATGGCCTCGATGATCCACGACGCGTATTCCCACGAGCGTTTGAGTTCTTCCTGCGCTTCGCCGTTGACCAGCTTCATGCGGTGGTCATCGGCGTGCTTGCGCCAGTTGGGCCAGTTGGTGGCGTAGAACCGGCTGCCGCCGTCGTACCGCGTGCGGAGCAGTTGCTTGCCCGCGTCGGACTTGCGGTAGTACGGCAGGTATTCCGAGAGGTGGCCGGAGCTTTCGGTGATGAACGCGCCGAACGCCAGGCACATGTCCTTGCGGATGATGTCGCGGATTTTCCAAGGCTCATCGTTGTTGTGGTCGCGGGCGTCCATGCTGGTGATGCCGGCTTCGTATTCCTTGATCGCGTCGGTGAGTTCCCGCTCGAACTTGGCGTAGAGGATCTTGTCGTAGAGGTTTTCGCCGCCGTGCTCGAGGCGGGTGAACCACGCGAGGTGGTTGATGCCGGCACACTCCCAGCGCATCTGGTCGTAAGGCACCTCGGCGTACTTGGCGAGCAGGTGGCTGGTGCCCTGCACGCTGTGGCAGAGTCCGACGACGTTGACCTGCGGCACGGCGCGGCCGGCGGCGCAGACCATCATGCTCATCGGGTTGGTGTAGTTGAGCATCAGCGCGTCGGGGCACAGCTCGCGGATGTCGCGGAGGATGTCGAGGAAGACGGGGATGGTGCGGAGGCTCTTGAACAGGCCGCCGGGCCCGATCGTGTCGCCGATGCACTGATCGACGCCGTACTTCAGCGGGATGTCGTTGTCCCACTTCACGCACTCGACGCCGGAGACCTCGACACAGCAGACGCAGTAGGTCGAGCCGGGCAGCACCTCGCGGCGGTCGGCGCTGGAGCGCACGGCCCACTTGCCGGCGTTGCCCGTGGCTTCCACCAGTTTCTCGATCACTTTGTGCATGGTCGAGAGGCGTTGGGTGTCGATGTCGACGAGGCGGATCTCGCCGCCGACGTTGCCGGGGATCATCAGCACGTCGCGGCAGAGCTTGGGGCAGAACATCGACCCCGCGCCGAGGAAGGTGATGTGGATCGGCCGCAGCACCTTGCCGCGCAGGCCTTCCTGTGAGTCGGCTTCTTTGGTGTGGGCGTCGTGGCCGACTTTGGCGGGGGTTTTCAGTTCAGCGGTGGCGGTGGTCATGGCAAGCTCCGGGGAGGTCGTGGCGTGAGCGTCGATACAGTTGTGACATTATGACGCGTTTTCACCGCCCGTGATGCCACATATCGTGATTATAATCGTACAATATGTGATATGGGCCTGCCGCTCTATCGTGACCCGACCGAGGGCGTGCTCTGGCGCGTGGCGGGCTTTGGGCAGGAGCGCTACGGCCCGGGCAAGCCCTACCACTGGTCCAACACCGACCGCCTCCCCGCCAACCTGTGCGTCGCCCAGCTCACCCTCGCCGGCCGGGCGTACCTCGACACGCCCCGGGGCCGCCACCTCGCCGAGGCCGGCCGCTTCATGCTCTTCCGTTACGGCGAACCGACCAGCTATGGCAAGCTCGACCGCGACGATGAATACGCCTGCCGCTGGGTGAACCTCGAAGGGGCGGGGCTGGTCGAACACTTCGACGCGTTCGGGGCGCGGCACGGCACGGTCGTCGAAGCCGAGTCGGTCGCCGCCGCCGACGAACAACTCACCCACCTGATCCGGCTGGCGGACCCCACCGCCGCCACGCCGCGCGCGACGATGGCGCACGCGGTCCACGACTTCATCATGCGTCTGTTCGACCAGGCGGAGCGCGGCCGCCGCAGCGCGCTGACCCCCGCGGAGCAGGCCGTCGCCATCATGCTCGACAGCCCGTTTCGGCCGTGGTCGCTCAAGCGCGTGGCGGCGGAATTCGGCGTCAGCCGCGAACACCTCACGCGCACCTTCACCGAGAAGGTCGGCCGGCCGCCCCACCGCCACCTCTCCGAGGCCCGCCTGCAGCGCGGGCTGCGGCTGCTGCGTGAGACCAACCTGCCGCTGGGCGACGTGGCCGAGCAATCCGGCTTCGAGAGCGCCCACAACCTGGCGCGTCACGTCCGCCGCGCTACCGGGCAGTCGCCCACCGCCTTGCGCGCCGCGCGGGCCGGCGCTTAAACCTCGACGCTCACGCCGTCCCGCACGAACAGCAGCCGCGCGGTGATCGCTTCGCCCGGCAGAACAAGCATGCGGCTAAGCGCCCGGCGATAGAGCGCGAGCTGGGGGCGGTAGCGCTCGACCGCTTCGGCGGTCGGGGGGTCGGTCTTGAAGTCGGTGAGCGTGGCGCGGGTGGCGCGGCCACCTGCCTCGCGCTGAATCGCGACACGGTCGAACACGCCACGCACCAAGTCGCCATCGAGCCGGATCGCAAACGCGCGTTCGCGCCAGAGTTGCTCCTGGTCATACACCGGCGAGAGTGCCTGGCGGACCCCCGACAGCGCCAGCATCGCCGCGAGGCCCGCGTCTTCGTGCGTCGTGTCCGGCCGGATGTATTCGATCGTTTCGAGCGCCGCGTGTACGCGACGGCCAAACCGCCGCGCGTCGCGCATGCCCGTGTCCAACACGCTCGCGACCGACACGCGGCCGTCGGCCTCCGCCGCCGAGGGCGTCACCCCGCGCCACCAGCGCGGGGCGTGCGGGCTGTCGCGCAGCGCCGGCATCGGGCGGGAGGCGGTGCCCGGCGAATGGGGAAGCGCCTGCGTGGCGGTATCCCAAGCGGGGTCGCCGTGCTGATACATCACGCCGGACTCGATCAGCGGGTCCGCCCCGCCCAGCGCGTGGCGCAGGACCGACGCGGCGCTCGCGTTGCTCAGGCCCTTGCTGCTGAGCGTGCCTTTCTCGCTGCGTTGCAACGGCTCGACCAGCAGGTAAAGCGCGTGACGCGGGCGGGTCATCGCGACGTAAAACGCCGAAAGATCGTCCGCCACGCGTGCCGCCTGCTCACGCTGGTAGGCCTGCTCGATCGCGGCGCTGTAGGCGAACAGCGTCGGCCGCAGCTCCGACTTGGCGTGCGCGATGACGACCGTCGGCGGCTCGGTCGGGTCGTCGCCGCCCTGCCACACCAGCCCCTTGACCGTGCCCATCACGCGCGACAACTCGCCGAGCACCACCAGATCGAACTCCAGCCCCTTGGCCTTGTGGACCGTCATCACCCGCACGCGGGCGGGCGTCGGGTCCTCGACGCGACTGCGGCGGACGAAATCGATGAACGGCCCGGTGCGCAGCGGCCGCAGCGGGTCGTGCTGTTCCGCGAGCGCGATCAATTGCGAGACGCGCTCCACGCCGCGCGGGCCCAGCGTCGGGGCCAGCACCTTCGCCCAGCGTGTGAGCACCTCGGCGTATCCCTCGTCCAGCAGCTCGCGCCGGATGCGACGCGACACCTCCGCCCGTGTGATCTCATCATCGCGGTCCAGCCCCAGCGCGGCGGCCAGCGGGCAGTGGGCGACATGAAAGCCCGCGGCCGTGTCGCCGGGGTGGTCGGCCAGTTGCAACGCGCTGAGCATCACCTCGACGGCGGTGTCCTGATCCAGCGCCGCGCCGCCCTCGCCCGAAGCGGCGACGCCCCGGTCGCGCAGCAGCCCCAGCAAGCGCGCGGCGGTGGCGTTGCGGGAGACCAGCACGCCGATCGTCCGCGCCGGGTGGGCCGCGGCCAGCTCGGCCACGCGCGCCGCCACGCCGTGCAGGTGGGACGGTTTCGCGGAAGCCTGCTCGTCGTCGTCATCCGCTTCGGCCTCCGCCGCGGGCGGCGTGGTGGCAAACTCGACGTAGCCGGGCCGCGCCGGATCATTCGCCCGATGATCGGTAAACCCATTGGCCCAGGGCTCGACGTGCTGAGCCAGCTCCGCGAGCGGCGGGCTCTGCGCGATGGTGCCGAACACCGCGTTGACCGCATCAAGCACCACCTGCGACGAGCGGTAGCTGACATCCATCGTCTGCAAAGATTCGGCGGGCAGGGAAAGGTCGTCGATCACCCGGTCGAAGATGGCGGCACACGCGCCGCGCCAGCCGTAGATCGCCTGCTTCACGTCGCCGACGCAGAAGAATGTGCGCCGCCCCTCGTCGGTGGAGCGGATCTCCTGCGCGAACGGGCGCAGCACCCGCCACTGGATCGGTGAGGTGTCTTGAAACTCATCGAGCAGCAGGTGGCCGACGGTGGTGTCCAGACGGTAGTACAGCGTCTGCAGGTCGTCGCGGTCGGCGGTGCGCATCACACCGCCCAGCAGTACGGGCAGGTCGTTGAACAGGATGACGCCGTGGGCCCGGCGCAGCGCGGTGTACTGCGTGTCGAAGCGCGCGAGCAGGTCGTGCATCGCCGCGGTCTGCTCGAGGGTCTGGTTGATGAGCACCGCCTGCGCGTGGCGGACCAGCGGGGTGTATGCCTTGCGTAACGCGTCGCTCAAGGGCTTCTTGTAATAGCTCTCGGCCCCCTCGGCGACCTTCCCCGCCAAGCCCCCGCCGAGCAGGCCCGGCCAGTCGCGGAGCGTCGCGGCTTCGACATCCCGCGCCCACGCCCTGGCCCAGCGCTTGTCGTCCGGCAGCAGGGAGCCGGCATCATGCAGCATGCCCACCGAGGTATGAAGCTGGTCTTCATCGAGCGTGCGGGAGGGCTCGATCGCCCGCCACGACGCGGCATCGGTCTGGCGATACACGTCGTACAACCCGACAAACAACTCATCGAGCGCATCGCTGATGCGGCGCTGCGCCGCGTCGTGCTGCACCCGGCGCAGCAACGGGATCAGCACCTGCGGCGTCTGCTCGGCGAGCATCGCGTCGATCGCCCGCCGCCGAAGCTGCTGCGCGACCGCGCCCTGGGCTTCAACCAGCCGCGGGGCCGCGGGCAGCCCCAGCTCGAAGCGGTGGCACATCGCCATGCGGTGCATCTGCGCATCGATGGTCGAGACCCCGACGCGGTGCAGCGATTGCGTAAGCGTGACGAGCATCGCGTGCGCGGCGGGCTGATCGAAGCCCGGGTCGTTGAGCGCCGCGCCCAGCGCGCGGGCCTCGTCCGGATCGCGGGCCGCTCTGCCCAGCCGGGTGAGCACGCGCCCGAGGATCTCGCCCGCCGCCTTGCGGGTGAACGTGGTCGCGAGGATGTGGGCCGGGTTCACGCCCTGCCGCAGCAACGATAGGTAGCGGCCGCTGAGCCGATACGTCTTGCCCGAACCGGCAGAGGCGCGGATCACCGTAAAGCGTTCGGCATCACGCATCGATAGCCCCGCCTTCCGCGGCCGAGCGCCGGATCAAGGCGTCACGGTCCGGCACGCGATCAGCACAAATCGCGGCATACGCGTCGTCGTAGTCCGGCGTCTCACCCGGCGGCCAGAACCGCCCCGCACGCACCTCACGAATCACCCCCAACGCCACCTCCTCCGCCTCCGCCAACTGCTCCGCTTCCCACGAGGCCCACACGAAACCGACCTCCGTCAACTTCCGCGGCAACAAGGCATAGCCCAGCGATACCGCCTCCCCGACCCCCGCGTGCGCCGCCAGCACGCGGTAGAGCGGCAGTTGCAGATCGATCCAACGCTTCTGATCGCGCGGCCCCGCCAGGTGGATCGCGTCCGGCAGCCTGGTCGTGTCGGCGGTCTTGTAATCGATGATCCGGTAGCCGAGCTCGGGGTGCGCGTCGATGCGGTCGATCTGCCCGGTGATGGTGAACGGCTGGCCATCCACCTTCATCGTGGCCTCGCGCCGTTGCTCGATATGCTCGGGCAAGATGCGCCACCCCGCCGCGGCTTCCGCGGCCTGGGCGTGCGCGAAGCGGGGGAGCCGTTCTTCGAGCTGCTGCAACTGCAACCGTACCGCGGCGGTCGGCTCGTCGCCAAAGACGTGATCCGCCTCTTGCGCCAGGCGATCGTGCAGGAAGGTTGCGATGCTCGGCGCGTCGGTCGCGGCCGCGAGATCGCTCTGCCCGAACGCCCGCAGCACGCGGTGCGCCAGCGTCCCGAAGACCGAGCCGCTCATCTCCACCGCCTCGTCGCTCAGGCCCTCAAGCCCGAGCACGTGGCGCAGATAAAAACGGTACGGGCAAGCCAGGTAATCGCGGAACGCGGTCACGCGCAGCTTGCTCAGCGGCGGGTCCACCGGACGCACCGGCGGCAGCAGCAGGCCCAGGTCGTCGGCTCGGCCGGGCACTATCAGCGGCGGCGCGACGGGCGCGGGTGTCTCGTCGTAAAACCGATGGAGCCGATCGACCATCGTCTGCTCGTCGCACGCGAGCATCAACCGGCTGGGCAGCAGTGGGTCGCCCTCGGCTGAACGCCGGCCCGCGATGAGCACGGTGCCGGGCTTCTCGCGCGTGAGGGTGTGCAGCACGTACAGGTCGCGCGCGTAGCGGGCCCGGTTGTCCGACATGCCCAGCCGCGCCCGCAGCGTGTCCGGCAGCAGCGCATCGGAGGTGCGGCTGGAGGGGATCGCGCCTTCGTTGAAACCGGTGATGATCGTGACCGGCGCGTCGTCCAGCGGCAGCTCCAGGTAGCCGAGCACTTCCACCGCGGCACGCTCCGGCTCGCCCGGGACCACGCCTGCGGCGATCTGACCCAGCAGCAACTCGATCGCTTCGGACGCGGTCACCGCCGGCACAAACGGACGCGTCGCATCCAACTCACCCATCGACGCCACGGCGTCGGCGAGCTGCGTGAGAGCATCGAGCAGCAGCGCCTCGCTCGGGTTGTTCGGCGCGAGCTGCTGCCGGCCATACACCCCGGCGAGCAGGGCCAGCAGGTCGTCAGCCCATTCCCCGAGCGGACGCGACCGCTTGGGTGACGCGGGCATGAGGGTCATGAGCCTGTCATAGACCGCCTTGAGCGACGCGGCATGCCGGCCGAACCATTTCGTGGTCACGCGCGCCTGCACGTGCTCGGTGAGGTATTCATCGAGCAGCGTCTGCCAGTGCGCAACCCCCTCGGGCGCGAGATCGAGGTCGGGGTGGCGCACGAGCTCGGCCAGATCATCAAAGCGTTCGGTCTGCAGGAATGTCGCGGCCGCATCCAGCAGGAGCGCGGGCCGCGATTCGGCGAGGCTGCGGCCCGGCGGGGTGCGTGCGGCGATGCCGGACATCTCCAACGCGCGTGCCACGATCGGCGCTAAAGCCGCGTCGCCCACCCCCACCGTGACCTGATCCGCGCCGATCGGCTCGGCCGCGGCGGCGGCTTCGATCACCCGCAACACCGCCACCGCCTGATCGCCCGGCCGATCCGTGATGACCAACCGCTCGTCGTCCAGCCCCAACCGACGCTCAGACCACACTTCGACATGCAAACGCCCCAACGCATCAAACGCCTCGGCTTCAGCCGCATCGGCGTGAACCAGCGGCGTGACCCGCGGCGCAACCGCCTCCAGCATCGCCGCGGTGATCGCCGGCATCTCCACCACGCCCAGCAGCACGAGGTCGACCGGTGCGGCTAGGCGTTGAGTCTCCAACGCGCGGTGGCGTTGGGTCGCGCGATCGGCCAGTCCTTCGGCCGCGAGCGCGTCGTGGTAGCGTTGCAGCAGCGCCTCGATCGCCCGCCAGCGCTCGTCGCCGCCGCCGGCCAGCACGTCCGCGGCCGTCAGCAGTTCGCCGGACAATTCCTCGGCCAGGGCGGCCAGCTCATCGCCCAGCCGAAACCAGCCCGCGGTGTCCTGCGCAACCGGCGGCTCACCGAGGGCCGTGGCGACTATGTCGGACGGGGCGGTTCGCAGCGCGTCGGCCATCGCGAGCCGGGCGGTCCATGCGTCGGCCAGGCCTTGGGGTTCGTAGAGCAGTTCCGGTAGTTCGCCGATTGTGGCGGTGCGTGGCGGGGTGAGCGGGCCGTAGCCCCCGGTTTCGCAGGCCGTGACCAGCGCCTGAATGAGTCGGCGGGTGGCGCGGCGGCCTGGGGTCACGACGCAGAGGCCGCTGAGGTCCGCGCCGCGGCCGTCGGGTTGGGCATAGCGGGCGCAGAGCCACGCCGCCGCCGCGGCCAGGGCGGGCTGGCCGGTCCCGAGGAACACGCGTTGATCAGCCATGCCGTAAGCGTCGCGGGGTGTGGGGTTGGGGTCAAGTCGGTTGGCTGAAGCGTCCCCCCGCCGGGCGGCCGCGGGGGTTGGTGAGGTGGGCGTGTGGGTTTTTTGGGGTTTGGTATGATGAGGGACTCGTTTTGGTGGGGTCGGTCCGCGTGGGCCGACGCTAAGACGGGTGCTGCAACCAGGTGGGCGATCCGTCGCCCGCGACCCGTGGCAGCCCGGCGTGTGCCGGGCCGGGTACACCGTTCACGAAAGGACAGCTAATTTTATGGTGAATCAGAGCCTCATTGCCAAGCTCTCGGTCGAAGACGTAGAAGCGATCGACATGCTGGCGGCCGAGTTTGGCCAAACCGTGGCCGATGGCGATATGGAATCGCTGGTCGGCGACCAGATGCAGGAATTCAAGCCGGGGACGATCCTCCAGGGCAAGATCATCGGCCACGCGGGCGATGACTTCCTCGTGGATGTCGGCCTCAAGTCCGAGGGCATCCTCGATAAGAACGAGTTCGACGTGCCCGCCGATGTCGAGATCGGCGACACCGTCGAGGTGCTGCTCGAAGACGTCGAAGGCGAGGGCGGCCTCGTTCAGATCTCCAAGCGCAAGGCCGACCGCATCCGGGGCTGGGAGAAGATCATCTCCGAGAAAGCCGAGGGCGATTCGATCGACGGCCGCGTGATGCGCAAGATCAAAGGCGGCCTGCT